>JAAXOU010000111.1 GCA_012396115.1 Streptomyces somaliensis DSM 40738 | reverse complement strand
GGCCCCGCACCGCACCGGCGGTCCGGGGCCCGGCGCGCTCCGGGCCGGGCCGTCAGCCCGCCCTCACTCCACCTCCAGCAGCAGGATCCGGTCGTCACCGGCCCCCGGCGTGCCGCGTCCGTCGGTCTCGCTGGTGACCAGCCACAGCCGGTTGCCGCCCGCCGCCGCCACTGTGCGCAGCCGGCCGTAGGCACCCTCCAGGAACGCCTGGGGCGCGGCCGACGCCTTCTCACCGGACAGCGGGACCCGCCACAGCCGCTCGCCCCGCAGCCCGGCCAGCCACACCGAGCCCCGCACGACGGCGATGCCGCTCGGCGAGGCGTCGGCCACCGGCCACTGGGCGACCGGCTCGACGGAGCCGCCCCCGCCGCCCCTGCCCTCGGCGCCGGGCCAGCCGTAGTCGCCGCCGGGCCTGATCAGGTTCAGCTCGTCCCAGGTGTCCTGCCCGAACTCGGCCGCCCACAGCCGTTTGCGCGTGTCCCACGCGAGGCCCTGCACGTTGCGGTGCCCGTACGAGTACACGACCGAGTCCGCCTCCGGGTTGCCGTGCACGGGCTGCCCGTCCGGGGTCATCCGCAGGACCTTGCCGCCCAGTGACGCCCTGTCCTGCGCCAGCCCCGGCTCGCCCGTCTCGCCGGTGCCCGCGTACAGCATCCCGTCCGGGCCGAACGCGATCCGGCCGCCGTTGTGGACGAGGCCCTTCGGGATGCCCCGCAGGACCGTGTCGGGGGCGCCCAGCTGCTGTCCGGCCGGCCGGCTCCCGTCGTACAGCATGCGGGCGATGCGGTTGTCGGACTCGGTGGTGAAGTACGCGTAGACCAGGTGGTCCTCGGCGAACTTCGGGGACAGGGCGATGCCCAGCAGGCCGCCCTCCCCGCCGGGCGCCACCCCCGGCACCTCGCCGAGCAGCGTCAGCCCGCCGGTCTCGGCGTCCACGCGCGTGAGGGTCCCCTCGTCGCGCGAGGAGACCAGCAGGTCGCCGCCCGGCAGCGGGGCCAGCCCCCACGGGGACGCGAGGCCCCGGGCGACCGTGGACACGACGCGCACGGAGCCCTTCGCGGGCGGCGCGGTGGGGGAGGGGGACGGCGAGGGCGCGGCGGAGGAGGCGGTGCGGCCCGGCGTGCCGGCCGCGGGACCCGCGGGGCCGTTCCCCCCGCCCGCCGAGCACCCGGCCGCCAGCAGCAGGGCGGCGGCGGCCGACACGGCCCTCACAACAGGACGTCGCACGTTCTTCGTTCCTTCCCCGGCGGCGGAGTCGAGCCCGTGCCGCCCAGCCTAGGCGCCCCGCCCCGGCCCGGGCGCCTCAGTCCCAGGAGCCCCGCGCCGGCGGGAGCGCCGCGATCTCGGCGAGGTCCCGCGGGGTCAGCGCCAGGCCGGCCGCGCGCGCGTTCTCCACCGCCCAGCGCTCCCGCTTCGTCCCCGGCACCGGGACGACGTGCCGGCCCTGCGCCAGCGTCCACGCCAGCGCCACCTGGGCGGGCGTCACCCCGGCCGCCGCCCCGCCGTGCCGCCCGGCCACCCGGCGCAACCCGGCGACCAGCGGCTGGTTCGCGGCCATCATCTCGGCGGTGAACCGCGGGTGCCGGGCCCGCGGGTCGTCCGGCTCGAACCCGCCGCCCGGCGTCAGCGTGCCGGTGAGGAAGCCGCTGCCCAGCGGCATCGCCGCGAGGAACCCCACGCCGCGCGCCGCGCACCACGGCAGCAGCCGCGCCAGCGCCTCCGGCGACCACACGGACAGCTCCGCCTGCACGGCGCTCACCGGGAACACCTGTTGGACGCGCTCCAGCCGGCGAACCGTTTCGTCGTACGGGTCGTGCGCAGCCCCGCGCCGCACCGCGCGCACACCCACCGCGCACCATCCCAGCGCGCGCACCTTCCCGGCGGCCACCAGCTCCGCCATGGCGCCCCAGGTCTCCTCGACCGGCACCTTCGGATCGGGCCGGTGCAGCTGGTACAGGTCGATCACGTCCGTCTGGAGCCGCCGCAGCGAGGCGTCGCACGCCCGGCGCACGTACGAGGGGCGCCCGTCGGCCACGATGTGCCCGTCGCCCACCAGGAGCCCGCACTTGGTCGCGACGAACGCGTCCGCGCGCCGCTCCCTGAGCACCCGGCCCAGCAGCAGCTCGTTGGTGAACGGCCCGTACATGTCGGCGGTGTCCAGCAGGCTCACCCCCGCGTCGAGCGCGGCGTGCACGGCGCGCAGCGAGCGGTCGCCACGCTGCTGGGAGGCGCTGTACGCCCAGCTCATCGGCATGCAGCCGAGGCCGACCGCCCCCACGCCGAGCCCGGTCGCCCCGAGTGTCCTGCGCTCCAACTCCCCGTACCTCCCTGTGCGGCCCACCAAAACTAACCAATGGGGCCCGCCCCCCTCGCCTAGCCTCCTGGCATGACCGCTACCGATGTGACCGCCGACGTGTGGCTGCCCCTGCCCGCCGACGGCGTCGAGGGCCTCCCGGACCCCTCCGCGACCGGACTGGCCTACCGCTTCTGGGACGGCGGCCCCGACCTGCCGGCCGACCCGGCCCGCTGCGCCTTCTACGTCGTCCCGTACATGAAGGGCACGGAGGTCGCGGTGCGCCCGCTCGCCGCGATGACCTCGCTGCGGGTGGTCCAGACCCTCTCCGCCGGCGTCGACCACGTGACGCCGGGCCTCTCCGACGTACCGCCGGGGGTGGTGCTGTGCAACGCCCGGGGCGTCCACGAGGCGAGCACGGCCGAGCTCGCCCTGGCGCTGGTGCTGGCGTCGCTGCGCGGCATCCCCGGGTTCGTCCGTGGCCAGGACCGCGAGGAGTGGCGGGACGGCTTCTACCCGGCGCTCGCCGACAGGTCCGTGCTGATCGTCGGGTACGGGTCCATCGGCGCCGCCATCGAGGACCGGCTCGCGCCCTTTGAGTGCGCGCGGGTGGCGCGGGTCGCGCGCTCCGCCCGTACCACCGCGCGCGGCCCCGTGCACGCACTCACCGATCTGCGCGACCTCCTCCCCGAGGCGGACGTGGTGATCCTGTCGGTCCCGCTCACCGAGGGGACCCGCGGCCTCGCCGACGCCGACTTCCTGTCCCGCATGAAGGACGGCGCGCTGCTCGTCAACGTCGCCCGCGGCCCCGTCGTGGACACCGGGGCCCTCCTCGCGGAGGTCGAGGGCGGCCGCCTCACCGCCGCCCTCGACGTCACCGATCCCGAGCCGCTGCCGGCCGGGCACCCGCTCTGGCACGCGCCGGGAGTGCTGATCAGCCCCCATGTCGGCGGTTCCACCTCGGCGTTCACGCCCCGTGCCAAGCGGCTGGTCGCCGACCAGCTCGCCCGCTTCGCGGCCGGAAAACCACTGTGCAACGTGGTCCTGACCACCGGTTAGAACACGCCGTCCGGCATACCCCGCCGACCAGCGCGCCCGGCCCGTGCCGCCGGCATGTTCCACCGGCCCGCCCCGGCGGAACGTACCGGTGCGCCCCGTCCGCCTCACTGGTACGCCCGGACCGATACGATCCGGAGTGATTCGGGTGCAGTGCGTACGTATAGCCGACTTGATCGTTACGGAGCGTATAAAACCCCTGTCGCTGTGTGACGATCCTGGTGTATCGTCGCGACGCGGGGGCACGTCGGACATGGGAACCGGCACCGGGGAAGACGTGATTGCCGACGTGATTGCCGATCAGAATCCGAGGGGGGCGACGGGCGATGCGCGGTCGATGCAGCGACGATCCGAAGCGGCGGGGCGGCCGGACCTTCCGGGCCGGATCCCTCCCGGCCGAAAGATTCCGGACGGAAAACCTCCGGATGGGAGCGGGCCGATGAGCGCCCCCGGCGCCGTCGCCGACCGCGCGCCGGTGGCCGACGGCGCGTTCTGCGGCCCCCCCGGCGGCAGGGGCGGCAGGAGCAGGAGGGGGAGGCTGCTCCTCGTCCTCCTCTGCGGGGGCTACGCGACGGGGGCCCTGTTCGGATGGGGATCCGAGGAGCTGGCGCTGATCATGGGTGACTTCGGGCTGAGCGCTGCCGCCCTGGTCGCCGCGATCTCCTGCCTCCGCTACGCCCGGGCCCACGGCAGCCCCTTCCGCCCGGCCTGGCTGCTCTTCGCGCTCTCCTCCGCCATGGCCGCCTGCGGCAACGCCGTCTGGGGGTGGTACGAGGTGGTCCTCGACCGACCGCTGCCCGACCCGTCCCTCGCCGACCTGTTCTTCCTGCTCTTCGCGCCCCCGGTGATCATCGCCCTGCTCGTCCTGGCCAAGCGCCCCGTCACCCGCGCGAGATGGGTCTGCCTCCTGCTGGACTCCTGGCTGATCGCCGGCTCGCTGCTCACGCTGTCCTGGAGCCTCGCCCTGGCCCACACGGCCCGCTTCGACGGCGAGAGCGTCGCCCGCACGGCCCTCTCCCTCGCCTACCCGCTCCTCGACATCGTCCTCGTGAGCATGCTCCTCGCCCTGCACTTCCGCCCCTCCAGGGGCGACCACTCGGCGGTCCGCGTCGCCGTCGCCGCGCTGGCCCTCACCGTGCTGTGCGACGCCCTGTTCACCTCACCGCTGATGCGGGACACGTACCGCTCGGGACAGCTCCTCGACGCCGGCTGGTTCACGGGCTCCCTCCTGCTCGCCTACGCCCCCTGGAGCGCGCACAGGGCGGCCGGGACGCCGCCCCCGGAGCGCGGGCAGCGCCCTCCCGGCCGCCCCGTCGCCGGCTCGCTCACCGCGCTCGCGCCGTACCTCGCGGCCGGGGTCTGCACCC
Source organism: Streptomyces somaliensis DSM 40738 (assembly GCA_012396115.1). Lineage (GTDB taxonomy): Bacteria > Actinomycetota > Actinomycetes > Streptomycetales > Streptomycetaceae > Streptomyces > Streptomyces somaliensis. The sequence goes on along the minus strand of JAAXOU010000111.1, from coordinate 7,596 downwards.
TCAGCATCCTCTACTTCTTCGTCGAAGGCCGCCGCGTGGACCGCTTCGTCGTCCTCACCGGCTGCACGGTCGTGCTCGCCCTGGTCGTCCGCCAGGGCATCATGCTGCTCGACAACATCGCGCTCGCCCAGGAGCTGGCCCAGAAGGAGAACCACTTCAGGTCCCTGGTCCAGAGCTCCAGCGACGTCATCATGATCGCCGAGCCCAGCGGCGTCCTCCGGTACGTCAGCCCCGCCGCGTCCGGGGTGTACGGGCGGGACGCCGAGGAACTCGTGGGCACGGAGCTGACCGCGCTCATCCACCCCGACGACCTCGGCGGGGTCGTCCACGAGGTGCGCAGGTTCCTCGCCGCCCCGCCGTCCGAGGAGCCCACCACCCGCATCGAGTGCCGCTTCAGGTCCGGCACGGGCGAATGGCTCAACGTCGAGTCCACCGTCAACCGCCACCAGGGCGGCCTGATCTTCAACAGCCGGGACGTCACCGAGCGCGTCCGCCTCCAGGCCCAGCTCCAGCACAGCGCCGAACACGACCCGCTCACCGACCTGCCCAACCGCGCGCTGTTCACCCGGCGGGTGCGGCAGGCCCTCGGCGGGCGCCGCTGCGGGGATTCCGGCACGGCCGTGCTCTTCATCGACCTCGACGGCTTCAAGGGGGTGAACGACCGCCTCGGCCACCAGGCCGGCGACGAACTGCTGGTCCAGGTCGCCCGCCGCCTCCAGGATGCCGTACGAACCGGGGACACGGCCGCCCGGCTCGGCGGGGACGAGTTCGCCGTGCTCATCGTCGGCGGCACCGGGCACGACCCCGCCGCCCGGGAGCTCCGCATCCACGAGATCGCCGACCGGCTCCGCCTCACGCTCTCCCGGCCCTACCGGATCGAGGGCGCCGAGGCCCGCGTCGCCGCCTCCATCGGCGTCGCCTTCGCCGAGCCCGGCATCACCGCCGGCGACCTCCTGCGCAACGCCGACCTGGCCATGTACCGCGCCAAGGCCGGCGGCAAGAACCGCGTCGAGCTGTACGCGCCGCAGATGCGGGCGGAGGCCGTCCGCCGCGCGGAGCCGGCCGCCCGGCCGCGCACCGCACCGCACGACGGCGAGTTCGTCCTCCTCCACCAGCCCGTCGTGGAGCTGGCCACGGGCCGGGTCACCACCGTCGCCGCGCAGGCGCGCTGGCGCTCCGCCCAGGGCATCCTGTTCAGCCCCGCGGAGTTCCTCCGCGTCGCGGACGGCGCCGGGGAGCGCGGCGCCGAGTTCGGCCACTGGATGCTGGAGCAGGCGGTCGCGCAGGCCGCCGAGCGCCACCGCCGGGGCCACCGCGTCCCCGTCTGCGTCCGCGTCCCCGCCCGCCGCCTCCTCGACCGGTCCGGACCGGTCGGCGCGGTCGAGACGCTCCTGGCCCGGCACGGACTGCCCGCCGGCGCCCTCGTCGTCGAACTGGCCGACAGCGACCCGCGCCTCTCCTTCGACGAACTGGAGCGGCGCCTGACCGCCCTGCGGCGGCTCGGCGTCCGCGTCGCCCTCGACGGCTTCGGCGGCGGACACGCCGCGATCAACGCCCTCCGGCGGCTCCCCGTCGACATCCTGAGACTGGACCGGGGCCTCGTGGAAGGGGTGGCCGAGTCGCCCAGACTCCACAAGATCACCGGTGGGCTGCTCAGGATCGCCGGAGACCTCGGCCTCCAGACCGTCGCCGAAGGCGTCGACGTACCGGACCAGGCCCGCGTCCTGCGGTCCATGGGCTGCACGCACGCGCAGGGGACGGTCTTCTCCGGACCGCTCGAAGAGCACCGGCTCCACCGGACCCTGGTGCGCGGCGTGTTCCCGGTCCCGGGCAAGGCGCCGCTGCCCGCCCTCGCCGGCGGGGCGGTCCCCGCCCAGGCGCTCCCGTCCCGCTCGCTCCCCCCGCTGCGTTCACATAGTGAGACGCGCGTCCCACCCACTTGACACCGGCGGTGCGCCGGGGGGAGGGTCGGAGCCATGCGCACCCGAATTCTCGTAATCGGAAAGCGCGCCAGCTGAGCGGGCCCTCCACGGCCCTGCGGATCCTCCACCGGCGCGCTCCCCTCGCTTGCCCTCACGGCACGAGGGGTTTTTTGTTGTACGGGCACCTCGCGACAGACTCTTACAGACACCGACAGACCCGCCGAAAACTCTCGTCAAAACCCTCAGCTTCGAGAAGAGAATGCCGATGACCGAGCAGGCCACCGGGGCCCACCCACAGCCGCGGCCCCGTTCCGGCGGACAGCCCTCCGCCACCGCTGAGCACGTCACGGGTGCCCAGTCCCTGATCCGCTCCCTCGAGGAGGTCGGGGCCGAGACGGTGTTCGGCATCCCCGGGGGCGCGATCCTGCCCGCCTACGACCCGATGATGGACTCCGCCAGGGTCCGGCACGTCCTGGTCCGCCACGAGCAGGGCGCCGGCCACGCCGCGACCGGCTACGCCCAGGCCACCGGCAAGGTCGGCGTCTGCATGGCCACCTCCGGCCCCGGCGCCACCAACCTGGTCACCCCGATCGCCGACGCCCACATGGACTCCGTCCCGCTCGTCGCGATCACCGGCCAGGTCGCCTCCAAGGCGATCGGCACCGACGCCTTCCAGGAGGCGGACATCTGCGGCATCACCATGCCGATCACCAAGCACAACTTCCTGGTCACCCGCGCCGACGACATCCCGAGGACCATCGCCGAGGCCTTCCACATCGCCTCCACCGGCCGCCCGGGCCCCGTCCTCGTCGACATCTCCAAGGACGCGCTCCAGGCGAGGACCACCTTCAGCTGGCCCCCGCAGACGGACCTGCCCGGCTACCGCCCGGTGACCAAGCCGCACGCCAAGCAGATCCGCGAGGCCGCCAAGCTGATCACCTCCGCCAGGCGCCCGGTCCTCTACGTCGGCGGCGGCGTCCTGAAGGCCCGCGCCACCGCGGAGCTGAAGGTCCTCGCCGAGCTGACCGGCGCCCCCGTCACCACCACGCTGATGGCCCTCGGCGCCTTCCCCGACACCCACCCGCAGCACATCGGCATGCCCGGCATGCACGGCTCCGTCACCGCCGTGACCGCCCTGCAGAAGGCCGACCTGATCGTCGCGCTGGGCGCCCGCTTCGACGACCGGGTCACCGGCCGGCTGGACAGCTTCGCCCCGTACGCCAAGGTCGTCCACGCCGACATCGACCCGGCCGAGATCGGCAAGAACCGCGCCGCCGACGTGCCGATCGTCGGCGACGCCCGCGAGGTCATCGCCGACCTGGTCCAGGCCGTCCAGGCGGAGCACACCGCCGGCCGCACCGGGGACTACGGCGCCTGGTGGAAGGACCTCGACCGCTGGCGCGAGACCTACCCCCTCGGCTACGACCAGCCGGAGGACGGCAGCCTCGCCCCCCAGCAGGTCATCCGGCGCATCGGGCAGCTCGCGCCCGAAGGCACGATCTTCGCGGCCGGCGTGGGCCAGCACCAGATGTGGGCCGCCCACTTCATCGACTACGAGGAGCCGGCCACCTGGCTCAACTCCGGCGGCGCCGGGACCATGGGCTACGCCGTCCCGGCCGCCATGGGCGCCAAGGCCGGGGTCCCGGACCGCACCGTCTGGGCCATCGACGGCGACGGCTGCTTCCAGATGACCAACCAGGAGCTGGTCACCTGCGCGCTGAACAACATCCCGATCAAGGTCGCCATCATCAACAACGGCGCCCTCGGGATGGTCCGCCAGTGGCAGGCGCTCTTCTACAACCAGCGCTACTCCAACACCGTCCTGCGCTCGGGACCGGAGCCGTCCGGCGGGGACCCCGGCGCCGGCACCCGCGTCCCGGACTTCGTGAAGCTGGCCGAGGCGATGGGCTGCGTCGCGATGCGCTGCGAGCGCCCCGAGGACCTGGACGCGGTCATCGCCGAGGCCAACGCCGTCAACGACCGCCCCGTCGTCGTCGACTTCATCGTCCACGAGGACGCCCAGGTGTGGCCCATGGTCGCCGCAGGCACCTCCAACGACGAGGTCATGGCCGCCCGCGGCGTCCGCCCCGACTTCGGCGACGGCGAAGACGACTGAGAGACCGAGAGAGAGCCGAGCCGAGAAACCATGTCCAAGCACACCCTCTCCGTCCTGGTGGAGAACACCCCCGGCATCCTGGCCCGGATCGCCGCCCTCTTCTCCCGCCGCGGCTTCAACATCGACTCGCTCGCCGTCGGCGTCACCGAGCACCCCGACATCTCCCGCATCACCATCGTGGTCAATGTCGAGGACCTGCCGCTGGAGCAGGTGACCAAGCAGCTCAACAAGCTGGTCAACGTCCTGAAGATCGTCGAACTCGAGCCCGGCGCCGCGATCCAGCGCGAACTCGTCCTGGTGAAGGTCCGCGCGGACAACGAGACCCGCTCCCAGGTCGTCGAGATCGTCCAGCTGTTCCGCGCCAAGACCGTCGACGTCTCGCCCGAGGCCGTCACGATCGAGGCCACCGGATCGAGTGACAAGCTCGAAGCGATGCTGAAGATGCTGGAGCAGTTCGGCATCAAGGAGCTCGTCCAGTCCGGCACGATCGCCATAGGGCGCGGCTCCCGGTCCATCACGGACCGGTCGCTGCGCGCCCTCGACCGCTCGGCGTAGTCCGGGCGCCGAGACCCCCCGACTCCCCGACCCCTCCCCGCCGTACGGTGGGACGCACCACCAGACCATCCAAGGAGAAACCCAGTGGCCGAGCTGTTCTACGACGACGACGCCGACCTGTCCATCATCCAGGGCCGCAAGGTCGCGGTGATCGGTTACGGCAGCCAGGGCCACGCCCACGCGCTGTCCCTGCGCGACTCCGGCGTCGACGTCCGCGTCGGTCTGCACGAGGGCTCCACGTCCAAGGCGAAGGCCGAGGAGCAGGGCCTGCGCGTGGTCACCCCGGCCCAGGCCGCGGCCGAGGCCGACGTGATCATGATCCTCATCCCGGACCCGATCCAGGCCCGGGTCTACGAGGAGTCGGTCAAGGACAACCTCCAGGACGGCGACGCGCTGTTCTTCGCCCACGGCTTCAACGTCCGCTTCGGCTTCATCAAGCCCCCGGCCGGCGTGGACGTCGCGCTGGTCGCCCCCAAGGGCCCGGGCCACCTGGTCCGCCGCCAGTACGAGGAGGGCCGCGGCGTCCCGGCGATCGCCGCCGTCGAGCAGGACGCCACCGGCGGTGCCTTCGCCCTCGCCCTCTCGTACGCCAAGGCGATCGGCGGCACGCGCGCGGGGGTCATCAGGACGACCTTCACCGAGGAGACCGAGACCGACCTGTTCGGCGAGCAGGCCGTGCTCTGCGGCGGTGCCTCCGCGCTGGTCAAGGCGGGCTTCGAGACCCTGGTGGAGGCCGGCTACCAGCCGGAGATCGCCTACTTCGAGTGCCTGCACGAGCTGAAGCTCATCGTCGACCTCATGTACGAGGGCGGCCTGGAGAAGATGCGCTGGTCGGTCTCGGAGACCGCCGAGTGGGGCGACTACGTCACGGGCCCGCGCATCGTCACGGACGCCACCAAGGCCGAGATGAAGAAGGTCCTCTCCGAGATCCAGGACGGCACGTTCGCCAGGAACTGGATGGACGAGTACCACGGCGGCCTGAAGAAGTACGAGGAGTACAAGAAGCAGGACTCCGAGCACCTGCTGGAGACCACCGGCAAGGAGCTGCGCAAGCTCATGAGCTGGGTCGACGACGAGGCGTGAGCCGCCCGGCGGCGGGGTCGGGCACACCGCCCGGCCCCGCCGCCCCCTGTCCGCCCCCTCCTGTCCGCCCCGTCCGCCGGGGCCCGTCCGCACGGGCCCGTCCGCGGCGGGCGGGCCCGTGCGGGGGATCCGGCGGAGAACACGGCGGCCGGCTCCCGCCGCCACTACACTGCACAGCAACACGCGTCAGGCCCACAGCGTCGTGCGTCTTCCACGCGGCATGCCACCCCCCCAACGCCTGCGGCCGTCGGGACGGCCGTCCGCACTGGACTTGTGAGGACCTCACGTGAGCTCGAAACCCGTCGTACTCATCGCCGAAGAGCTGTCGCCCGCCACCGTCGACGCCCTCGGCCCCGACTTCGAGATCAGGCACTGCGACGGCGCGAACCGGGAGGAGCTGCTCCCCGCCGTCGCCGACGTCGACGCCGTCCTGGTCCGCTCCGCCACCAGGGTCGACGCCGAGGCCATCGCCGCCGCCAGGAGGCTCCGGGTCGTCGCCCGGGCCGGCGTGGGCCTGGACAACGTCGACGTCTCCGCCGCCACCAAGGCCGGCGTGATGGTCGTCAACGCCCCCACGTCCAACATCGTCACCGCCGCCGAGCTCGCCTGCGGCCTGCTGATCGCCACGGCCCGCAACATCCCGCAGGCCGACGCCGCCCTGAGGAACGGCGAGTGGAAGCGCGCCAAGTACACCGGCGTCGAGCTGAGCGAGAAGACCCTCGGCGTCGTCGGCCTCGGCCGCATCGGCGTCCTGGTCGCCCAGCGCATGTCCGCCTTCGGCATGAGGGTCGTCGCCTACGACCCGTACGTCCAGCCGGCCCGCGCCGCGCAGATGGGCGTCAGGCTGCTCTCCCTGGACGAGCTGCTGGAGACCTCCGACTTCATCACCGTCCACCTGCCGAAGACGCCCGAGACGATCGGCCTCATCGGCGACGAGGCGCTGCGCAGGGTCAAGCCGACCGTCCGCATCGTCAACGCCGCGCGCGGCGGCATCGTCGACGAGGGGGCGCTGTACTCGGCGCTCAAGGAGGGCCGCGTGGCCGGCGCCGGCCTCGACGTGTACGCCAAGGAGCCGTGCACCGACTCCCCGCTGTTCCAGCTCGACCAGGTCGTGTGCACGCCCCACCTCGGCGCTTCCACGGACGAGGCGCAGGAGAAGGCGGGCATCGCCGTCGCCCGCTCGGTCCGCCTCGCCCTCGCCGGGGAGCTGGTCCCCGACGCGGTGAACGTCCAGGGCGGGGTCATCGCGGAGGACGTCAAGCCGGCCCTGCCGCTGGCCGAGCGCCTCGGCCGGATCTTCACGGCCCTCGCCGGCGAGGTCGCGGTCCGCCTCGACGTCGAGGTGTACGGCGAGATCACCCAGCACGACGTCAAGGTGCTGGAACTGTCCGCCCTCAAGGGCGTCTTCGAGGACGTCGTCGACGAGACCGTCTCGTACGTGAACGCCCCGCTGTTCGCGCAGGAGCGCGGCGTCGAGGTGCGGCTCACCACGAGCAGCGAGTCCCCCGACCACCGCAACGTCATCACCGTCCGGGGCACGCTCGGCGGCGGCGAGGAGGTCGCCGTGTCCGGCACGCTGGCCGGTCCCCGGCACATCCAGAAGATCGTGGCCGTCGGCGCCTTCGACGTGGACCTCGCGCTCGCCGACCACATGGTCGTCCTGTGCTACGAGGACCGCCCCGGCGTCGTCGGCACGGTCGGCCGGATCCTGGGCGAAGCCGGCCTGAACATCGCGGGCATGCAGGTCTCCCGCGCCGAGGAGGGCGGCGAGGCGCTGGCGGTCCTCACCGTCGACGACACGGTGCCGCAGCCGGTCCTCACGGAGCTGGCCGACGAGGTGGGCGCGACCTCCGTCCGCTCGGTCGACCTGACCTGACGGCCCCGCACCACCGGAGCCCCCGTGCGGGCGGGGGTGCCGCG
>JAAXOU010000110.1 GCA_012396115.1 Streptomyces somaliensis DSM 40738 | reverse complement strand
GGGAGCGGAAGCCCCGCCGCCGTCCGCGGCCCCGCCCGGGGCCGACCGCGCCGGCGCCGCCCTCCCGACTGCGGTCCTCTTCGCCACCATGCCGCGGCCCCTTCACACATTGTGATCTTGCTCGCGAATCGTGCTGGGACGATAAGTCGACTTCGGCCCCGCGGCAACGGGGCACGCCGCCCGCGCCGGGCACCCGCTACCCGACCGGTCGAGCCCGCACGCCGTCCGTCCGTCCCGTACCGGCCCGCCCCCACCCCGCCCCGTCCCCGCCCGACGGCGTGTCGGCCGGCGCCGGCGCGGGCCCGTACACTGGGCGCAGCGAAAGGCGTGGATGGGGACGAGTAGCGTCGCACGCGGCCGTGAGCGACCCGGGGACGGTGAGAGCCCGGGGGCGAGCCCGACGTGAAGCATCACCCCGGAGCCGCCGGAAGAACGCCTTGGACGGCGGGCCACGCCCGCGGGCGCAAGGTCAGTAGAACCGGCTTCGCGACCCCAACGAGGGGGCTCCGGGCCGGTGTGCCCGGCGCCAAGGAGGGTGGTACCGCGGGAGCACGCGCTCTCGTCCCTCCGACGGAACGACGAACCTGTCCGCCGGAGGACCCGATGTCGCAGTACCGCCAGGTGCCCGCCCAGATCGACCTGCCCGCCCTCGAGCACGCCGTGCTCGACTTCTGGCGCGAGAACAAGATCTTCGCCAAGAGCCTCGAACGGTCCGGGGGCCGCCCCGAGTGGGTCTTCTACGAGGGCCCGCCCACGGCCAACGGCATGCCGGGCGCCCACCACATCGAGGCCCGCGTCTTCAAGGACGTGTTCCCCCGCTTCCGGACCATGCGCGGCTACCACGTGGCCCGCAAGGCCGGCTGGGACTGCCACGGGCTGCCCGTGGAGCTCGCCGTCGAGAAGGAGCTGGGCTTCTCCGGCAAGAAGGACATCGAGGCGTACGGCATCGCCGAGTTCAACGCCAGGTGCCGCGAGTCCGTGACCCGGCACACCGACGCGTTCGCCGAGCTGACGACCCGCATGGGCTACTGGGTCGACCTGGACGACGCCTACCGGACCATGGACCCCGAGTACATCGAGTCCGTGTGGTGGTCGCTGAAGCAGATCTTCGACAAGGGCCTGCTGGTCCAGGACCACCGCGTCGCCCCCTGGTGCCCCCGCTGCGGCACGGGCCTGTCGGACCACGAGCTGGCGCAGGGCTACGAGACGGTCGTCGACCCCTCCGTGTACGTCCGGTTCCCGCTGACCTCCGGCCCCCTGGCGGGCGAGGCGTCCCTGGTGGTGTGGACCACGACCCCCTGGACACTGGTGTCCAACACGGCCGTCGCCGCCCACCCCGACGTGACGTACGTGGTGGCCACGGACGGCCGGGAGAAGCTGGTCGTCGCCCGGCCGCTGCTGGAGAAGGCCCTCGGCGAGGGCTGGGAGGCCACCGGCCCGGCCTTCACGGGCGCGGAGATGGAGCGGTGGACCTACCGGCGCCCGTTCGAGCTGGTGGAGTTCCCCGAGGCCGCGCACTTCGTCGTCAACGCCGACTACGTCACCACCGAGGACGGCACGGGCCTGGTCCACCAGGCCCCCGCCTTCGGCGAGGACGACCTCCGGGTCTGCCGCGCCTACGGCCTGCCGGTCGTCAACCCGGTCCGCCCCGACGGCACCTTCGAGGAGGACGTCCCGCTCGTGGGCGGGGCGTTCTTCAAGAAGGCCGACGAGGCGCTCACCGCCGACCTCGACGCGCGCGGCCTGCTGTTCCGGCACATCGCCTACGAGCACAGCTACCCGCACTGCTGGCGCTGCCACACGGCGCTGCTGTACTACGCGCAGCCGTCCTGGTACATCCGCACCACGGCCGTCAAGGACCGGCTCCTGGAGGAGAACGAGGCGACCAACTGGTTCCCCGACTCCGTCAAGCACGGCCGCTTCGGCGACTGGCTGGACAACAACATCGACTGGGCGCTCTCCCGCAACCGCTACTGGGGCACCCCGCTGCCGATCTGGCGCTGCGAGGAGGGCCACCTCACCTGCGTCGGCTCGCGCGCGGAGCTGACCGAGCTGACCGGCGCGGACCAGTCGGGCCTCGACCCGCACCGCCCGTACATCGACGACGTCGTGTTCGGCTGCACCCACGAGGGCTGCGCGCTCACCGCGACGCGCGTGCCGGAGGTCATCGACGCCTGGTACGACTCGGGCTCGATGCCGTTCGCGCAGTGGGGCTACCCGTACAAGAACAAGGAGCTGTTCGAGAAGCGCTACCCGGCGCAGTTCATCTCGGAGGCCATCGACCAGACCCGCGGCTGGTTCTACACGCTGATGGCCGTCGGCACCCTCGTCTTCGACAGGTCGAGCTACGAGAACGTCGTGTGCCTGGGCCACATCCTCGCCGAGGACGGCCGGAAGATGTCCAAGCACCTGGGCAACATCCTCCAGCCGATCCCGCTCATGGACCAGCACGGCGCGGACGCGGTGCGCTGGTTCATGGCGGCCGGCGGCTCCCCCTGGGCGGCCCGCCGCGTCGGCCACGGCACCATCCAGGAGGTCGTCCGCAAGACGCTCCTCACCTACTGGAACACAGTCGCCTTCCAAGCGCTGTACGCGCGCACGGCGGGCTGGGCCCCCTCCGCCGCCGACCCGGCCCCGGCCGAGCGCACCGTCCTGGACCGCTGGCTGCTGGGCGAGCTGCACGCGCTGACCGACCGGGTGACGCAGGCGCTGGAGGCGTACGACACGCAGCGCGCCGGCAAGTTGCTGTCCGCGTTCGTGGACGACCTGTCGAACTGGTACGTGCGCCGGTCCCGGCGCCGGTTCTGGCAGGGCGACAAGGGCGCGCTGCGCACGCTCCACGAGGTCGTGGAGACCGTCACGCGCCTGATGGCCCCGCTGACCCCGTTCATCACCGAGCGGGTCTGGCAGGACCTGGTGGTGCCGGTGACGCCGGGCGCCCCCGAGTCGGTGCACCTGTCGACCTGGCCCGAGGCGGACCCGTCGGCGGTCGACCCGGCGTTGTCGCGGCAGATGGCGCTCGTGCGGCGGCTGGTCGAACTGGGCCGCGCCACGCGTGCGGAGTCCGGCGTGAAGACCCGGCAGCCCCTGTCGCGGGCGCTGGTGGCCGCGCCCGGCTTCGACTCGCTGGATCCCGAGCTGCACGCCCAGATCACCGAGGAGCTGAACGTCTCGTCGCTGGCCTCCCTGTCCGAGGTGGGCGGCTCCCTGGTCGAGACGACCGCCAAGGCCAACTTCCGGCCCCTGGGCAAGCGGTTCGGCAAGGGCGTCCAGGAGGTCGCCAGGGCGATCGCCGCGGCCGACGCCGCCGCGCTGTCGCTGGCGCTGCGCGAGGGCCGGGCGGTGCTGGAGGTCGGCGGCGAGACGATCACCCTCACGCCCGAGGAGGTCGTCATCACCGAGACCCCCCGCGAGGGCTGGTCGGTGGCCTCCGACGCCGGCGCGACGGTCGCGCTCGACCTGGAGATCACTCCCGAGCTGCGCCTGGCGGGCCTGGCCCGCGACGCCGTCCGGCTGATCCAGGAGGCGCGGAAGAACAGCGGCCTGGACGTCGCGGACCGCATCGCGCTGCGCTGGTCGTCGACGGACCCCGAGGTCGTGTCCGCCCTGGAGGAGCACGCCGGGCTCATCGCCGAGGAGGTCCTCGCCACGGACCTCGCGCACGGCGAGGGGGACGGGTCGTTCGGCGAGCCGTTCACGGACGAGGCGCTGTCCCTGACCTTCCGCCTCCGCAGGGCCTCGTAGCCCGCGAACGCGCCGCCCCCGCACCGGGGCTTCCCGGTGCGGGGGCGAGCGCTCTTCCGTGCGGGCCGCCGGACGCCGGCCACCGCCGCGTGCACGGGACGGGAACGGGCCGGGCCCGGGACGTGCGTCCCGGGCCCGGCCCTCGCCGACTGCCTTCGGCTCCTAGTTGTCGTCCTCGTCGATGAGGAAGCCGCGCATCGGCGACGGGGCCTGCTGCATCGGCTGCGGGGCCTGCGGCCGCACCGGTGCCATCGGCTGCGTCATCGCCGGCGACATCTGCTGCTGGCCGCCGTACGACGGGGCGCCGCCCATCGTGGGGCCACCGCCCATCGGCTGGCCCCCGCCGTACGACGGGCCACCCGCGCCGGCCGACGCCATCGACGGCGACGGCGGCAGCGACGGGGCCGCGGACGGCGTGCGCGGCGGGGCCAGCGACTCGTCGCCCTGGTTCTCCAGCTGGCGCAGCTGGCTCTCCAGGTAGGACTTCAGCCGCGTGCGGTACTCGCGCTCGAAGCCGCGCAGGTCCTCGACCTTGCGCTCCAGCGTGGCGCGGGCGGACTCCAGGGAGCCCATCGCGACGCGGTGCTTCTCCTGCGCGTCCCGCTCCAGCGCGTCGGCCTTGGCGCGGGCGTCCCGCTCCAGGCCCTCGGCGCGCGACCGGGCCTCACCGACGATCTTGTTGGCCTCGGAACGGGCCTCCGCGATCGCCTGGTCGGCGGTCTGCTGGGCGAGCGACAGGACGCGCGCGGCGCTGTCCCCGCCGGGCCCCTGCTGGGGCATCCCCCCGTGACCGCCCATGGGGCCGCCCATCGGACCGCCCATGGGGCCGCCCTGCATGGGTCCGGGGCCGTGCGGACCCTGCGGTCCGCCGTGGCCGGGGCCGGCCGGCAGCTGGGGCGCACCACCGGGCAGTTGGGGGGGACCCATCTGCGGGGGCTGCTGCTGGACCGGCGGACCCGATATGGCGGCGGGCACCGGACCGCCGGGACCGACGGGGCGCTCCTGCTGCTCGGGCGGTTTGCGCATCGCCTGCTGCTGGCTCTGGGCGGCCGCGCGCGTCGCGGCGGCCAGCTTCGCGCGCAGGTCCTCGTTCTCCCGGAGCAGGCGGGTCAGCTCGGCCTCGACCTCGTCGAGAAAGGCATCGACCTCGTCCTCGTCATAGCCTTCTCGGAGACGGACGGTCGTGAACTGCTTGTTCCGCACGTCCTCGGGGGTCAGCGGCATTCTTCTTCACCTCTACGTAGTCGTCGGCAGTCGGCAGGGCCGTATCGCTCACACCCTCATCGCGAAGCTACCCGCGATGTTGAGCAGGATGTAGACGATGATCATCAGAACGAAGAAGGACAGGTCGAGTGCCACGCCTCCGAGACGCAACGGCGGGATGAACCGCTGCAGAAGCTTCAGTGGTGGATCGGTGACAGTGTAGGTGGCCTCCAGGACGACCACCATCGCCTTGCCGGGTTCCCATGAACGGGCGAACTGGAAGACGTACTGCATGACCAGTCGGAAGATCAGCAGAATCAGGAAGCACGCCAGCGCGATGTAGATCACCTGTAGTGCGATGCCCATCCCGCGTTCCCTCTCCCCTGGCTCTCTGTACCGGCCTGCCGGCCGGGCCGTTCCCGGTGTCGTGTCTCAGCTCTGGTTGAAGAATCCGCCCTCTGCGATGCGGGCCTTGTCCTCCGCCGTGACATCGACGTTAGCAGGCGACAACAGGAATACCTTCTGCGTCACCCGCTCAATGCTGCCATGCAGCCCGAAGACGAGACCGGCGGCGAAGTCGACGAGCCGCTTCGCGTCGGTGTCGTCCATCTCCGTGAGGTTCATGATCACGGGCGTGCCCTCACGGAAGTGTTCCCCGATGGTACGGGCCTCGTTGTAGGTCCGCGGGTGGAGCGTGGTGATCCGATAGGGCTCCCGTTCGGACACGACCTTGGGCATGATCACCGGTGCGCTCTTCTCCAGGCTGGGGCGTTCAGGTGTGATGGATGCCACGGGGGCGATTCGGGCAGGTCGTCCGTTTTCGGCGGGGAGTGGGATGGGATCGCGCTGGGCCGGGGGTTGCACTACCGGCGCGCGGACCGGCTCCTCGCGCTCCATCTGACGGGGGGGTTGGAGGTGACGCCGGTCACGCTCGGGCTCCGGTTCGAGTTCGGGCTCGAAGTCGTCGTCGGGGTCGAATCCCCGGCCGTCGTACCCATCGTCCTCCACGAGGCCGAGGTAGACCGCCATCTTGCGCATCGCGCCGGCCATTCTCCGATTCCTCCGCTCTGTGGTGGATCGGCAACGTCGGGTCGCGCCCGCGATCCACTGGGCCTGACCGCCGTTCGGCGGAAATGACCATATTTTCTACTGTGGTCCGACTCGCTTCGCGACGTTACCCGAGCCGGGGACGGACTCCGAGCACCGCCGTACCGATGCGTACATGTGTCGCCCCGGCCGCCACCGCGTCCTCGAGATCCGCGCTCATGCCCGCCGACACCATGGTGGCAGCAGGGCGGGCCGCACGCAGACGGGATGAGAATTCCATCAGCCGGTCGAACGCCGCGCGGCGCCGCCCCGCGTACGGACCGGCCAACGGCGCGACCGTCATCAGTCCGCCGAGCCGGAGCCCGGGGGCGCCGTCGACCGCGGCGGCCAGTTCCTCGACCCCCTCGGGCGCGACGCCTCCGCGCGCGCCCCGCCCGCCCGCCTCGGCGTCGAGCGCGACCTGGACCAGGCAGTCCAGCTCCCGCCCGGCCCGTACGGCGGCGGCCGACAGAGCCGAGACCAACCTCGGCCGGTCGACCGACTGCACCACCCGGGCGTAGTCGACCACGGATCGCACCTTGTTGGTCTGGAGCTGGCCGACGAAGTGCCACGTCAGGTCGAGATCGGCACAGGCGGCGGCCTTGGGGGCCGCGTCCTGGTCCCGGTTCTCCGCCACGTGGCGGACGCCGAGTCCGTGGAGGATCCGGACGTCGCTCGCGGGGTAGGTCTTGGTGACCACGATCAGGGTCACGTCCTCGCGTCCGCGCCCGGCCGCCGAGCAGGCGGCGGCGATACGTTCCTCCACCCGCGCCAGGTTCTCGGCGAGTTCGGTCCTGCGATCGGTCATTCCCTACCCTCCCCCGGTCTTCGGCCGGGTGGTGCCCGCGTCGAGCCAGACGTATCCCGCCAGTCGCCCCGTCGTGCGGTCGCGGCGGTACGAGAAGTGGTCGCCCGACTCGCGGGTGCAGACCCCGGAGGCCCGCCTGTCCCGGACCCCCATCCGCTCCAGCTGGGCGTGGACCCCGGCGACCACGTCGACGGCCGGCGTCCCCCAGGAGGTCTCGGCCCGGGCGGCCGGCTCGACGGCGGCGACCTCGTCGCGCATGGCCGGCGGGACCTCGTAGCAGCGCCCGCAGACGGCCGGGCCGGTCCTGGCGACGATCCCGGAGGGCTCTGCCCCGAGGGCGACCATGGCCTCGACCGCCGCGGGGACGACCCCCGCCACCATCCCCGGCCGTCCCGCGTGGACCGCGGCCACGACGCCCGCGACCGGGTCGGCGAGGAGGACGGGGACGCAGTCCGCGGTCAGGACCGCGAGCGCCAGCCCCCGCCGGGCGGTGACGACCCCGTCGCCTTCCGGAACTTCCGCTTCCGCCGGCCAGGGCCCGTCGACCACATGGACGGTCCGGCCGTGCACCTGGTGCATCCAGACGACCGACTCGGGGTCCACCCCCAGCCGATCGGCCGCGATCCTCCGGTTCCGCCGCACGGCGGTGGGGTCGTCGCCCACGGCGCCCCCGAGGTTGAGCTCCTCGTACGGGACGGCGCTCACCCCGCCCCACCGGTCGGTGAAGGCGAAGCGGGCGCCGTCCGCAGTGTCGTACCGCTCTATCACGTCAGGGTCGCTTCGCGGTCGTCACTTCAGGAAGTCCGGGACGTCCAGCTCTTCCGCCTGGCTGTCCGCGTACGGGCGCGTCGTCGGGATCGACGGCGGCGCGGCGGACGGGAGCGGGCTCTCGACGACGGCCGGGGCGGGTTCGGCCGGGGCGGCCGGGGGCTCCTCGCGGACGGGGACCGTGCCGAGGCCGCCGCCCGTGGAGCGGGCGGGCTCGGGGGCGCGGGACGCCGGCGCGGCGGACTCCTCGCGCTTGGCGGCCGAGGTGCCGAGCACGTTGTCGCGGCGGGCGGGCGGCTGGCCGCCGTCGAAGCCGGCCGCGATGACCGTGACCCGCACCTCGTCGCCCAGGGCGTCGTCGATGACGGCGCCGAAGATGATGTTGGCCTCGGGGTGGGCGGCCTCGCTGACCAGCTGGGCGGCCTCGTTGATCTCGAACAGGCCCAGGTCGGAGCCGCCGGAGATGGAGAGCAGCACGCCCCGGGCGCCGTCGATGGACGCCTCCAGCAGCGGCGAGGAGATCGCCATCTCGGCGGCGGCCACGGCGCGGTCGTCGCCGCGGGCGGAGCCGATGCCCATGAGCGCCGAACCGGCCTCCGACATGACCGACTTGACGTCGGCGAAGTCGAGGTTGATCAGACCCGGGGTGGTGATGAGGTCCGTGATGCCCTGGACGCCCGAGAGCAGCACCTGGTCGGCGGACTTGAACGCGTCCAGCACGCTGACCTGGCGGTCCGAGATGGACAGCAGCCGGTCGTTGGGGATGACGATGAGGGTGTCGACCTCTTCGCGGAGTTCGGCGATGCCGTCCTCCGCCTGGTTGGCGCGGCGCCGGCCCTCGAAGGTGAAGGGGCGGGTGACCACGCCGATGGTGAGCGCGCCGAGGGAGCGCGCGATGTTCGCGACGACGGGCGCGCCGCCGGTCCCGGTGCCGCCGCCCTCACCGGCGGTGACGAAGACCATGTCGGCCCCCTTGAGGACCTCCTCGATCTCCTCGCGGTGGTCCTCTGCCGCCTTGCGACCGACCGCCGGGTTGGCCCCGGCCCCGAGGCCGCGGGTGAGTTCGCGGCCGACGTCCAGCTTGACGTCGGCGTCACTCATCAACAGCGCTTGCGCGTCCGTGTTGATGGCGATGAACTCGACGCCCTTGAGACCGACCTCGATCATTCGGTTGATGGCATTGACACCACCGCCGCCGACACCGATGACCTTGATGACTGCGAGGTAGTTCTGCGGTGCTGCCACGTCGAAGGCCTCTCGCCTCGAGTTACGTGCCGCCGCTCCGCGCTGCGTGGCGCGCCGCGACGGCGGATGCCGAAGGGACGGTCCGAATCGCCGACCCAAACCCTAACGTTGAAGTTTAGGGTTACCAGTGTGCCTGCTCCTGCACTCTTCCGAACAGGACACTAGGTCGACAAGCGGGGCGCGTTCAATGAACACGCCGAACCTCCCGTTTTTCTTTTCACCCTATGTGATCACCCACGGCGCTGACCAACCAGGGGGCTGGCCAGGACGTATGTGCGTCAACTCCGCGACGCGGCAGGGGCGCTGGGAGCACTCACGTCGAAGTGCCCCGCCTCGGGCGCCGCTTTCATCAGCGCGAGGAGCGCGCGCGTCTTCGCCTCGCGCTCCTCACCGCTCCCCCAGAACACCGTGCGGCCGCCCCTCAGCTCC
The DNA here is from genome assembly GCA_012396115.1 of Streptomyces somaliensis DSM 40738. Lineage (GTDB taxonomy): Bacteria > Actinomycetota > Actinomycetes > Streptomycetales > Streptomycetaceae > Streptomyces > Streptomyces somaliensis. The sequence continues at coordinate 3,103 of JAAXOU010000110.1, read as the reverse complement.
AGGGTGAGGGAGTCGTAGGAGCGGACGCGGACGGAGCGGAGGCCGCGGCCGACCGGCTCCGGGAGCCCGACCACCACGCCCACCGCCTCCCGGGTCAGCCGCTCCGCGCCGAAGCGGCGCAGGCTGGGCGACCGCCCGGCGGGGAGGTGGAGCAGGGGCACCCCGGCGGGGGCGGTGGCGACCGTGGCGTAGCGGACGCCCCGCGCGTCCACCTCGATGTGCCTTCCGCCCCGCCGGACCAGCAGGACCGGTTCGCGTTCGACCACTTCGAGGCCGATCCCGTGCGGCCACGAACGGACGACCTCGACCGAGTCGACCCGCGGCAGGGCACGGCGCAGCCGCTCCGCGACGGCGTCGGTGTCGACCGAGGCGAGCGGCGAGCCGACGGGGACCGCCGCCGCGGAGCGGACCTCGGCGGGCGTCAGGGCGCGCGTGCCCGAGACGGAGACGCTCTCGACGCGCAGCCACGGGGAGCCGTACAGCAGCCAGACCGCCCCGCCGGCGAACGCGAGGGCCGCGAGCGCGAGGAGCAGGGCGCGGGGGCGCGGCGGAAGGCGCCGCGCGCCCCCGCCGCGCTCCGGGCCGGATCCCTTGGAGCGCCGGCCCGGCGGCGCGCCCGCGGCCCCCTCGGCACCGCGCTCGGCGGTCGTCGGTCCGGCCATGCTCCCTGTCCCTCCCTCAGCCCGGGCGCGCCCCTACCGGCGTGCCGCGATCGCCTCGTGGACCATGTCGACGAGCAGCTGGTCGGCGTCCCGCCGGCCGAACTCGGCGGCGGCGCGGGACATCTCGTAGAGCCGGTGCGGGTCGGCGAGCACCGGCAGGACGTTGCCCTGGACCCACTCGGGGGTCAGCTCGGCGTCGTCGACCAGCAGGCCGCCGCCGGCCTTGACCACCGGCTGGGCGTTCAGCCGCTGCTCGCCGTTGCCGATGGGCAGCGGGACGTACGCGGCGGGGAGCCCGACGGCGGAGAGTTCCGCGACGGTCATCGCGCCCGCGCGGCAGAGCATCATGTCGGCCGCAGCGTACGCGAGGTCCATCCGATCCACGTACGATACCGGGACATAGGGCGGCATACCGGGCATGTTGTCGACGTGTGGCAGCTCGTTCTTCGGGCCGACCGCGTGCAGGATCTGGATCCCGGACCGCTGGAGCACCGGGGCCACCTGCTGGACGACCTCGTTGAGGCGGCGGGCGCCCTGGGAGCCGCCGGAGACCAGCAGCGTGGGCAGGTTGGGGTCGAGCCCGAAGGCCGCCCGCGCCTCGGGGCGCACCCGGGCACGGTCCAGGGTCGCGATGGAGTGGCGCAGCGGGATGCCGATGTACCGGGCGTTGCGCAGTTTGCTGTCGGGCGTGGCGACGGCGACCGCGGAGGCGTACCGGGAGCCGATCTTGTTGGCCAGGCCGGGCCGGGCGTTGGCCTCGTGGACGACGATGGGCACGCCGAGCCGCTTGGCGGCCAGGTACCCGGGCAGCGCCACGTAGCCGCCGAAGCCGACCACGCAGTCCGCCTTGGTGCGCTCCAGGACCTGCTCGGCGGCCTTGATCGTGCCGCGCAGCCGCCCGGGAACGGTGATCAGCTCGGGGGTGGGCTTGCGCGGCAGCGGCACGGCGGGGATGAGCGCCAGCTCGTAGCCCCGCTCGGGCACGAGCCGGGTCTCCAGGCCCCGCTCCGTGCCGAGGGCCGTGATCCCCACGGTCGGGTCCTGCCTGCGCAGGGCATCCGCGAGGGCGAGCGCGGGCTCGATGTGGCCGGCGGTCCCCCCGCCGGCGAGTACGACATGCACCGAAATTCACCGCTCTCCGGACGGGCGCTTCTTGACGCGCCGTCGCATCGACATCCAACTCACCCCGGTCCGGCCGCCGAAACGGGACTCCCGGCCGGCCAGGGCCGCTTTCGCGGCGGGTTCGTCACGCGCGAAGGCGATCAGCAACCCGACGGCGAACATGGTCGGCAGCAGGGCCGAGCCCCCGTAGGAGAACAGCGGGAGGGGGACACCGGCGATCGGCAGCAGGCCGAGCACCGCACCGACGTTGATCACGGCCTGGGCCGTGATCCAGGTGGTCACGCCTCCCGCGGCGTACCTCACGAAGGGGTCCTCCGTGCGTCCGGCCACGCGAATACCCGCATAGCCTAGAGCCGCGAACAGGGCGAGCACCGACAGCGTCCCCGCCAGTCCCAGTTCCTCCCCGGTGATGGCGAAGATGAAGTCGGTGTGCGGTTCCGGTAGTTGGCCCCATTTCTCCACACTCGCCCCCAGGCCGGAACCGAACCACCCGCCGGACGCCAGGGCGTAGATGCCGTGGACCGCCTGCCAGCAGGCGTCCCCCGGCCCCGGATCGGTGGCGCCGAGGCAGGCGATCCTCGCCATGCGGTTGTCACTGCCCCGCACCAGTGCCACGCCGATGACGGCGACGACGCCCAGGACCCCGGCGAACAGCCGCGTGGGCGCGCCGGTCAGCCACAGCAGGCCGAAGAGGACGGCCGTCAGGATGATCGCCGTTCCCATGTCGCCGCCCAGCATGATCAGGCCGAGCAGCAGGAAGGCCACGGGGACGAGCGGTACGAGCAGGTGCTTCCACTGCGTGAGCAGCCGCTTGTCCTGCTTCCTGGCGAGCAGGTCCGCACCCCACAGGATCAGCGCCAGCTTTCCGAACTCGCTGGGCTGGAGCTGGAAGGGGCCGCCGAGGTACAGCCAGTTCTGGTTGCCGTTGACCGCGTGCCCTATGCCCGGGATCTGGACCAGGACCATGAGGAGGACCGTGACCACCAGCAGCGGGTACGCCAGCGCGCGGTGCAGCCTGACCGGCATGCGGGAGGCGAGCAGGAGCAGGCCGGTGCCGATGGCGGCGGCGACGAACTGCTTGCGGAAGAAGTAGGTGGCCGGCAGGGACAGCTCCAGCGCCTTGATGATCGACGCCGAGTAGACCATGACGAGGCCGAGCACGGTGATCAGCATGCTGGCGCCCAGGATCACGTAGTACGCCGTGAGCGGCCGGTCCCAGGCGCGGCGCGCCCGCTCGTACAGTCCCCGCACCCCGGTGCCGCGCGGGGGACGTGCCGCGCCCCCGGCCCGCGGGAGGGCCCCGGCGCGCGGCGCGGCGG
>JAAXOU010000011.1 GCA_012396115.1 Streptomyces somaliensis DSM 40738 | reverse complement strand
CGTCGAGATCACCGACTCCGCGTACGTCGCGGTCTCCATGCGCACGATGACCCGCATGGGCCGGCCGCGACGGCGCCCGGCGGGTTCCAACACCCGCCGGGCGCCGTCTTGTTCGAAAAAGGGCGCCTCATATCCCTTCGAAGGGTGAACAGTTGAGCCCCCAGGCCCCCTAGGGGATGTATTCCCAACCAAGTTGGTCGAAGGAGCTGTGGGCAACGCCGGTTCGTGATTCGCTCGTTGTCGAGTACCTCGAGCCCTCGGACCCGTGCGGACACCGAGCCGGTACCTCGAGGCCCCGGAACGTTTCGCGGGGCGACGCCACCCCCCGGTCCACCGTCACGTCACCGTGCTTGCGGAGCTGTCCCATGCTCACGACCCTTCAGACTGCGTACACCGACACGCGTGCGGCCGATCTGGCCTGGACGCTGGGGAAGGAGGCGCTGCCCGCCCTCGCCGTGCTCGACCTCGAACTGGCCGGAACCAGGATCCAGCTGAGGCTCCTCGGAGCGTCCCACCAGGTGCTGCTGGAGGAGGGGGGTGCCACCTGCTCCGAGACGGTCGCCTGCATGCCCGGCAGCAGCACGCCGCTGCCCCTGGGCGTGTCCAGGAAGGTCGGCGGCCGGGAGTACGAGTTCGCGGCGCACGTGGAGACCCTGGCGCCCGGGGCGTTCGCGGAACGCGCGCAGGAACTGCTGGCGCTGGTCGCCGACCACCCGCAGGCCCTGGCCGGTACGTTCCCCGGCTCGCCGCACGCGTTCACGGCCATGCTGGCGCAGCGGGACGAGGACCGGGTGCGGTGGCGCACCTGGCACGCTTACCCGCAGGAGGGGCAGTTGGTGGTGACCCGGACCAGCGTCGGGTTCGTCCCGCGGAACCGGGGCGGGCGGCGCCCGTGTGAGTGAGGGCGCACGGGGGCCGGGCACCCCCGCGTCCCCGGGCCCGCCCTCCCCGAAGGGACGTCACGGGAAGGGCGGGGCCGGCCCCGCGGCCCCATCGGCCGCGCCGTCGTCCCGGCCGCGTCACCGGGCCGTCCGCGCTCCCGCCGCCGACTTCGCGACGGGCCGTGCGCGGTGGAGGTACGGGACGGCCCCGCGTGGGTAGGCTCGGCTGCCATGGAGCATGAGGTGTTCGTTCCGGTCCCCGTGCAGTCCCTCCGAGCCGTCCTGACGGACCCCGTGCGCGTCGCCCGCTGCGTCCCGGGGCTCCAGCAGGACGCCGACGCGTCGGCGGACCCGCTGGCGGGCCGCCTCAAGGTGCGCACCGGCGGGCAGACCGTCACCTACCGGGGGGCGCTGCGCCTCGCCGCGCGGGACGACGGCGGGTACGACGTGGAGGGCGAGGGCGTGGAGGCGCGCGGCGCCGGCGGGGTGAAGGTCGCCCTCACCGCCCGGCTCGCCCCCGCCGAGGGCGGCACCGGCCTGGCGTTCACCGGTACCGCCAGGGCGGAGGGCCGCCTGGCGGAGCTCCCCGGCGACACGCTCGCGACGACGGCGCGCCGCCTCCTGGACCGCTTCGCCGAGGCCCTGGCGGAGGAGGCGCACCGGGCGCCGGACGACGGTGCGGCCGTGAACGGGACGGGCGCCCCTCGCGAGGGGGCCGCCCCGGACGAGGACCCGCGCGCCGGCGGCGCGGAGGGCGGGGGAACCGGCGACGGCACCTCCGGGACCGGGCTGCCCGGTGCGTTCGACACGCCCGTCCCGCCGTCCTCGCCGGACCTGTCCTCGCTGGACCCGTTCGCCGCGGGCGATTTCCCGATCGACGACGTCGAGCCGCCCGTCGAGGCCGCGCACGCCCGGCGGACGATGATCGGGCGCAGCGCCGAGGAGGTCGACCACGCCCCGCCGCGCGGCCGGTACGCGCCCGTGCCCGGCCCCGACACGGCCACCGGGGCCGGCGTGCTGCGCTGGCTCGTCCCCGCCGCCGTGCTCGTCCTCGCCTCCGTGGTCGTCCTCGGCCGTGCGCTGCACCGCCGGAAGCGGTCCCGGCGCACGTAGGGTCGGGCGGTGTGAGTACGAGCGAAGAGGTCCGGCTGGACGCCGGAGACGTCGAGTTGACCATCACCCCGGGGAACGGCTGCCGCGTCGCGAGCCTGCGCGTGGCCGGCACCGAACTGCTGCGCCAGGGCGAGCGGTACGGCTGCTTCCCGATGGTGCCCTGGTGCGGGCGGACCGACCGGGGGCACTTCCTGAACGGCGCGACGCGGCACCGGCTGCCGCTCAACGCCCCGCCGCACGCCATCCACGGCACCGGCCGCGACACCGCCTGGCGCACGGTCCGCGCCGACAGGACGGAGGCGGCGTTCACCTACGACCTGGCCGACCCGTGGCCGTACCCCGGCCGGGTCACCCAGACCTTCGAGCTGACCGGCACCTCGCTCACCCTGGGGCTGGGGATCGAGACGTACGGCGACTCCTTCCCCGCGCAGGCCGGTTGGCACCCGTGGTTCAACCGCGTCCTCGACGGCGGCGCGGTCGAGATCGGCTTCTCCCCCGAATGGCAGGAGGAGCGCGGTGAGGACCACCTCCCCACCGGCCGCCGCGTCGCGCCCCGGCCCGGCCCGTGGGACGACTGCTTCGGCATGCCGGAGGGGGTGGACGTCACCCTCACCTGGCCGGGGCGGCTGGAGCTGAGGGTGACCAGCCGCCTCCCTTGGGTCGTCGTCTACGACGAGCAGGAGGCCGCCGTGTGCGTGGAGCCGCAGTCGGGCCCGCCGAACGGGCTGAACACCGCGCCGCGCCTCGTCACCCCCATCGACCCGCTGGAGGTCGCGTCGGTCTGGACGTGGCGCCGCCTCTGACGCGTGGCCCGTCGGGCGCGGCTTAAGCTCGGGGCATGGACGTACGAGCGGATCTGCTCCGGCAGATCAAGGACAAGGCCGTGGTGCACGGCAGGGTGACCCTCTCCTCGGGTCTGGAGGCCGACTACTACGTCGACCTCCGCCGGATCACGCTGGACGGCGCCGCCGCGCCGCTCGTCGGCCGGGTCATGCTCGATCTGACCGCCGACCTCGACTACGACGCGGTGGGCGGCCTGACCCTGGGCGCCGACCCGGTCGCCACATCGATGCTGCACGCCGCCGCCGCGAGCGGCCGCACGCTGGACGCGTTCGTCGTGCGCAAGGCGGCCAAGGCGCACGGCATGCAGCGCCGCGTCGAGGGACCGGACGTCAAGGGCCGCCGCGTCCTGGTGGTGGAGGACACCTCCACCACCGGCGGCTCCCCGCTGACGGCCGTCGAGGCGGTCCGGGAGGCGGGCGCCGAGGTCGTGGCGGTCGCCACGATCGTGGACCGTGCGACCGGTGCCGGCGAGAAGATCAGCGGGACGGCCGGCGTGCCGTACCGGTACGCGTACGCGCTGGAGGAACTGGGCCTGGCCTGACCCGCCCGCCGCCTTCGAGGGGTGCGCCGTTTCACGTGAAACGGCGCACCCCTCGCGCATCATCGGGGGGCGTGCGGGGGATGGAGCCCCCGGGCCCGTCTGGGAAGATGGGTGCGACGATGACGTCGCCCCCCAGGTCAGGGATCAGCAACGCACGCAACCGCAGATCACAAGGAGCGGACAGATGCCCATCGCAACCCCCGAGGTCTACAACGAGATGCTCGACCGGGCGAAGGCAGGCAAGTTCGCCTACCCGGCCATCAACGTGACGTCGTCCCAGACCCTGCACGCCGCCCTGCGCGGCTTCGCCGAGGCCGAGAGCGACGGCATCATCCAGATCTCGACCGGTGGCGCGGAGTTCCTGGGCGGGCAGCACAACAAGGACATGGTGACCGGCGCGGTCGCCCTGGCCGAGTTCGCGCACATCGTCGCCGCCAAGTACGGCATCACGGTCGCACTCCACACCGACCACTGCCCCAAGGACAAGCTGGACGGCTACGTCCGCCCGCTGCTCGCCGTCTCCGCCGAGCGCGTCGCCAAGGGCGGGAACCCGCTGTTCCAGTCCCACATGTGGGACGGCTCCGCCGAGACCCTCGCCGACAACCTGGCCATCGGGCAGGAGCTGCTCGCGCAGGCCGCCGCCGCCAGGATCATCCTGGAGGTCGAGATCACCCCGACCGGCGGCGAGGAGGACGGCGTCTCCCACGAGATCAACGACGAGCTGTACACGACCGTCGACGACGCGGTCCGCACCGCCGAGGCCCTCGGGCTGGGCGAGAAGGGCCGCTACCTGCTGGCCGCCTCCTTCGGCAACGTCCACGGCGTGTACAAGCCGGGCAACGTCGTGCTCCGCCCCGAACTGCTGAAGGACCTCCAGCAGGGCGTCGCCGAGCGCTTCGGCAAGGCCGACCCGTTCGACTTCGTGTTCCACGGCGGTTCCGGCTCCTCGCAGGAGGAGATCTCCACGGCGCTGGAGAACGGCGTCGTCAAGATGAACATCGACACCGACACGCAGTACGCCTTCACCCGCCCGGTCGCGGACCACATGTTCAGGAACTACGACGGCGTCCTGAAGGTCGACGGCGAGGTCGGCTCGAAGAAGGCGTACGACCCGCGCAGCTGGGGCAAGCTCGCCGAGGCGAGCATGGCCGAGCGCGTCGTCGAGGCCTGCCGGGCGCTGCGCTCCGCGGGGACGAGGCTGAAGTAGGGCACCACGGCACCGGGCCCGACGCCCCTCACGGAGCGCACGGGGCACCGGGCCCGGCGCCGTCCACCTTCTCCGGCACGGGCCTCCGCCCCGGCGCGGCGGCCCGCACCCCGGCCGGTACGGGCGGCCCCGCCGTAGGAGACTGGGGCCATGGCCATTCACGAGAACCTCCTGGGGGGACCGCCCCCCACCCGCCTGCCCGACGACCCGGCACCGCGCGAGCTGCTGGCCTCCGGCACCGCGCCCGAGGAGGTCGCCGCGGAGCACCCGGCGTCCTCGCTCGCCTGGGCGCACCTCGCGGACGCGGCGTACGAGGGCGGCCGCGTCGTCGAGTCGTACGCGTACGCCCGCACCGGCTACCACCGGGGTCTGGACGCGCTGCGCCGCAGCGGCTGGAAGGGCCACGGCCCGGTGCCGTGGGAGCACGAGCCGAACCGGGGCTTCCTGCGCTCCCTGCACGCCTTGGCGCGGGCGGCGCGGGAGATCGGCGAGCAGGAGGAGTACGAGCGCTGCACGGCGTTCCTGCGCGACTCCTCCCCGCTCGCCGCCGACACCCTGGGCTGACGCCCGCCGCCCCGCGGGCCGGAGCGGTGCCCGGCCCGCGGGGACGGCCGTTACATCGCAGGGGTGTTCGTGCCATGATGCGATCGGGACCGGCGGTGTGGACCACGCCCCGGTCCCGAGGGGACCGGGGCTCCCTCACCCACGGAAGGAGCGGACCGCTACCCGGTAGCACGCATTGACGGAGACAGCGATGTCTACTTCGCCTACCACCCCTGCCGGCCCCGAGACCGGTTCGGACATGCCGAACCTGGACTTCGCGGGCACCACGCCCTACGAGGACTACGTCCGGGCGGACGTCCTCACCCACCTCCAGCACCCGCGCTCCGACGATCCCGGAGAGATGGTGTTCCTGGTGACCACCCAGGTCATGGAGCTGTGGTTCACCGTCATCGTCCATGAGTGGGAGACCGCCGGCCGCGCGCTGCGCGAGGACCGGATCCCCGACGCGATGGCCGCCCTGCGCCGCTCGGCGCACGAGCTGGAGGCGCTGAACGCCTCCTGGAACCCGATCGCCCGCCTCACGCCCGGGCAGTTCAACCAGTACCGGTCCGCGCTCGGCGAGGGCTCCGGCTTCCAGTCGGCGATGTACCGCCGCGTGGAGTTCCTGCTGGGCGACAAGTCCGCGTCCATGCTCGTCCCGCACCGCGGCACGCCGCGCGTCCACGCCGAGCTGGAGAAGGCGCTCGCCGAGCCCAGCCTGTACGACGAGGTGCTGCGGCTGCTGGCGCGGCGCGGCCTGCCCGTGCCGGCGGAGGTCCTGGAGCGGGACCTGACCCAGCGGTACGAGCCCTCGCAGCGGGTCGAGGAGGTCTGGGCCGAGCTGTACGCCGCCCCGGAGGACCACCGAGACCTGGTCGACCTGGGCGAGGCGCTCACCGACGTGGCCGAGCTCGTGTGGCGCTGGCGCAACGACCACCTGGTCGCCACCCGCCGCGCGATGGGCTCCAAGACCGGCACGGGCGGCTCGGCCGGCGTCGCCTGGCTGGAGAAGCGGGCCCGCAGGAACGTGTTCCCCGAGCTGTGGACGGCGCGCAGCCATGTCTGACGTCCTGTGGAACACCGGCGGCCGGGGTGCCCCGGCCGTCCCGTCCGCCCCGGCCCTGGCGGTGCGGGCCGCCGAGCTGGACGCCGCCGACCCGCTGGCGGAGCGGCGCGACCTGTTCGCGCTCGACGACGGCGTGGTCTACCTCGACGGCAACTCGCTCGGCGCGCTGCCCCGCCACGTACCGGCCCGGATGGCGCACGTCGTCGCCCACGAGTGGGGCGAGCTGCGCATCCGCTCCTGGGAGGAGAGCGGCTGGTGGACCGCGCCCGAGCGGATCGGCGAGCGGATCGCCCCGCTCGTCGGCGCGGCGCCCGGTCAGGTCGTCGTCGGCGACTCGACCAGCGTGAACGTCTTCAAGGCGCTGGTCGGGGCGGTGCGCCTGGCCGGTGACGACCGGGACGAGATCGTCGTGGACGCGACGACGTTCCCCACCGACGGGTACATCGCCGAGTCCGCCGCCCGGATGACCGGCCGCCGCCTGGTGCCCGTCGCGCCCGGGGACGTACCGGCCGCGGTCGGCCCGCGTACGGCCGCCGCGCTCGTCAACCACGTCGACTACCGCACCGGCCGCCTCCACGACCTGCCCGGCATCACCGCCGCCGTGCGGGAGGCGGGCGCCCTCGCGGTGTGGGACCTGTGCCACAGCGCGGGCGCCCTCCCCGTCGACCTGGACGCCAACGGCGTGGACCTGGCCGTCGGCTGCACGTACAAGTACCTCAACGGCGGGCCCGGCGCCCCCGCGTACCTGTACGTCGCCGAGCGCCACCAGCGGCGCTTCGACTCGCCGCTGCCCGGCTGGAACTCCCACGCGGACCCGTTCGCGATGTCCCCCGGCTACGCGGCGGTGGACGGCGCGCGGCGCGGCAGGGTCGGTACGCCCGACATCCTGTCGATGCTGGCGCTGGAGGCGGCGCTCGACGTGTGGGACGGGGTGTCGGTGCACGAGGTGCGGGCCAAGAGCCTCGCGCTGACGGACTTCTTCCTGGAGTGCGTCCGCGCGTACGTCCCCGAGGGGCGGCTCACCTCCCTCACCCCGGCCGCGCACGCGGAGCGCGGCAGCCAGGTCGCGCTGTCCTGCGAGGACGCGCCCGCCGTCATGGCGCGGCTGATCGAGCGCGGCGTCGTGGGCGACCTGCGCCGCCCCGACGTGCTGCGCTTCGGCTTCACCCCGCTGTACGTCGGCTTCGCCGACGCCGAGCGCGCGGCCCGCGTGCTCGCGGAGGTGTGCGCCCGGCGGTAGCGCCGCCGTCCGAGCCGGCCCCTCACCGAAAGGCCGAGCAGCATGCCCGACCCCGCCGCCCGCGACGCCGCCGAGGAGGCGTCGGCCCTGTCGCACCCGGCCGTCGACCCCGACTCCACCGCCCCGTACGGCGCGCACCCCGACCAGGTCGTGGACTTCCACGCGCCCCGGGGCGGGGACGGCCCGGTCCCGCTCGTCGTCGTCCTGCACGGCGGTGCCTGGCGGGCGCGGTACGACCGGCGGCACGTCTCCCCCTTCGCGGACCACCTCGCCCGCCGCGGGTTCGCCGTCGCCAGCGTCGAGTACCGGCGCGGCGCCGGCCTCCCCGCGCCCGGGGGCGCGGAACCGGCGGGGCGGTGGCCCGAGACGTTCGACGACGTGGCGGCGGCGCTGGACGCGCTGCCCGCGCTGGCCGCCGCGCACCTGCCGCGGGCGGACCCGCGCCGTACGGTCGTCACCGGCCACTCCGCCGGGGGCCACCTCGCGCTGTGGGCCGCCGCCCGGCACGTCCTGCCGGCCGGTTCGCCGTGGCGGCTCCCGGAGGCGCCTGAGCTGCGCGGCGTCGTGGCGCTCGCGCCGATCGCGCACTTCGGGCGGGCCGTGGAGCTGGGCGTGTGCGGCGGCGCCGTGACGCAGCTCCTGGGCGGCGGCGACCGGTTCGCGGAGCGGGCCGCCTCGGCGGACCCCGCCGCCCTGCCGCCCACGGGCATCGCCACCACCGTCGTGCAGGGCCGCGAGGACACCGTGGTGCCGCTGCCGGTCGCCGAGGCGTACGCCTCGGCGGTCGCGCGGGCGGGCGGGGCGGTCGGGCTGACCGTGCTGGACGGGGTGGGGCACTTCCCGCTGATCGACCCGGCGGCGGACGCCTGCGCGGTGGTCGCGGAGGAGATCGCCCGACTCGCCCGGTGACGCGGCGCCCCGGCGGGGCCCGCCGCCGGGGCGCCGCGTCACCGCCGTAGTACTCAGGGCGGACGCCGGGAAACCCCCTCCGGTCCGACGCCCCGCGGCGTCCGCGTCCGTACGGTGGTTGTCGTGACCGAGACGACGCAGCGCATCGCCCCGGCCGGCCGCAGCCCCGAGTTCCACCACGCGGTGGGACTGCTCCGGGGCCTGCGGGAGGACCTCGTGCAGGACGCCCTCGCCTACCGGCCCCTCCCTCCCGCGCCCCCGGACGGCCCCCTCACCCGGAGGCTGCCCGAGCGGATACGCCGGCGCCTGCTGTGGGTGCCGCACCTCGTGGTGGCCGCGGCCGCACTGCTGGTCCTCGCCGCGGGGTACGGCACGACGGGCTTCCTCCCCACCGCGCTCGTCCCGGTGGTGCCCGTGCTCCTGACGCTGGTCCGGCCCGTCGCCGCCTTCTGGGCGTCGCTGCTGGCCACGTCGGTGTACGCGGTCGTCGCCGGGGGCTGGGGGGTGTGGTCGCCCGCCGCCTTCCTCTCGCACCTCGTCGTCGTGACGCTCGTCGCGGCCCGGACCCGGCCGCGCGCGGCGGCGTGGATGTGGGTGGTCACCGGCGTGTACGGGCTGTTCGCGGGGGCCGTGCTCGGCGACGGGGACGACGGCGACGCCACGGCCCAGCTGCTGTTCGCCGCCGCGCTCGCCCTGCTCGTGGTCACTGTGTGGCACGTGCGGCGCGCGGCGCGGGAGGAGGTGACGGCGCAGCGGACCGCCACCGCGCAGGAGCGTTCGATGCGCACCCTGCTGGAGGAGCGCACCACGATCGCGCGGGAGCTGCACGACGTGGTGGCCCACCACATGTCGGTCGTCGCCATCCAGGCGGAGGCCGCCCCGTACCGGGTGGAGAACCCGCCGCCCGAGCTGGAGCAGGCGTTCCTGACGATCCGGGAGAACGCGGTGGCCGCGCTGGCCGAGCTGCGGCGCGTTCTGGGCGTCGTCCGCGCGGAGGACTACGAGGCGCCCGACGCCCCGCAGCCGACCCTCGCCGACCTGGACGGGCTGATCGCCAACGTCCGCGACGCCGGGCTGGACGTCGACAAGGCGGTGACCGGCGCGGTGCGGGAGCTGCCGCAGGGCGTGGAGCTGTCCGCGTACCGCATCGTGCAGGAGGCGCTGTCGAACGTGCTGCGGCACGCGCCGGGCGCGGCGGCCCGCGTGGAGGTCGGCTACGTGCTGGGCGGGCTGGGGCTGCGGGTGGTGAACGGCCCGCCGCGCGGCCCGGTCAAGCCGTCGCCGGGCGCCGGGCACGGCATCGCCGGCATGCGGGAGCGGGTGGCGATGCTCGACGGCGAGCTGACGGCGGGCGCGACGGACGACGGCGGGTACGAGGTGGCGGTGTTCGTACCGGTGGCGAGGGACGGGGCGGCGTGACGATCCGGGTGCTGGTCGCGGACGACCAGGTGATGGTGCGGGAGGGCTTCTCCGTCCTGCTGAACGCGATGCCGGGCATCGAGGTCGTCGGCGAGGCGGTCAACGGGCGGGAGGCGGTCGCGCAGGCCGCGGCGCTGCGGCCGGACGTGGTGCTGATGGACATCCGCATGCCGGAGATGAACGGCATCGACGCGACACGGGAGGTCGTCGCGGCGGACGGCGACGCGAAGGTGCTCGTGCTGACCACCTTCGACCTCGACGAGTACGTGTACCAGGCGCTGCGCGCCGGGGCGTCCGGGTTCCTGCTGAAGGACGCGTCGGCGCGGCAGCTGGCGGACGGGGTGCGCGTGGTGGCGGCGGGGGAGGCCCTGCTGGCGCCCACCGTGACGAAGCGGCTGATCACCGAGTTCGCCAAGCGCGTGGAGTCGCCGCGGGCGGCGGCGCTGTCCCGGGTCGGCGACCTGACGGACCGGGAGACGGAGGTCCTGGTGCTGATCGCGCAGGGCCTGTCGAACGCGGAGATCGCGGAGCGCCTGGTGGTGGCGGAGTCCACGATCAAGACGCACGTGAGCCGGATCCTGGTGAAGCTGGGCCTGAGGGACCGCACCCAGGCCGCGGTCTTCGCCTACGAGGCCCGCCTGGTGGCCCCGCGCTGAGCCCCGCCCCCGGCGGGCCCCGCCCCCGGAAGGAGCGCGCCGGGGGCGGGAGCGGGGCGGTCCCGGCCGCGCGGGCCCACGGCCCGGCGGTCGGTCACCCCGTGACGACGGCCCGGCGCCGGTCACCCCGTGAGGAGGTCCCGGCGCCGCAGCCCCGCGAGCCCCGCCGCGACCATCAGCGCCGCCCCGGCCGACAGGGCCAGCACCGGCCGCCACGCCATGTCGGCGCCGGGCAGCTTCGGCAGGTGCCCGAACGGCGACAGGTCCAGGACGGCCTGCGGCAGGTCCAGCGCCGGCCCGACCCAGCCGATCACCAGGGAGAGCCCGGCCGCGCCCCACGCCGCGGCCGCCGCCTTCGGGAGGGCGCCGTACAGCAGCACCGCCAGCGCGCCGAGGAACCACACGGCGGGCAGCTGGACGGCCGCCGCGCCCAGTACGGCGCCGGGGTCCCGCCCGTGGGAGAGGTACATGCCGAGCCCGGCCGCGAGGAGCAGCAGGGCGGAGCCGGCGAACGCGACCGCCAGGTGCCCGGCGGCCCAGCGCAGCCGCCCCACCGCGCCCGCGAGCACCGGTTCGGCGCGCTGCGAGACCTCCTCGCCGTGCAGCCGCAGCACCGCACCGACCGCGTACAGCGAGGCGGCCATCCCGAACAGGCCCAGCAGGGCGGCGAGGAAGGCGTCGTCGACGGCCTGCGCGCCGCCCATCCGCTCGAAGACCTCCCGGGCCTTCCGGTTCTCCCCGACCAGGTCGGCGGCGCCCTCGACCATCCCGCCGAACACGACCCCGGCGGCGAGGAACCCGGCCGTCCACCCGGCGAGCGAGCCGCGCTGGAGCCGCCACGCCAGCGCGCCGGCCGAGGCGAGCCGCCCCTCGGCGGGGCCGGGCCGGGCGGGCAGGAAGCTCATGCCGAGGTCGCGGCGCCCGGCCAGCGCGTACGCGGCGAGGCCCTGGAGCAGGGCGGCGGCGACCGGCAGCAGCAGCACCCACCAGCGGTCCCCGGCGAACGCCCGGACGTTCTCGGCCCAGCCGACCGGGGACAGCCAGGTGAGGGCCGACCCGCCGTCGGCGCGGCCCGCGTCGCCCGCCGCGCGCAGCACGAACGCGGCGCCCAGCACGGCCACCGCGAGGCCCTTCGCCGACCGGGCGCTCTCCGTGAGCTGCGCGGTGATCGCCGCCGTCGTGGCGAAGACCATGCCGGTCAGGCCGACCGCGAGGCCCAGCGCGAGGGCGCCGCCGGCGCCCCGGCCGGCCAGCCCGGCGGTGACGGCCAGGGCGAGTGCGGCGTTGCCGGCGAGCGCGGCGAGCAGCGCGGCGGTCAATGGCGCCCGCCGTCCGACCACGGCGGCCGACAGCATCTCCTGCCGGCCGGTCTCCTCCTCCTCGCGGGTGTGCCGGACGACGACGAGCAGGCTCGTCACGGCGGCGAGGACCGAGGCGAACACCCCGAACCGCCAGGCGACGAGCGCTCCCGTCGAGTCACCGAACACCGGGCCGTACATCGCCCGCAGGGAGCCGTTGGCGGTCATCGACGCGGCGACCTCGGCGCGTTCGGCGGCCGTGCCGTAGAGGGCGTCGATCGAGCCGGCGCCGCTGGTGACCACGGTGCCCAGGACCAGCGCCCACACGGGCAGCATCACCCGGTCGCGGCGCAGGGCGAGCCGCAGCAGCGCGCCCGTGCCGGCGAGGTGGCGGGCGCCCCCGGCGCGGACGCCGGTGGTGGCGGCCGCGCTCACCGGGCCACCTCCCGGTCCTCGTAGTGGCGCAGGAACAGCTCCTCCAGGGTGGGCGGGGCGCTGGTCAGGGAGCGGACCCCGACCTCGGTGAGGGAGCGCAGGACCGGATCGAGCCGGTCGGTGTCGACCTGGAGCCGCACCCGGGTGCCGTCGAGGCGCAGGTCGTGGACGCCCGGCAGGTGCGCGAGCCCGTTCGGCGGGGCGGCCAGTTCGGCCTCCACGCTGGTGCGGGTGAGGTGGCGCAGCTCGGCGAGCGAGCCGGACTCGACGGTGCGGCCCTTGCGGATGATGCTCACCCGGTCGCAGAGGCTCTCCACCTCGCTGAGGATGTGCGACGACAGCAGCACCGTGCGGCCCCGGTCGCGCTCCTCGCGCACGCACGCCTGGAAGACGCCCTCCATCAGCGGGTCGAGGCCGCTGGTGGGCTCGTCGAGGATCAGCACGTCCACGTCGGAGGCGAACGCGGCGACGAGGGCGACCTTCTGGCGGTTGCCCTTGGAGTACGTACGGCCCCTCTTCGTCGGGTCCAGCTCGAACCGCTCGACCAGCTCGGCGCGGCGCTCCCGGTCCAGACCACCGCGCAGCCTGCCGTACAGGTCGATCACCTCGCCGCCGGAGAGGTTGCGCCAGAGCGTCACGTCGCCGGGGACGTACGCCACGCGGCGGTGCAGCTCCACGGCGTCCCGCCAGGGGTCGCGGCCGAGGAGGCGGGCGGTGCCGGAGTCGGCCCGGAGCAGTCCGAGGAGGATCCGGATGGTGGTCGACTTGCCGGAGCCGTTGGGGCCGAGGAAGCCGTGGACCTCGCCGGCCGCGACGGTCAGGTCGAGGCCGGTGAGCGCGTGGGCGCGCCCGAAGGACTTGTGCAGTCCCGCGACGCTGATGGCGTTCGTCATGCTTCGACGCTACGCCTTCTTTCACAGATTTGTGAAGTTAAGAAAGCGTATAAAATCGGCCGGATCCACGGACGACGGGAGACGATGGGCGCATGGGGACCGACGACCGGCTCGCGGAGCGGCCGGAACGCGACGAGGAGGCGGTGGGCCGCTTCGTGGAGCGCTTCGCCGGGGAGCTGGCGCAGGCCGGGATGCAGCGGATGGCGGCCAGGGTCTTCGCCGCGCTGCTCGTCTCCGAGGAGGCGGCCATGACCGCCGCCGAGCTGGGCGAGCGGCTGAGGGTCAGCCCGGCCGCCGTCTCGGGCGCCGTGCGCTACCTGGCGCAGGTCGACATGATCGGCCGCGAGCGCGATCCGGGCTCCCGGCGCGAGCGGTACGTGCTCCACGAGGGCATGTGGTACGAGGTGTTCACCCGCCGGGACGAGTTCCTCAACCGCTGGCAGAAGACCGCCCGCGAGGGCGCGGACGCGCTGGGGCCGGACACGGCGGCCGGGGCCCGGCTGGCGGAGACGGCGGAGTTCTTCCAGTTCCTCCACGGGGAGCTGCGGCAGATCATGGACCGATGGCGGCGGCGCGGGGAGGAGGCGCCGCCACCCTCCGCCTGAGCGGCGGGGCGGCGGCCCGTCCGGTCACTTGGTGCAGCCCATGGCCTTCTTCACCTTCGGGACGATGTCGAGGGTGAGCGCCCGGAGGTCCTTGCGCCGCTCAGCCACGTCCCCGCCGCTCTCCCCGTCGACGTGCACGTAGGTGATGAGGTGGTCGGCGTTCGGGGCGGCGCAGGTGGTGCTCACCATGGAGACGGCGTCACCCAGCGCGCCGAGGCCGGGGAACGGCAGGTCCGCCATCCTCGTCCGGTTGCGGAAGCGGAACTCCTCCGACTCGTCCATCGGGTCGTGGAGCCGGTCCACCTTCTCGACCTGCAGACCGACGACCTGCTTGCCGTCGACCCGGATCCAGCACCGGCCCCAGCTCTTCTCCCCGGTGTCGATCACGGAACCGCCGGTGACCTCCAGTTTCCGGCCGTCGAAGAGGAACGGCTCGATCCTCTTCCCGTCGATCGGCACGCCGCACGCCTCCGCCGGTACGGTGTACGCGCGTCCGCCACCGCATCCGGCGAGGGATGCCACCAGGCATGCGGCGGCCAGGGAAGCGGCCACACGGCACGGGTTCGCGCTCATTGGACTCCCGCCACCCCCTCGCCCTTCTTGTTGCCGTCGTTCGCGGCCGACTCGATCTTCCCGTAGACGCCGTGCTGGTTCGAAAAGCCCTCGTGGTTCGGGTTCTCCGCCCACTCCTTGTTGTTCTCGTACCAGACGTCGGCGAGCATGCGCAGCTCCCCGCTGCGCTGGGTGTAGGTCTCGGTGTGGTCTGCGGTGGCCTGGGCGTTGATCCTGTTCTGCTCGTCCTCCAGCATCTTCGCGGTGACCAGGTCCACACCACGCTGCAGCGCGTCGCCGGCCGGGTGCAACGGTGTGACGAGACCGCCCACGATGTGGTAGCGCCAGGACTTCTCCCAGGAGGCGTCGGCGAGCTTCTCGCCCTTCTCGCCGTTGGTCGCCTGGTAGCGGGCCTCCTCCAGGAAGCCGATGGTGCGTCCGGCACGGTCGAGGCTGTCCTCGGGATGCGTCTTCTCGGTGATGATGTCGGACACGATCGACTGGTGCATGACCTGGGTGAGGGTCTGGTAGTCGTCCCGGTTCCGGGAGATCTGCTTGCTGACCTCCATCAGGTGGCCCGCGTCCAGTTCGTGCCGCCCGACCGGGTCGCTCATCGCCCTGTGCACCCAGTCGCCGTGGTTGCCCAGGGCGAGGGCCATGTCGTCGCGGAACTCGGGCGGGAAGTCGTTGCCCGCGCCGGCGAGAATGCCCAGGGTCCGCTTCATCGCCTCCCGGTGCTCCGGCGAGTGCGGCGGGAACTCGACGTTCGGCGCCTTCGGGTCGGACACGCCAGACACCGTCGCGAACATGGCCCTGCCCGTCGCGTCGAGGGCCTCGTTCGGACCGTCCTTCAGCGGCGAGCCGTCGAACGGGGGCGCTCCTTCAGCACCCACTCCGCGTTGTCCTGCGGCTCCTTCGCGTTGAAGAAGTCCGTCGCGGCGCCGGGGCTGTTGGCGAGCACCGTCATGAAGCCGGTCATCGGGTCGCGGCCGAACTCCGCGTCGCCTATGAAGTTCATCTTCGGGACCGGCTCCATCTGGTAGAAGCGGTCCGGAATCCTCATCTTCTTCTCCATGGCGACCAGTTCGGCGCCGTACCTGTTGAGGAACCGGTCGTCGTAGCCGCCCGTGCGCATGAGGTTGCTCATGATCATGAGGTTGCTCATGATCTGGAAGCCGTAGGCGTCGCCGTGGCGCGAGTTGAACCGCTCGCCGCCCAGCTTCACCATGTCGTTCTCCCACTGCCGCAAGGCGGGGCTGTCCGACTGGGTGGCGCCGCCCAGGACGAGGCCCAGGTTCTTCTGGAAGTCGCCGAGCTGGTCGAGCTGCGTGCGGGACAGTTCGCCGGGGCTGTCGGGGCTGGAGAGGTCGGCCCAGAACTCCAGGGTGCGCTTGGGGCCGAGCGCGGTGGCGAACTTCTCCTGGAACAGCGGGTCGTCCTTTAGAGCGACAGGGTGGAGTTGAGCTTCCGGAACTCCTCCGGCGACATCTCGTCGCCCGCCCGGCCCCGGCCGCCGCCCCCGTCGTCCCCGCGGGAGGACCGCCCCGGCCGGGAGCACCGGGCCCCGCGCCGCGGTGCCCAGCGCCGGAACGCCCTACGGCGCCGGCGCCGGCACCAGCAGGGACCAGGCGGCCGGGCGCACCGTCCACGTGCGGCTGGGCACCGGGCCGGCCGGCTCGGCGTCCGCCCGGTAGCGGAAGCCCGTACCGGCCGGGCCGGACACGGTGACCGCGCGGGCGGTCGACCAGCGGGGCGCGGCCGAACGGGAACGCACCAGGACCTCCGCCACCCCGTCCCGCGCCACCACCGTCACGCCCTCCACCGGGTCGTCCACGTCGGCCAGCAGCAGCCCGTCGGCCTCCACCCGCAGCCGCCGCCCCTCCTCCCGCGGCGCCCGCCCGGTGCCCGGCCCCACCAGCGTCCGCACCAGCGAGCGGCAGGTCCCCCACACCGAGAACACCGGCGCCGGGCCGCCCGGGGGGCGGAAGCGGTCCTCGGGCGCCGCCGCGGGCTCCGGCGACGGCGCCCCCTCCGGGACGCGCACCCCGCCCACGACCACCCCGCCCCCGTCGTCCACCAGCAGGTCGAGCCGCCGCGCCACCCCGTCCAGCACCGCCCGCGCCGCCGTCACCGTGCCGGGCGGCGCGCCCAGCGACACGCCGAGGCACACCGTCTCGCGCGGCCCCACCGGCACCAGCGACAGGGCCTGTCCGCCCAGCTCACCGCCCCGGTGCAGCAGGGCCACGGCCCGCACCAGCGCCCGGTCGTCACCGACCACCACGGGCCGCCGGGAGCCCCGCCGGGCCAGGGCCCGCGCGAACTCCTGCGGGGTGTCGGGCAGGCACACCCGCGTGGCCGCGCCACCGCACAGCACGTCCTTCGCGATCCGCACGGATTCACCGTCGCAACGGCGCGCGACCGGGTCGATGACCACCAGGAGCTGGTCGGGAGCCGACACCTCGGTCCTTCCTCGGGTAGCATCTTTGTGCAAGAGCCCCTTGCGCTGTTGCGCCAGGGGCTTCGTCTATTCCGGGGCACCGGTCCAGCGGCTCGGGTCGCCGTCGTACAGCGCCGTACGACGTCCTCCGCCCCTGGCCCCTTGGACATGCCCCGCCCGGAAGGGGTGTACGCCTGTGCCCGCACTTGTGCTGCTCGGTGCTCAGTGGGGTGACGAGGGCAAGGGAAAGGCCACCGACCTCCTCGGTGGATCCGTCGACTACGTGGTGCGCTACCAGGGCGGCAACAACGCCGGCCACACGGTCGTCGTGGGCGACCAGAAGTACGCGCTGCACCTCCTCCCCTCCGGCATCCTCTCCCCCGGATGCACCCCGGTGATCGGCAACGGCGTCGTCGTCGACCCGGCCGTCCTGCTCTCCGAGCTGAGCGGGCTGAACGAGCGCGGCGTCGACACCTCCAAGCTCCTGATCAGCGGAAACGCCCACCTCATCACGCCGTACAACGTCACCCTCGACAAGGTGACGGAACGGTTCCTCGGCAAGCGGAAGATCGGCACGACCGGCCGCGGCATCGGCCCGACGTACGCCGACAAGATCAACCGCGTCGGCATCCGCGTCCAGGACCTCTACGACGAGTCGATCCTCGTCCAGAAGGTCGAGGCGGCGCTGGAGGTCAAGAACCAGCTCCTCGCCAAGGTCTACAACCGGCGCGCGATCGAGGCCGGCCGGGTCGTGGAGGAGATGCTCCAGTACGCCGAGCAGCTCAGGCCGTTCGTCGCGGACACGACGCTGATCCTGAACAACGCGATCGACGAGGGCAGGGTCGTCCTCTTCGAGGGCGGCCAGGGCACCCTGCTCGACGTGGACCACGGCACGTACCCCTTCGTGACCTCGTCGAACCCGACCTCCGGCGGTGCCTGCACCGGCGCCGGCGTCGGCCCGACGAAGATCAGCCGGGTCATCGGCATCCTCAAGGCGTACACGACCCGCGTCGGCGCCGGCCCGTTCCCCACGGAGCTGTTCGACGAGGACGGCGAGGCGCTGCGCCGCATCGGCGGCGAGCGGGGCGTGACCACCGGCCGCGACCGGCGCTGCGGCTGGTTCGACGCGGTGATCGCCCGCTACGCGACCCGGGTGAACGGCCTGACCGACTTCTTCCTCACCAAGCTGGACGTCCTCACCGGCTGGGAGCGGATCCCGGTCTGCGTGGCGTACGAGATCGACGGCCGGCGCGTCGAGGAGCTGCCGTACTCGCAGACCGACTTCCACCACGCCAAGCCGGTCTACGAGTACCTGCCGGGCTGGTCGGAGGACATCTCCAAGGCGAAGGCGTTCTCGGACCTGCCGAAGAACGCGCAGGCGTACGTGAAGGCGCTGGAGGAGATGTCGGGCGCCCCGATCTCCGCGATCGGCGTCGGCCCCGGCCGCACCGAGACGATCGAGATCAACCCGTTCCTGTAGGCGCCGCGGGCGTGGCCCGCGCGGAGCCCTCCGCACCGGAAGGCCCTCCGGGGCCGCCGGGACGGGGGGCTCCGTCCGCCCGCCCCCCGCCGGCGGCCTCCCGCCCGGGCCGCGGCCCGGCGCAGACCGGGAGGCCCTCGGGGGACATGCAGGGGATGTGGCCGTGGGTGCTGATCACGCCCTGGCCGCTTCCGCGCACCAGGTAGTCGAGGAAGCTCGACACGAGGGAGTTGGCGGGCGGCCGCCCGTAGGTGTACGCGTACTCGATCTCCCGGTACGGGTACCCGCTCTCCGCCACGTCGTCGATCGACGGCGTCCGCCCGTCGAGGGCCAGCCGGTGGAGCCCCCGGACGCTCTGGCCGGCCCGCAGCTCGCTGTAGCCGAGCGCGCCGGGGATCTCGGCGACCGCCGCCATGGCCTGCTGCGTCGAGTCCACCTCGCAGCGCAGCACCCGTGCCGCCGGGTCGGTCTTCACCCGGCAGTCCCTCGACGAGGACGCCGGCTCGTACCCCTGGAGGACGCGCCGCTGGAACACCTCCCGCGTGCCGGAGTTGCTGTTGCGGCTGACCAGGACGACCGGCAGGTCGGGGCCTCCCAGCTCGGACCACCGCCGCACCTCGCCGCGGTAGATGCGCCGTACGTCGGCGGTGGTCAGCCCGCGCAGCGGAACCCGGTCGTTGACGATCATGGCGAAGACGGACACGGCGACCCGGTTCTCCCGCAGCCGCTCGTACCCGTGGTCGGGCTTCGGCCCGTCGGACAGGGCGATGACGGCGGGTGATCCGCCCTTGTGCCCGGCTCCCGCCTCGGCGAGGGCGTGGATGCCGGGGGAGGTGCCGCGCGCGTCGACGGTGACGGTGGAGCCGGGGCAGTCCTTCTCGTACTTGCGCGCGACCTCCTGCGCCACGGGCGCGAAGGCCGTGGACCCGACGACGGTCAGCGTGCCGGTGGCGCAGCCGATCGGGGGCCGGCCTTCCTCCTCGTCGCCGACGATGATGCAGGCGAGGGTGACCACGCACGCGGTGAGCAGGACGGTGATGACCCGGGCCGGGTGGCTGAAGACGGGCGGTTTGTCGTCGGAGGGGATGGCGGTGTTGGGCCGCACCTCCCCGTCGCGCAGCCCCCCGGTGACGCGGACGGGACTGCCGACCGACCCGCCGGTGAGCAGGACCAGCAGCTTGAAGTGCTCGCCCGGGTTGAGCGGGACGCGCGGCAGGTGGAGCGTGCCGCCGCTGTGCCCCATCCCGGCCTCGGGCGTGAAGTGCTCCATCAGGTGGTCGGCGTCACCGGGCTGGGTGACGGCGACGCCCCGGATCTCGCGGCCGGTGAACTCGACGGTCAGCCCGTGCGGCGGACGGCTGGTGTAGTCGTCGTCGCCGACGCTCTGCGGGCCGTCGTTCTCGATGCGCAGCAGGACCAGGGTGGCGTCGGACAGGTCGATGTCCGGCCCCTCGCCGAAGAGGCCGACCCGTACGTTGGCGCGGCCGCCGTCGCGGACGTTGCTGCCGATCGGCGTGTCCATCTGGACGCGGTAGCCCAGGCGCTTGCGGCGCGGCACCCGCCGCTCGTACCAGAGCGCGGCGACGGAGGCGAGCACGCCCAGGAGGGCGGTGAGGACGGCGATGACGTTCTCGGCGCTGAACCACTCCACGGGCGTTCCCCCTCGCTCGCAACAGCTGTCCGGCGGTACGTGTCGGGTCACGGTAGGGCCCGTGAGGGCCCGGTGCGGGCGGTGGTGCCGTAAGTTCATGCGAGGTTCAACTCCGTCGCGGCGCGAGCCGGCGCCCAGGCTCCCGGTCGAGAGGGGGCCGGAGGGTCGGCACCCGGCGATGGGGAAGAGTGGGGGCAGGAAGAGGCCCCGGGGCGCGTCCCCGGACAGGTGGGAGGCGAGGGCGATGACGGCCGCGGAGACGGCGGGCGTGACGGGCGAGGGGTTCCCCGCCCCTCCGGGAGAAGCGCTCGCCCCGGTACTGGACGCCTTCACGGCGGGCGTCTGCCTGCTGGACGACAGCGGTCGCATCACCGCCGCCAACACCCCGGCCGAGCGGCTCCTGGGCCGGTCCGCCGCGCAGCTCGTCGGCCGGGACGCGCACGAGCTGCTCCACCGCAACCGGCACGGCGACCCCACGCCGCGGGCGCACTGCGCACTGCGCAAGGCCGCCCTCGCCGGGCGCACGGCCCAGAGCCCGGGCGAGTGGGCGGAGCGCGGCGACGGGTCGCTGCTCCTGCTGTCGTGGCTGGCCACGCCCTGGGTCCGGGAGGGGTGCGAACCGGCCACCCTGGTGATCTTCGACGCGTCCGAGCAGGGCCCGCCGTCCCTCCCGCCCCCGCGGCGGCCCGCCGCGGCGATGTCGGAGCTGGACCGGCTGGCGCTGCTGGCCGAGACGACCACGGCGCTGACGTCCACGCTCGACGTGGACGAGGCCCTGGACCGGTTGGTGGACCTGGTGGTGCCCCGGCTCGCGGACTGGGCGGTCATCGACCTGCTGAGGGAACCGGACGAGGTGTGGCGCACCGCCGTGGTGCACGCGCGGGGCGGCGCCCTGGTGCACGCGGAGGAGCTGGAGGGCCCGATGCCCCCGGTGCCGCAGGAGTCGCCGATGCCCCTGTCGCGGGCGCTGCGCGGGGAGGCGTCGGCGCTGGCGGGCCCGGAGACGTACCAGGGCCTGCCGGACTCGGGGATCGCGCTGGAGCAGCGCCGCCTGTTCGAGTCGACGGGGATGCACTCGGCGGTCATCGCGCCCATCCGCGGCCTGCGGGAGATCCTCGGGGCGCTCACGCTGGGCCGGTCCGAGCGGTCGGAGGCGTTCACGGCGGCCGACGTGGCCCTCCTGGAGGACATCACCCGCCGGGCCGGTCTGGCCCTGGCCAACGCCCGCCTGTACCAGCGGCAGCGGAAGGTCGCGGAGACCATGCAGCGCCACCTGCTGCCGCAGATGCCGACGGTGCCCGGGCTGGGGATCACGGCCCGGTACCTGCCCGCGCCGGACGCCTCCCACGTCGGCGGCGACTGGTACGACGCGTTCACGCTGAGTGACGGGGCGCTGGCGCTGGCCGTCGGGGACGTGGTCGGCCACGACCTGGACGCGGCGGCGGGGATGGCGCAGCTGCGCAACATGCTGCGCGCCTACGCCTGGGCGCAGAAGGGACCGGCGAGCGAGATCGTCGAGTGGCTGGACCAGGCGTCGCTGCACATCGCGGAGGTCTCCATGGCCACGCTGGTCTTCGGCCGGATGGCCGTGTCGGACGACGGGAGGTGGGAGCTGTCCTGGACCAACGCCGGGCACCCGCCGCCGCTGCTGGTGACGCGCGACGGGATGACGCGGTACCTCTCCGAGGGCCACGGCGTCCTGCTGGGCCTGGGGACGTACCGGGGGCGGACGGCCCGGACGGACGCGAGGGCGGAGCTGCCGCCCGGATCGACGCTGCTGCTCTACACGGACGGCCTGATCGAGGAGCCGGGCCGCTCGCTCGACGAGGGCCTGGAGCGGTTGCGCCGGCACGCCGCGGCGCTGGTGCGCCGGCCCGTGGAGGCGTTCGCGGACGAGTTGCTCCAGCGGGCCAGGCCGGAGCAGAACGAGGACGACGTGGCGCTGCTGGTGCTGCGGATCCCGGACTGACCGACGGCCCGGACTGACCGACGGCCCGGGGTGCCGGCCGGGGTGCGCGCCTCGGCGGGCGGGTGGGTGCTCGGCCGGGGTCCGCGTTCCGCGTTCCGGCGGGCGGTCCGGGGTGCTGGCCGGGGTGCTCGGCCGGGGTCCGTTCCCGTGCGGGCGGTCCGGGGCGGCGGCCGGGGGCGTGCCGCCGCGGGCACCTGGTGCGGGGCGCCCGGGCGCGGAGGTGTGCGGCCGGGGAGCACGACCGGCCGTTCCCCGGCGCGCCGTGCTCCGGCCGTTTCCCTCCGGCGCCGTGCCGCGGCGCTCCTTCCGCGTCGCGCCGGAGCACCCCTTCCACGTCGCGCCGGGGAAGTTCCGTCCGGTTCGGCACCCTTGACGGGGTTCGGGGCAAAGCGGTGGAGTGGCGGCAATCTTCCCCACGCGAAGGAGCGATGTCATGTCGCGACGATTAGGCTCCCTGCTGGCCGCTTTCGCCATGGCGGTGGGCCTGACGGCCCTCCTGCCCCCCGCCCCCGCCTCCGCCGTCGACTGCGCGACGCCCTGGAACTCGTCGGCCGTCTACTGGGGCGGCGGCGTCGCCTCGTACGGCGGTCACAACTGGCAGG
Organism: Streptomyces somaliensis DSM 40738; assembly: GCA_012396115.1. Taxonomy (GTDB): domain Bacteria; phylum Actinomycetota; class Actinomycetes; order Streptomycetales; family Streptomycetaceae; genus Streptomyces; species Streptomyces somaliensis. Next base: position 17,733 of record JAAXOU010000011.1, on the reverse strand, counting down.
CGAAGTGGTGGACCCAGAACGAGCGCCCCGGTACGGCGGAGGTCTGGGCCGACCAGGGGGTCTGCGGGAACGGGACGCCCGCACCGGACCCGTCGCCGTCCGGATTCGTGGTGTCCGAGGCGCAGTTCAACCAGATGTTCCCGAACAGGAACCCGTTCTACACCTACAGCGGGCTGAAGGCGGCGCTCGGCGCGTACCCGGCCTTCGCGACGACGGGCGGTGCCACGGTCAGCAGGCAGGAGGCGGCGGCCTTCCTGGCCAACGTCAGCCACGAGACGGGCGGCCTCGTCCACGTCGTGGAGCAGAACACCGCCAACTACCCGCACTACTGCGACCGGAGCCAGCCCTACGGCTGCCCCGCCGGCCAGGCCGCCTACTACGGGCGCGGCCCGATCCAGCTCAGCTGGAACTTCAACTACAAGGCGGCCGGTGACGCGCTCGGCATCGACCTGCTGAACAACCCGTACCGCGTCGAACGCGAGGCGGCCGTCGCCTGGAAGACGGGCCTGTGGTACTGGAACACCCAGAGCGGCCCCGGCACGATGACCCCGCACAACGCGATGGTGACCGGCGCGGGCTTCGGCCAGACGATCCGCTCCATCAACGGCGCGCTCGAGTGCGACGGGAGGAACCCGGCGCAGGTGCAGAGCCGGGTGACGAAGTACCAGCAGTTCGCGCAGATCCTGGGCGTGGCCCCGGGTGCCAACCTGTACTGCTGAGCCGGACCGGGGTCCCGGCCGCGGGCGGCCCCACGACGGGGCCGCCCGCCTCCGGCGCCGTCCCGTACAGCCTCCGCGTCGTCCCGTGCCGTTCGCGGTCCCGCCCGGGGCCGCCGAGGGCGGCGGGCCTCCGGCGTATCCTGCCGGCCGGGCACGGCGGGTGCCCCCGCAGCCCGCACCCTGCATCCCGGGCCCCGCGCCCCGCGCCCCGCCGGCCCCGGCCGCGTGACCGGGCGGACCCGCCGGCGCTGGGGCGGGTTCCGCTCGGGTGGACGCCCCCTCAGGCCGCCGTGTGCCGCAGGACGGCCTCCGCCAGCGGCTCCAGCACCGGTCGCGGCAGCGCGTGCCCCATGCCCGGGATCTCCACCAGCTCCGCGCCGCGGATCACCTGCGCCAGGTGCTGCGCGTGCGGCGGCGGGAAGACGGGTTCGGCCGGGGCGGACACGACCAGCGTCGGCACGCGGGTCGACGCGAGGGCCTCGGTGCGGAGCATCCCCGACTGGTCGGCCCGTCCGTGCGCGGTACCGACCCGGGCGTGCCCGGTGTGCGCGAGCACGCGCCGCTCCATGTCCCGCGCGGCCTCCGCGTCGAACGGGATCGCCTCGCCGTTCAGCAGCCGCCAGTGCTCGACCCGCCGGTCCAGGTCGTCCTCCGGACCGCCCTCCGGGCCGGGGCCCTCGGGCAGGCGGGCCCACACCTCCAGGATGCGCGGGTCGACGGGCGGCAGCTCCCCGACGGGCGTGACGGTCCCGTCCGGCGCGGTGTACGGCGTGGTGCTGAGCGCGCAGGTGCCGATGAGGGTGGCGGTGCGGACCCGCTCCGGGTGGTCGGCGAGGAGGAGCTGGGCCAGCATGCCGCCCAGGGACATGCCCACGACGTGGGCCCGTTCCACCCCCAGCCCGTCCAGCACCGCCAGCGCGTCGGCCGCGAGGTCGGTGATCGCGTACGGCTCCGTCTCGTACGACCAGGTGGAGCGGCCGGTGTCGCGGTGGTCGTACCGGATGACCCGGTGGTGCGCGGCCAGCGCGTCCACCAGCTCGTCGGGCCAGCCGAGTCCGGACGCCTGCGCGCCCATGACCAGCAGGAGCGCGGACGCCTCGGGGTCCCCCCGCTCCTCGACCCACAGCCGGACGCCGGGCGCGGCGTCGACGAAGTGCTCACGGTGCACGGGTGCTCCCCTCGGAGGCGATCGGATCACTACCTAGACGAGACGTGTCGTCTCGTCTCATGGGTGCACCGTAGCGCACCCCCGGACCGCCCGCAGGGTTTATCCCGCGCCCCGCTCTCCGGCTCTCCCGCACCCCCGCTCATCCGGCCCCTCCGCTCATCCGGCTCATCCGCCCCCGCCGAGGTCCGTCGCGTCCGGCCGTCCAGCCCCGCGCGTCCGCCCCGCACCCGGAGGCTTCGGCGCCCGTACGGTCAACCCCCGGGCGTCGCCGGGCGTCATCCCGGTCACGGGGGTCGCGGGTGGCCCTGCCGGTGATTCGGAGGGCCCATGAAGCAGCGCGCCGCACGTACCGTCTCCTTCGCCTTGGCCGTGGCCGCGTCGGCGGCCGTGCTCGCCCCACCCGCGCGGGCGGTACCGCCCGCGCACGGCCACGACGCCACCCGGGCCGCCCTGCGGGCCCTGGTCGACGAGGGCGGCCTGCCCGGAGCGGTCGCCCGGGCCGGCCGTCACCCCGTAGGGGGCCGTCTTTGACGGCGGGGCGGCCGGGTCGGCACGATCACGGCATGACCGGCACCGTCGAAGCGGCCTGGCGCAAGATCCTGACCACTGCGGGCGAGCCCCGCCGACCGGAGGAGTCGCCTCTGCTCGTTCCGTTCGCCGAGCTGGTGCTGGTGGCGTACGCCGAACCGCTGCTTCGCAGGCTCCACCCCTGGACAGGTATGTGGGAGCTGCACTTCAGCAGGTGCACGGAGAGCCGCTACACCTGGGACGTCCCCTACGTCGGGATGCTGCGGGACGGCCGGTACCGCGTGGAAGGGCCGAAGCGGACCGACCCGCGGATCGCCGAGACGGGCAGCGCGCGGGCCGCGGTGGCGGTGGTCGTCGATCGCCTGCCGCCACACCGCGGCCCGGCCTTCATCGGCGACGCGGAGGAACTGGCCGCCCACGAGAGGGCCCGGGACAGCGGGTGGGAGTAGCCGGGCGGTTCCGTGGGCGGCTTCGGGGACGGGACGGGACGGGGCTGCGGCCGCAATCGGTGTGACGGGGCCGTGGGCGGTCCCCGGAGGAGGGGCCGCACGAGCGGTTTCCCGTCCGTGCGGCCGTCGCCGGGTCGACGGGGCCCCGTCGAACGCTCCCAGGGACCCCTACGTGAACCGTCCCCGGCGGCCGGATCGAGCCGGTTGACGAGGCCCCTCAGAGGTACACGACGCGGACGACCGTGACCGTCGAGACGCCGCGGCTCACGTAGTACCGGATCACCACGTCCGACACGGTCGCCTCCCGCCGGTCCTCGTCCGGGCCTATCGGCACCGAGCCGTACCCGTACGGGTCGGGGGCCAGCTGGGCGCGCATCCCGGCGTCGAACCGGGCGCGCAGGGAGGTGTCCATGGAGTCGAGGGCGAGGTCTGCCGGGGGCGCGTACTGGAGGCGGTAGCAGTTCACTCCCGTACGCCCTCGCCGCGTGCCAGGCGGTCGAACAGCTCGGCGTCCTCCCGGTCGGCGTCCGTCGTGGAGAGCGCCCACCGGGCGAGCGCGAGGGGCAGCTCGGCCACGGGGACGTGCGGGATCTCCGCGTCGAACACCCGCGCCCGGTCCTCGTCCAGGGCCGCCCGGATCGCCGCTATGGTGCCGGGCAGCTCGACCAGCCGCCCGGCGATCACGGTTCTCACGGGGCCGTGGCGCCCGCGAGGAACGCCTCCCAGGTCGACGGCGCGACGGTGAGCGAACCGCCGTCGGGGCTCTTGGAGTCACGGACGTGCACGGTGCGGGAGCAGGCGGCCACCTCGACGCAGGCGTCCTCCCAATCACCGCTGTAGGACGAGGCGTGCCAGTCGAGGGCCGTTTCGACGCATTCGCCGCCGCCGGGGCTGCTGTGGCCCGACTTGGGCCACCGGAGGGTGTCGCTCACTGCTGATCTCCTGCCAACCGCTCGATGAGGCCCGGCGATTCACGAGGAGCGAGGGCCCGCCCCCGGATCCTCGCACACCGCTGCATGTGGGTGCTGACCCATGCCGGGTCGCTGACCAGGAGGCTCTCGTCCCGGGGCTCCGGGTGGACGGGGTGTTCGTGCTCCGGGGCCTCCACGACGGCCAGCGCGCCCTGGATTCCTGAGTACTCCCCGTGGAGCGCACAGTCCAGGGGAAGCACCGGATCGTTACGTCGCGCCCGCGGGCGCACCCCGTCCGCGACTCCTGCTGCCCGCGCATGACGTCCCGCTGCCGACGGGGCGGAGTGGCACGGTCTCGTCCAGCACCGGTTCGACGAGTGCGGGCGGCTCGTGGCCGACTGCCCGGAGCGCGTGACGGCCGGCCGGGCCCCATCGTGAGCCGGGTCGACGGGCGGCGGGGCGTGTCTTCCCGCTACCGCCGGGCGGCACGCACCGGCGCCCCCGGCCCGCGGTCGCGGTGCGGTCCAACGGCGAGGAGGGACGCGTCGGCTGCGTGCCGGTGCCCGCGCCGGAGGGGCCCACACGGCCGCCGGCGCGGCGGTGCCCGCCGACGGAGCCGGGCGGTTCGTGCGCCCGTTGCCGCTGCGGAGCACGATCGTGGCACTGCCGCTGAACCGCCCCGGCTCGCCGGGCGGGAGGTGAACGGCCCGTCACGCCTCCGCCCGGTCCTCCGCACGGGGCGGGCCGGCCGGCAGGACGAGGGCGGTCGACCACAGCGCGGCGGCGATGAGCAGGGCGGAGGGCCGGGACGCCGCCTCGATGGACCAGGCCCACCACTCCGGGGCGTTGTCCTCGCCCACCCCCAGCAGCAGCGTCGGGCCGAAGGTGCCGAGCGGCAGCAGCCACGCCAGGCCGCTGCCGAACAGGCGGGCGCTGATCACCGCGAGGCCCAGGTACCCGGCGGCGTTGCGGGCGGACGCCGCGAACACCTCGAAGGGCAGGCCGGCCGCCACGGGCAGCGCCGACAGGGCGACGGCGAGCAGGGTCAGCGCGACCAGGTGCACGCGGCGGTACGCGCCGAGGGGCCGCGCCGCGGTGCTCTCCAGGTCCGCCATGGGGGAGTGCAGGGTCGTGCCCAGCACCACCGCGTGGCCCACGGGCGCCACGGCCGCGACCGGGATGCCGAAGTCGACCAGGTGGCGGAAGTCCGGGACGTCCACCCGGGCGCCGGCGAAGGCGGTCGCGGCCAGGGCCACGAGCAGCGCCCCGGCGGCGGCGCGCGGGACGTTGCGGCTGCGGGCGAAGGCGAGGACGGGGTTCACCGGGCGGTCACCGACGGCCTCACCGGGGCAGCGGGGGGACGGGGCGGCACGCGCCGATCCCGCGCGCGGCGGCGTCCAGCCAGGCGTCCTGCGCGGCGGCGGGCGCCTTCAGGACCCGTTCGACGGCGGCCGCGAACCGGTCGCCGTAGTACGGGGCCGGATACCCGGCGCGCGAGTGGACGAGGGCCTGGACCAGGAAGGTGTCGGGGTAGCCGCCCGTCTCGGGGACCATGTGCGGCTCGCAGCCGTACGGCGGCCGGGGCAGGGACGCGTCGAGCATCGCCTCCGTCATGGACCGCTTGTCCACGACCGGCCCGGCCACGGGCAGCTCCGCGCCGCCCAGGACGCCCGTGCCGCCCGCGCCCCCGGTGCCGCCCGGGACGGTGAGACCCGTCTCGTGGAAGGAGCGGTGGAAGCCGGTCAGCCGGCCCAGCGCGCGGTCCACCGTGCGGACCGCCGCCGCGGCCTCCGGCAGCAGGTGCCGGTCGGCGGGCCACAGGCACGCCTCCGTACGCCCCTCGGCGACGCAGACCGGCCGGGCGGGCTGCTCGGCGGGTACCGCCCAGAACGGATGGGGTCCCGGCGCCCGGAAGGACAGCAGCGCGCCCCCGGCGACCAGCGCCACCACGGCCGGCACCACGGCGGCCGGGCCCGGCGACGGCACCTCGCGGCGCACCAGCGCGGGCACGGCCGTCAGGGCGAGCGCGGCGGCGGCGCACCAGGCGGCCGCGACCAGGAAGCGGGCCGTGTGCGGCTCGTACGCCGTGTCCAGGTGCTCGTCGACCGCCGGGAGGAGACGGGCGAGCGGCAGGTCCGGCACGAAGGCGCAGACCACGAACACCGCGTACCAGAGCAGGCCCGTCACGGGCGCGGTGATCCGGGTCGGCAGCAGTGTGCCCGCGGCGACCCCGGCGGCGATCTGGAGTCCGGTCATCGCCGCGCCCAGCACCAGCGGGGACCACACCGGGTCCGTGACGTCGCTGACCGACGCGGTGCGCCGGAAGGCGACGGCCGTCATCACGGCGTACGCGAGGAGCGACCACAGCCAGGCGGCCGCCCACAGCAGCAGGGCCTGCGGCCAGCCGCCCCGGGGGGTCGTGTCGGCCCACAGGGCGGTACGGGTGCGCCGGGCGCGGCTCGCGCTCCAGGCGGCGGCGGCGCTCGTCAGGGAGCCCATGACGATGACGCCGAAGACCTGCACCTTGATGGACGCCTGGTTCCACCAGCCGATCCAGTCGCTGGACGCGGGATCGGCGGAAGCCAGGTACCAGACTCCGGCGACGGCCGAGAGGAGGGCCACCTTGCCCGCCTCGCCGCGCCGCATCTCGTGGAGGAGGACGCGCGTCACGGGGCGGCCCCGCTTCCGCTCCGCTCGACCACGGCGAGGTAACCGGCCTCCACCGCCGGCCCGTCGACCTCCGCCGTTCCGCCGGTACGCCCCGGCGCCCGCGCGCACAGGTCGCGAATCGACCCGGTGAAGCGCACGCGGCCGTCCAGGAGGACGTGGACGCGGTCGCAGACGTGGGCGACGTCCTCGGCGAGGTGGGTGCTCATCACCACGGCGGAGCGTTCCCCCAGGTCCTTGATGAGGCGCCGGAAACCGACCCGCTGGGCCGGGTCGAGGCCGACGGTCGGCTCGTCCAGCAGGACGAGGGCCGGCTCGTTGACCACGGCCTGCGCGATGCCCGCGCGGCGGAGCATGCCGCCGGACAGTTCGCCCATGCGCCGGTCCGCGTGCTTCTCCAACTCGACCAGCCGCAGGGCCTCGCGGGTCCGCTCGCGCCGTCGGCCGCCCGGCACCCTGCGCAGCCAGGCCGCGTACTCGACGAACTCCCGGACGGTGAAGCGCGGGTAGTAGCCGAAGGACTGGGGCAGGACGCCGATGCGTTCGCGGACGCGCCGGACGCGGACGCGTCCGCCGACCGGTTCGCCGAGCAGCGACACCGTGCCCTCGTGGGGGCGGCGCGCGGTGCTCAGCAGGGAGAGCAGGGTGGTCTTGCCCGCCCCGTTCGGGCCGAGCAGGGCGGTGGTGCCGGAACGGAAGTCCACGTGCACCCCGTCGAGGGCGACCACGGTCCGGTAGCGGACGGTGGCGCCCTCGACGGCCGCGACCGGCGTGGTGCCGGTCGCGGTGCTGTCGCTTTCCACGGACACGTCTTCCTGGTCAGTTATGGGCGGAGACGTAACCGTAGGCGCGGCTTCCGGGCACGCCGGCCCAAGTGGCCTTGGTGTAGTACTTACCACCCGTGGTGGTCTTGCCGTAGGAGCCGCAACCGAACCTGTCCCGGTAGTTCCTCGACATCGAGGCGATCTTCGGGTCGGGCATGAAGGACTTGTCCTGGTAGACATACGCGCTGAACGTCTTGAGGTCGGATGTCGGGACGTCGCCGCAGGCCTTGGCGCGGCCCGAGCCGGCTCCCTTCCAACGATCGCCGTCTTCCCGGGACCCCGAGGTGGCGATTGGGAACGGAAGGCGGCTGTTGGTGATTTCGCCGGCGACGGCGATGCCGACCGGAAGGGCCAGCACCGCGGTCAGGCCTGTGGCGATTATGCGCGCACGGGTACGCGTCATGATGTTCCCCCTGTTTTTCCGCTGTTCGGTTGTGTGGTGGTCAGCCGCCATCGACGTTAGTCCGCCATCGATCGCCTTCCTGTGAGCGCGATCACAAATGCGGGTGTTCGTCTGGAAAGCGACTTTTGAATGGCGGGAGTTACTTCTTTCTTCGCGCTTCCCGGTCTTGTCGGCCCGGGAGCCTGCAGGACCGGACCGATCCTGTAAGAGCGCACCGGCCCGCAGGACGGGACCGGTGGGGTGGGCGGGGACCGCCCGCCCTACGGGTGCCGGATCCGGGGGTGCCGGGTTCGCGCGCGGGTCGCGACGACCACCGTCGCGTGACGGTCCTCGCAGGTCGCGATCCGGGCGGCGAGTCCGCCGGAGGTCCCGGCGATCCGGACGGCCGCCGGAGCCTGGGCGCCGCCGGTCTCGAAGAGGAGGCTGCCGCCCGGCGCCAGCCAGCGCCCGGCCTCCGCCGCGACCCGCCGCAGCACGTCCAACCCGTCGGCACCGCCGTCGAGGGCGACGCGGGCCTCGTGGACGCGGGCCTCCTGGGGGAGGAGGGCGATCTGGTCGGTCGGTACGTACGGGACGTTGGCCAGCAGCAGGTCGACCCGGCCGCGCAGGGAGGGCGGCAGGGCGCCGTACAGGTCGCCGTGGTGGACCCGGCCGCCGAGGGGCGCGAGGTTGCGGCGGGCGCAGCGCACGGCCGCCGGGTCGACGTCGGCGGCGTGCAGGTCGGCGGCGCCGTCCAGGGCGGCGACGAGGGCGGCGCCCAGCGCGCCCGTGCCGCAGCACAGGTCGACGACGAGCGGGCGGCCGCCGCGCGGAGCGAGGGCGGCGGCCCGCTCGACGAGGAACTCGGTGCGGCGGCGCGGGACGAAGACGCCCTCGTCGACGGCGATCCGCAGGCCGCCGAAGTCGGCCCAGCCGACGACGTGTTCCAGCGGGTGCCCGGCGGTGCGGCGCGCCACCATGGCGGCCAGTTCGGCGGGGGTCCGGGCGGCGGCGAGCAGCAACCGGGCCTCCTCCTCGGCGAACACGCACCCGGCGGCGCGCAGGACGTCGGCCACACCGGCCGGTCCGGGGTGCGGGGTCGTGCCGCCGGGCGGCGGAGCGGTGCCCGGAGCGGTGCCCGGGGCGGGCCCGTCGGGGGGGCGGGGGGCGGGGGATGGGGTCGTGGACACGTGGAAACCTCTCGGGGCCGCGTACGCGGTGCGCTCCCGGCGGTCTCGTCACGGCCGCGGCGTGATCGCCGTACCGCCCTCGGAGGGAAGCGCCCGTCCTTGCCTGGCGTCGATGCGTCCCACCCCCTCGGTTCCCGTGCGCCCTCGTGGCGTTCCGGGCACCCTATCCGACGGCGGGCCCCGCCGGCCGGACCGGCCGGTTCCCCGGGAGCGCCGGTGGCCGGCCCTCCGGCGGAGCGCGCCCGGGGAGTTCCCCGCAGGCTCAGGCGCCCGCCGCGTCCCCGGAGTTCAGGAACTCGTACGCGGCCGGGTCGGAGTGGTGGAAGAGCCGGTACCAGGCGTCGAGGTACTCGCCCTCGAACACGCCCAGCCGGCCCAGGACCTCGCGCGCGAACGCGACCGGCTCCGTCGACCCGGCGGTGATCAGGTCCCCGGAGGTCACCGCATCCGCCTCCACGTAGTGCCCGCCGCCCCCGTACCCGGTCCCCGCCAGGTAGGCCGCGGCGGACGAGGTGTGGGGACGGTCGTCCAGCAGCCCCGCGCGGGCCAGCCCGGCGGTCGCGCCGCAGATCGCCGCGACCGGTACGCCCGCGTCGAGGAACGCGCGGGCCTCCGCCGCGAACGGGGCCAGGTCGTCGCCCTCGTCCCACAGGTCGGCGCCGGTCAGGATCAGCATCGCGCTGTCGTCGGGGCGCAGGTCGGCCAGTGCCAGGTCGGGGGTGATCCGCAGGCCGCCGATCGTGGTGACCGGGCCGGCCGTCGGGCCGACCGTGCGGATCGCGTACCCGCCGCGGGCCGACCAGGCCGTCGCGTGGCCGGTCTCCCAGTCGGCGAACGTGTCGTAGACGGCGAGGTGGACGGTCCCGCGGGGAGCGGTGGTACTGGTCACGGAGGCCTCCCGGAAGCCGCGCCCGCACCCGCGCCCCCGCCGTACGGGCGGCGGCGCGCCGTCCTCGGGGGGCGGGCGGCCCGGCACCGTGCCGGTCGTGGCGCCCACCGCACACGAAACCCGATCCCGTCCCGGTGCGGCGAGCGCTTTTCACCCCCGCCGCCTCCCAGCCGGCCCGTCCCCGGTGCGTACCGTCCGGTCGGCATCCCCCGCCCGGACGGCGCCGACTGGCTTAAGGTGTCCGAAACCGGACGGAGGGGACCTGCCCATGCCCGTGAGCGGACCTGTGACCCGCAGCACCCTGCGCCAGCAGATCGCGGACGCGCTGCGTGACGAGGTGCTCGCGGGGCGCCTCCAGCCGGGCCGGGAGTTCACGGTCAAGCAGATCGCGGAGCAGTACGGCGTGTCCGCGACGCCCGTGCGGGAGGCGCTGGTCGACCTGTCGGCGCAGGGGCTGCTCGACTCCGACCAGCACAGGGGCTTCCGCGTCCACCGGTTCACGGTCGACGACTACCGGGAGATGGTCGAGGCCCGCTCCCTGATCGTCGACGGCGTCCTGCGCCGCCACACGGAGGGCGGCGCGGGGTGGGGGCGGGTACCGGACGGGGCGCTCGTCTCCGTGCGCCGGCGGGCCGAGGCGGCGGCGCGGGCCGCACGGGCCGGGGACCTGGACATCCTGATCGGCTACGACGTGCGGTTCTGGCGGGAGCTGGGCGGGTTCGTCGCCAACCGCTGCATCGCCGACTTCCTCCACCGCCTGCGCGTCCAGGCGTGGGCGTTCGCCGTGCCGTACCTGCGGGGCGACCACCGGCTGCGGGACCGGTTGTGGAGCGGGTACGAGGAACTGGCGGAGGCCGTCGCGGCGGGCCCGGCCCGGCGGGTCGCCGCCGTCCTCGACGCCTACCACGCCCACTCGCTGAGCTGGGCCGACCAGCTGGAACACCCTCCCGCGCCCCGCGAGGCGCCCCGGCGCTCCGGGTAGCCCCGGTGCTTCGGCGGCCGTGCCGCCGGGTATCACTGTGACCCGACGCCCGCGGCACAGGACCGGCCTGTGCCGCCACCGCGGCAGACGCCCCGATCCGAGAGCGAGTTCGCCTTGGCCTGTGACCTGTGGCTGGTCCCCCTGGTCGACGTGCTGTGCCACAGCCCCGACAACCCCTTCGCCGAGGAGGTCGCCGCGTACGACCGCGCACTGGCCGGGGCCGGCCTGCCGACCGTGCCCGTCTTCGCGTACATGCCCGGTCTGTCGGGCGACGTGGCGCCGGTCGCCGGGTTCGACTACGACGCCCTGCACTTCCTGCGCCGCGCCTACCTGCTCCAGGTCTGCGGCCTGGCCGTGACGCCCGTCGGCGAACTGGGCGGTGACTACGAGCAGTTGCTGGAGATGTTCGAGCAGACCGCCCAGGGGTCTCACCTGGTCTGGCACTACGACCACGCCGGCGCCTACGTGCCGGTGGACTTCCCCGCCCCGCTCTCCACCGAGGAACTGCTCGCCGGGGGCGGCCCGCTCGGCTCCGCGCAGGGGCTGCTGCGGGAGCTGGAGCACGTGGCCCCGGCCATCGGCATCGACCCGGCCAACCCGCCCGCCGCGCCCCGGCCGCCCGACCGCCCCACGTCGCTGGAGGAGCCGGCGGCCGTCCCGTACGAGGACGGCCCCTTCGCGCGGGAGCGGCACGTCTGGCTGGGCCTGTACGCGGCGGCCACCCGCAGCCTGGGCCAGGGCTCGATGATCGTCTTCAGCTGAGGGGGGTGGCTCAGCGGGGTTCCGGAGGGCGCTGGCGAGGCATGTTCGGGCGGGCCGCCGGAGGCAGCGGGAAACGGCCCGCCTGGCCGGACCCCGCCTCGGAACGGGTGGGCGCGTTGTTCAGGGCCTGTGTGACCAGGGACGCCGGTCCGGCCCGGAACTCCACCATCCAGCTCGCCGTCTCCGCCCGCACCACCTCCGTCACGTCCTCCGAGAACCGCCGCAGCACCCCCAGGCAGCGCTCCGCCGCCTCGGCGGCCGTGCCCTCCGCGGGGCCCAGCACCTCCCGGACGCTCTCCGAGGCCCAGTCGAACTGCAGCGCCTGGAGGCGGCGCTGCACCGCCTGCGCCGTCGCCACGTCCCGCATCCAGCCGGACGTCACCCCGAAGTACCGGTCGCACGCCAGGCACGCCGCGGAGAGCAGCAGCGACAGGTAGCCCCAGCCGGCCGCGCCGTCCAGGGCGCCCGTCAGGTCCAGCAGCGGCAGGGCGGCGCCCAGGACGCCGCCCAGGGCCGTACCGGTCCGCAGGGCGCGGGCGCCGCGGCGCTTCCACAGCCGGTCGGCGAGGTACCAGTCGGTGGTGCGCAGGGCGTTCGCCTCGACCCACCGGTACAGCTCGTGCAACCGCTCGGCCGGTTCCCCCCAGTCGCCGAGCGGGAACGGCCGTCCCGTCAGGTCCTCCCCCCGGGCGGGCACCCCGGGTTGCATCTCCGGCTGGCTCACCGGGGCACTCCTCTGCGCTTTTCGTGACTCTGCGTGACGGCGGTGACGTGCGATGACGTGCGATGACGTGGACGGTGCGGGGAAGGGGTCGGCGGACGTGGGCGGGGGTGCGGGTCCTGCGGAGCCCTTCCTACCGCCGAATGGAGGGCGCCGGTGGCCGAATCACGAGTTTTCCGCACGGAAGAGGGCCGTGATCAGGTAGGGGGCGCGCCAGTGACTCACCCTGAAGAGTGAATCAATGTGCGTGGGGCGCGTCGCGCGGCGACCACGTAGGCTCGGCCGTGACCGAAAGAACCGTCGACGCGCAGGAGTGACCGTGATCCCCGGTGGTGGCCAGCCCAACATGCAGCAGCTGCTCCAGCAGGCCCAGAAGATGCAGCAGGACCTCGCGCGGGCGCAGGAGGAGCTGGCCCGTACGGAGGTCGACGGCCAGGCGGGCGGTGGCCTGGTGAAGGCCACGGTCACCGGGTCGGGCGAGCTGCGGGGCCTGGTCATCGACCCGAAGGCGGTGGACCCGGAGGACACCGAGACGCTCGCGGACCTGGTCGTCGCGGCCGTGCAGGCGGCGAACGAGAACGCGCAGCAGCTCCAGCAGGAGAAGCTCGGCCCGCTGGCCCAGGGGCTGGGCGGCATGCCGGGCCTGCCCTTCTGACCCGGCGGGCGCGGGCCGCGCGCCCGGCCGGCGCGGCGGGTTCACGCCGAGTCTTCTGCGGCGCACCCGCAGCGATTACCGTAACGAGCAAGACTGCACTCCCTGAGAGGCGTTCCGTTGTACGAAGGCGTGGTCCAGGACCTCATCGACGAGTTGGGCAGGCTGCCCGGCGTCGGTCCCAAGAGCGCGCAGCGGATCGCCTTCCACGTCCTCCAGGCCGAGCCGACGGACGTGCGCCGGCTGGCGCACGCGCTGCTGGAGGTCAAGGACAAGGTCCGGTTCTGCGCCGTCTGCGGGAACGTCGCCCAGGAGGAGCGGTGCGGCATCTGCCGTGACCCGTGCCGGGACGACGCGGTCGTCTGCGTGGTCGAGGAGCCCAAGGACGTCGTGGCCGTCGAGCGGACGCGCGAGTTCCGGGGGCGGTACCACGTGCTCGGCGGCGCGATCAGCCCGATCGAGGGCGTCGGCCCCGACGACCTGCGGATCAGGGAGCTGCTGGCCCGCCTCGCGGACGGCACGGTCACCGAGCTGATCCTGGCGACCGACCCCAACCTGGAGGGGGAGGCCACCGCGACGTACCTGGCGCGGATGGTCAAGCCCATGGGCCTGAAGGTCACGCGCCTCGCCAGCGGGCTGCCCGTTGGCGGAGACCTTGAATACGCCGACGAGGTCACGCTCGGTCGCGCGTTCGAAGGGAGACGACTCCTCGATGTCTGACGCCACGCTCCACGCCCACTCGCTGGACCCCGACAGCTTCGCGGTCCAGATCGCCGACTCCATCGAGTCCTTCATCGTGGCCACCACGGAGGTGGCCAAGGGGGACGAGCCCGACAGCGCGATCCCGTTCCTGCTGCTGGAGGTCTCGCAGCTGCTGCTCGCCGGAGGCAGGCTGGGGGCGCACGAGGACATCCTCCCCGAGGAGCGGTACGAACCGGACACGGGCCCCGACATGGACGTCGACGACCTGCGGGAGCGCTTCGCCCGGCTCCTGGACCCGGTCGACGTCTTCTCCGAGGTCTTCGACCCGTACGAGCCGCGCAGGGCGCCGGTGCCGTGCCGGATCTCCGACAGCCTGGCCGACATCGTCACCGACCTGCGGCACGGGCTGGCCCACTACCGGGCGGGGCGGACGACCGAGGCGCTGTGGTGGTGGCAGTTCTCGTACTTCTCCAACTGGGGGCCCACGGCCTCCGCGACGCTTCGGGCGCTGCAGTCCCTGGTCTCCCACGTCCGGCTGGACCAGCCGCTGGAGGCGCTGGACGGGCTGGACACCGACGAGGACGTGGCGGAGGAGGCGCTGGCGGAGGAGGCGGGCCGCGTGATGCTCCAGGAGATCGCGGCCCCGCTGGGCCTGCACTCCCGCAAGTGACCCGCCCGCCCCCGCCCCCGGCCCGGGCCCGGCCCGCCGGCCCGCCGGGGGCGGTCCCGGTCCGTCGGGTGCGACCGTGGTGTGCCGGGTGCGGCCCCGGCGCGCCGTTCCGTCCGGCCCGTTCCGCCCGGCTCCCGCGGTGTGAGACGGGACACACCCGGCGTGGTGGTGCCGGGGCGGGCGGGGCCGGGACCCGCGTGAGCAGGACGTCTCAGGATGTGGCGTCCCGGGGGCGTTCCCCGGCCCCTCGTTAGACTGAGCCGACCGCAGAGGACCGAGCGAGGAGCGCACGTGGGCCTTGTCGTGCAGAAGTACGGAGGCTCCTCCGTCGCCGATGCCGAGGGCATCAAGCGCGTCGCCAAGCGAATCGTCGGAGCGAAGCAGAACGGCCACCAGGTGGTCGTCGTCGTCTCCGCGATGGGCGACACGACGGACGAGTTGATCGATCTCGCCGAGCAGGTGTCGCCCATGCCCGCCGGGCGTGAGCTGGACATGCTGCTGACCGCCGGGGAGCGCATCTCCATGGCCCTGCTGGCCATGGCCATCAAGAACCTCGGCCACGAGGCCCAGTCCTTCACCGGCAGCCAGGCCGGCGTCATCACCGACTCGGTCCACAACAAGGCGCGCATCATCGACGTCACGCCGGGCCGCATCCGCACCGCGCTGGACGAGGGCAACATCGCCATCGTCGCCGGCTTCCAGGGCGTCTCCCAGGACAAGAAGGACATCACCACCCTCGGCCGGGGCGGCTCCGACACCACCGCCGTGGCCCTCGCCGCGGCGCTGGACGCCGAGGTGTGCGAGATCTACACCGACGTCGACGGCGTCTTCACCGCCGACCCGCGGGTCGTGAAGAAGGCCCGGAAGATCGACCGGATCTCCTTCGAGGACATGCTGGAGCTCGCCAGCTCCGGTTCCAAGGTGCTGCTGCACCGCTGCGTCGAGTACGCGCGCCGATACGACATCCCGATCCACGTCCGCTCCTCCTTCTCGGGGCTCCAGGGCACGTGGGTCAGCAACGAACCGCGAGGGGACCGCAAGGTGGAGCAGGCCATCATCTCCGGTGTCGCCCACGACACCTCCGAGGCGAAGATCACCGTCGTCGGCGTGCCCGACAAGCCGGGCGAGGCCGCCGCGATCTTCCGCGCCGTCGCGGACGCCGAGATCAACATCGACATGGTCGTGCAGAACGTCTCCGCCGCGACCACCGGCCTGACGGACATCTCCTTCACGCTGCCCAAGACCGAGGGCCGCAGGGCCATCGACGCCCTGGAGAGGCAGAAGGCCCCCATCGGCTTCGAGTCCCTCCGCTACGACGACCAGATCGCCAAGATCTCCCTCGTCGGCGCGGGCATGAAGACCAACCCGGGCGTCACCGCGGCCTTCTTCGAGGCGCTGTCCGACGCCGGTGTGAACATCGAGCTGATCTCCACCTCCGAGATCCGCATCTCGGTCGTCACCCGGGCCGACGACGTCAACGAGGCGGTCCGCGCCGTCCACACCGCCTTCGGCCTGGACAGCGACTCCACCGAGGCGGTCGTGTACGGCGGCACGGGCCGCTGACGGCCGGGACGCCCCGGCCCGCCGGCGGGGCGGCCTCGTGACCGGCCGGCCCGCCGGAGGGCCGGCTGCGTGGCGGGGGCGGTTCCGTGGGCGGGGTGGCCCCGGGACGTCCGGGGCCCGTCAGGCGACGGAGGCCGACGTCCGCCGGCGCTCGGGCTCCCGGCCCGGGGGCCGGCCCCGTACGGCCTCCGGTTGCTGGCCGGTCTCGTACGGTCCCGGTCTCGTACGGCCCCCGGCCTCGTACGGACCCCGGTACCGTCCCGGCCGCTCGGGTTGCCGGCAGGGCGGGCCCCGGCAGCGCCCGGGCCGTGCGGGCGGGCCCGGCCGGGGCGCCGTCCCGTCCCCGGGCGGCCGTACCCGGTGAACGCGGCACCGTACCTTTGTAGGATCTGTGAACGCCCTGTGCGAAATCCTTCGGCCGGTGCCGATCGAACCTGGGCGATGGCATGTTCGACGATGCTCCCGCCCCCTCGCCGCAACCGGCGGTCGGCGGAGGGCGTCTCCGCGGTCGCCCCCTGTGCTGCCGCGTGAACGGGGCGATGGGGAGAGCGGATACGCATGAGGGCGAACGACGCACCGTCGATCACGGCGGCGTGCGCGTACAACCCTGACGGGGGGCGACGCGTCCAACAGGCGTGGCAAAGGTACTCGACGTCCCACAGGCGGCCTCCCCGTGCGGCGGCGCGGCGGTCCTCCCGCTCCTGCGGCCGCCCCGGCGGGCCCCGCGCGACCGGTGGCGCGGCGGCATGCCGGTGATCGCGCCCGTGCCCGCCACACGCCGCGCCCGCGTCCCGTTCGCACGTGGGAGCGCCGACGAGACGGTGTCGGGCACCACCGTCGACCACCTCACCGAGACCTACCGCGCCCACTACCGGTCGCTGCTCGGTCTCGCCGCGCTGCTCCTCGACGACACGGCCTCCTGCGAGGACGTCGTCCAGGAGGCGTTCATCCGCGTCCACTCCGCCCGCAAGCGGGTCCGCGACCCCGAGAAGACCCTGGCGTACCTCCGACAGACCGTGGTGAACCTGTCCCGGTCCGCCCTGCGCCGCCGCATACTCGGGCTGAAGCTGCTCTCCAAGCCGATGCCGGACATGGCGAGCGCGGAGGAGGGCGCGTACGACCAGCTGGAACGCGACGCGCTGATCAAGGCGATGCGCGGCCTGCAGCGCCGCCAGCGGGAGGTGCTGGTCCTGCGGTACTTCGCGGACATGACGGAGGCGCAGGTCGCCGAGACCCTGGGGATATCGCTCGGGTCGGTGAAGGCGTACGGCTCCCGCGGCATCGCCGCGCTGCGCGTCGCCATGGGAGCGAAGACATGAGCGACCGAACCGAGGACCACGAGCACAACGGGTCGGACGGGCCGTCGGACTACCGGACTGGAAACCACGCAGTGAACACCCCTGAAACCCCCGGCACCCCGGCTTCCGGGGACGACTCCCCCTTCCCGGGGCCCGGCGAGGGCGCCTCCCCCGCTTCAGGGCCCGGCGAGGGCGTCCCGGAGCGGACCATTCCCGTCCGGTCCGTCACCGGCCCGGACGGCACGGCCGGGAGCACGGCCGGAGGCCCCGCCGCCTCCGGCCCCGGAGTCCCCGGCCCCCGGGGCGACGGCTTCGGCGGCGACGGGCCCGGTGACGACGGCTTCGGCGGCGACGGCTTCGGCGGCGACGGCTTCGGGGACGACGGGTCCAGCGGCGACGGCTTCGGTGGCGACGGCTTCGGCGGGGACGAGCTGGCGTTGCAGCGGATGCTTCGCGGAGCCGTGGAAGGGCTGGAGCCCTCCGCGGGGGTGCTCGACCACCTGCGCCGGGCCGTCCCCGCGCGGCGGGCGCGGAAGCGGCAGGCGCTGGTCGGCGCGGCCGCGGCGGTGATCCTGCTCGGCACCGGCGTACCCGCGCTCGTGCACGTCGCCGCCTCCGGCGGCGCCTCCGACGCCGACCCGGTCAACGCCGGCCAC
>JAAXOU010000109.1 GCA_012396115.1 Streptomyces somaliensis DSM 40738 | reverse complement strand
CGGGCCCGGCGGGGAGAGGCCGGCGACGGCCCCGGGTACGCGGAGGCCCGCCGCCTCCCGCCGGTGGCGGGGAGGGGGCGGGCCGGGAGCCGCTGCGGTGCCGTGGCCACCGCGCCCGGATCAGCGGGCGTAGTACTCGACGACCAGCTGCTCGTCGCAGATGACCGGGATCTCCTTGCGGTTCGGCTCGCGGTCGAGGCGGAAGGCCAGGGCCTTCAGGTTGACCTGCAGGTAGCGCGGGGTCTCGCCGTCGGGGGCGAAGCCGCCCTCGCGGGCGACCTGGAACAGCGTCTTGCCGCGCGAGCGCTCGCGGACCATCACGACGTCGTCGGGGCGGACGCGGAAGGACGGCTTGTCGACCTTCTGGCCGTTGACCTCGATGTGGCCGTGGACGACCATCTGGCGGGCCTGGTAGATGGTGCGGGCGATGCCGGAGCGCAGGACCAGCGCGTCGAGACGGCGCTCGAGCTCGACGACCAGCGCCTCGCCCGTCTTGCCCTCGGCCTTCTTCGCGCGGTCGTAGGCGCGGGCCATCTGGCGCTCGCTGATGTCGTACTGGGCGCGCAGGCGCTGCTTCTCGAGCAGGCGGACCTTGTAGTCCGAGTTCTGCTTGCGACCGCGGCCGTGCTCACCCGGCGGGTACGGGCGGGCCTCGAAGTACTTGACGGCCTTCGGCGTCAGGGCGATGCCGAGCGCACGGGACTTCTTGACCTTGGGACGCGACTGGTTAGGCACGTTCTCCAGACCTCCGAAATAAGTTAGGTTCACCTTACTCAAGGAGATCGCATGTCTCGCCCTGGGAACACCACGCGCATCACAGACAGCAACACGAAGAGCGATGCCTCTCACTGGGGCATCGATGTGACGGAGGTCCGATCAGCTCATGGTCAGCCGCGTCCCGACGGGCTGGAGATCGCCCGGATGCCGTCAGCAGCCGAGCGCACACGAACTCCCGTACAGAGTACATGCTCCGCGGCGGCGCCGGTTCCCGGAGCGGCCGCCCCGTCCCGGTCGGCCGCTCCGGCGCCGGTCCGGGGCCGCGCGCGTCCGCCCCCGGCTCACACGGCGGCTCCCTAGGACGGCCGCCGCCGGGGGTCCGTCCCGCCGCCGCGCAGCCGCTCCCGGACCCTCTCCACCACCTCCGCGTACCGCGCCTCCGCGCCGTGGCGGGTCGGCCGGTAGTAGCGCCGCTCCCGCACCGCGTCCGGGGCGTACTGCTGGGCGGCGATCCCGCCCGGCACGTCGTGCGGGTACACGTACCCCTGCGCGTGCCCCAGCCCGGCCGCTCCCTGGTAGTGCCCGTCGCGCAGGTGCGCCGGCACCGGCCCGGCGAGCCCCGCCCGCACGTCCGCCCGGGCGGCCTGGACGGCCAGTGTCGCGGCGTTCGACTTCGGGGCCAGGGCCAGCGCGATCGTGGCGTGGGCGAGCGTCAGGGCCGCCTCGGGGAAGCCGATCATCGCGACCGCCTGGGCCGCCGCCACCGCGGTGGGCAGCGCCGTCGGGTCCGCGAGCCCGACGTCCTCGCTCGCGGAGATCATCAGCCGCCGCGCGATGAACCGCGGGTCCTCCCCCGCCTCGACCATCCGGGCCAGGTAGTGCAGCGCCGCGTCCACGTCCGAGCCGCGGATCGACTTGATGAACGCGCTCGCCACGTCGTAGTGCTGGTCGCCGTCCCGGTCGTACCTCACCGCGGCGCGGTCCACGGTCTCCTCCAGCGTGGCGAGGGTGATCTCCGGCTCACCCTTGGCCAGGGCCGCCCCGGCCGCCGCCTCCAACGCCGTCAGCGCCCGCCGCGCGTCGCCGCCGGCGATCCGCAGCAGGTGCTCCTCCGCGTCCTCGGGCAGCGTGACCTCACCGGCCAGGCCGCGCTCCCCGGTCAGCGCGCGCCGCAGCAGGGCGCGCAGGTCGTCGTCGGTGAGCGGCTCCAGCGTCAGCAGCAGGGAGCGGGAGAGCAGCGGGGAGATCACCGAGAAGTGGGGGTTCTCCGTCGTCGCCGCGACGAGCGTGACCCAGCGGTTCTCGACGGCCGGCAGCAGCGAGTCCTGCTGCGCCTTGCTGAAGCGGTGGATCTCGTCGAGGAACAGGACGGTCTCCTTGCCGAAGCCGCCGGCGGCGCGTCGGGCGCCGTCGATGACCGCGCGGACCTCCTTGACCCCGGCCGTGATCGCGGACAGTTCCACGAAGCGCTTGTCGGTGGCCCGGGAGACCACGTGGGCCAGGGTCGTCTTGCCGGTGCCGGGCGGACCCCACAGGATCACGGACGAGGTCCCGGCAGGGCCGCCGCCGCCCTCGCCGACCAGGCGGCGCAGCGGCGACCCGGGCTTCAGCAGGTGCCGCTGCCCGACGACCTCGTCCAGGGTCCGCGGGCGCATCCGCACCGCGAGCGGGCTGCGCGACGGCTCCTTCTCCCGGTGGTCCTCGGCGGCGGCGGTAAAGAGGTCGGGCTCCACACCGTGAAGCCTATGCCAGCCCTCCGACAGCTCCGACGGGGCGCCGGGGACGGCCGGTCAGCCGAGCCAGAAGTCCCACCAGCGCGTCAGGATCAGCATCCCGATGATCCCGATGTGCAGCGTCGGCAGGACCCAGGTGAACTCGTCGAGGAAGCGGCGCAGGCCGGCCGGGGCGGGCAGGAGGCCGTTGCGTACGTTGTGCGAGGTCACGTACCAGAACATGATGATCGTGGCGACCCAGGCGAGGCAGCACCACAGGCACAGCGCGTTGATCGTGTAGAGGGACACGACCATGAGCCAGACGCAGAACCCGACGCCGAACAGCGCGCCCGCGTTGAGGCCCAGCCAGTACCAGCGGCGGTAGCGGGCGCCGGCGAGCAGGCCGACGCCTATGGCGACCACCATGCCGTACGTGACGAGGCCCAGCATCGGGTTCGGGAAGCCGAACACCGTCGCCTGGTCGCTCTTCATGACGCTGCCGCAGGCCAGGACCGGGTTGAAGCTGCAGCCGGGGACGAAGGTCGGATCCTCGAGGATCTTGAACTTGTCGAGGGTGATGATCCAGGCGGCCAGCAGCCCCGCCGCGCCGGTGGTGACCAGCATCCAGGCGAACGCCCGGCCCGCGCCGAGGGTCCGGGAGTCCGGGGAGACGTCGTCGACCGCAGCTTTCGTCGTCATAACAGCCGTTCCGTCGGTAGGGGGTGGGTGGAAGGTGCCGAGGCAGTGGTCATTGTGCCGGACGGGGGCCGCGGTGCGCCGTTCGGTGGACATAAACAAGGGCGGGGCGCCCGCCGCGGGCGCCCCGCCCTCCCCGGAACGAACCGGTCAGCCCAGTCTGGCCCGGAGCGCGCCGACGACCGAGTCGAGGGCGAGGGGCTCCTGCTCGCCGGACTCCAGGTCCTTGAGCTGGACCACGCCCTCTTCGAAGTCCCGGTCGCCGGCGATGAGGGCGTAGCGGGCCCCCGAGCGGTTCGCCGCCTTCATGCCCGCCTTCATGCTCCTGCCGCCGAAGGCCATGTCCGTGGCGACGCCGGCCCTGCGGAGTTCGGTGACGATGCCGAACAGGCGCCGCCTGGCGTCGTCGCCCAGGGCCACGGCGAAGACGTCCGTCGCGGCCGGGACGTCGAGGGCCACGCCCTCGGCCTCCAGGGCCAGGACCGTGCGGTCGACGCCGAGCGCCCAGCCGACGGACGGCAGCGCGGGACCGCCGATCATCTCGGACAGGCCGTCGTAGCGGCCGCCGCCGCCCACCGCGGACTGGGCGCCGAGCCCGCCGTGGACGAACTCGAACGTGGTCCGCGTGTAGTAGTCGAGCCCGCGCACCAGCTTCTCGTCGTCCACGAAGGCCACGCCCGCCGCCGTGAGCAGCGACCGCACCTCCTCGTGGTACGCCCTGCACGCCTCGCACAGGTGGTCGCGCAGCAGCGGCGCGCCCGCGAGCTGCCGGCGGACCTCGGCGCGCTTGTCGTCGAGGACCCGCAGCGGGTTGATCTCGATCCGGCGGCGCGTCTCCTCGTCCAGGTCCAGGCCGCGCAGGAAGCCCTGGAGCGCGTCGCGGTAGGCCGGGCGGCACTCGCCGTCGCCGAGCGAGTTCAGCAGGATGCGGAAGTCCCGCAGGCCGAGCGAGCGGTACGCCTGGTCGGCCAGGATGACCAGCTCGGCGTCCAGCGCCGGGTCCTCGGCGCCGATCGCCTCGGCGCCGACCTGGGAGAAGTGCCGGTAGCGGCCCGCCTGCGGCTGCTCGTACCGGTAGTACGAGCCCGAGTACCAGAGCTTGACCGGCAGGTTCCCCTGGCGGTGGAGGTTGGCCTCCAGCGCCGCGCGGAGCACCGAGGCCGTGCCCTCGGGGCGCAGGGCCAGCCTGTCGCCGCCCTTGGTCTCGAAGGCGTACATCTCCTTGGTCACGATGTCGGTGGACTCGCCGACACCGCGCGCGAACAGCTCGACGTTCTCGAAACCGGGCGTCTCGACGTAGCCGTAGCCGGAGCTCCTCAGGGGCGCGGCGATGGCCTCGCGCACGGCGAGGAACGTCGCCGAACGCGGCGGCAGCAGGTCGTACGTGCCCTTGGGGGCCTGGAAAGTACTCACGGGAGGTCTCTCGTCACATTCCTCGTCGGGGAGCCGCGGGGCTCCCGGGGCCGGCGGCCACCTCCCGCAGGTACGGGTTGGTGGCGCGCTCGCGGCCGATGGTGGTCTGGGGGCCGTGGCCGGACAGCACGACGGTCGAGTCGTCGAGCGGCAGGCACACCCGGGCCAGCGACGCGAGCATCTCGTCCATGTCGCCGCCGGGCAGGTCGGTGCGTCCGATGGAGCCGGCGAAGAGCAGGTCGCCCGAGAAGAGGACCGGCGGCACGTCCGCGGCCCCGGGCGTCCTGAACGCCACCGACCCCTTGGTATGGCCGGGCGCGTGCGCGACGGTGAACTCCAGACCGGCGAGCTCCAGCCGCACGCCGTCGGCGAGCTCGCGGACGTCGTCGGGCTCCCCGACGGTCAGCTCCCCCATGAGCGGCGTGCCGATGGAGCGGCCGAGGGCCTTCTCCGGGTCGCTCATCATGTACCGGTCGGCCGGGTGGATCCAGGCCGGCACGTCGTGGGCCCCGCAGACGGGGACGACGGAGGCGACGTGGTCGATGTGGCCGTGGGTGAGCACCACCGCCACGGGCTTGAGCCGGTGCTTGCGCAACGTCTCCTCGACCCCGGGGGCGGCCCGGTGGCCCGGGTCGATGACCACGCACTCCTCGCCCGCGGCGGGGGCGACCACGTAGCAGTTGGTCCCCCAGGCCCCGGCGGGGAAACCGGCAACAAGCACGATCGTCCTCAGGTAGTCGTCCGGTGGGAGAATGCAGCAGACCAGAGCCTACCGGCGCCGCTCGCCCGCCGGGCAACCCGTATACGGTACGGGCACGCCGGCGCCGGCCGGGAGGAGACGAGCGACAAGGAGGAGACCCGGTGGTCAGCAGCGATCAGCGGCGGCGGCAGCTCGCCCGGGAGAAGTTGGAGCGGCAGCGGCGCCGGCGCACGGAGGCGCGGAGGAAGGCCGGGCGCCGCAACGCGGTCGTGGCCTCCGCGCTCGCCGTGGTCCTGGCGGCGGGCGGCGCCGTGTACGCCTCGGTGCAGCTGACCGGGCGCGACGCCGACGGCGTCGGCAGCGCGGACGGGTCGGGCGCGTCCCCCTCGCCGGGCGCCTCCTCGCCCTCCGCCGAGCCCTCGATGGCGGTCGACACCGAGGCGGCGTACACGATGACGCTCAGGACGAACGTGGGCGACATGGTGATCTCCATGAACGCCGCCAGGACGCCGCGGACGGTCAACTCCTTCAAGCACCTCGCGGACGGGAAGTACTTCGACGGCACGAAGTGCCACCGGCTGACCACGCAGGGCATCTTCGTCCTGCAGTGCGGTGATCCGCAGGGCGACGGCACGGGCGGCCCGGGCTACAGCCTCCCCGACGAGGACCTCGCGTCACTCGGCAAGGCGGGGCCGGACGGCAAGGTGACCTTCGGGGCGGGCACGGTGGCGATGGCCAACACCGGCAGCCCGGACAGCGGCGGCAGCCAGTTCTTCCTCGTCTACCGGGACAGCCGGCTGCCTCCGCGGTACACGCCGTTCGGGACGCTCGACGCCGCCGGTCTGAAGGCGGTCCGGGAGGTCGCGGAGGCGGGGGTCGGGGACGGCGGCGGCGACGGGGCGCCGAAGAGGCCCGTCACCATCGAGAAGGCCACCGTGAGCAGGAGGTGAACCGCCGGACCTCGGACGTGCTGGGAGCGGACAGCCGGGCGGCCGTTCGCCTAGATTGGCGTTGTACGGCGTGGACTGGACGCATCACGCCGTGGAGGACGGGCGAGGCCCGTCCGGGAAACCGTGGACGATGCCCGGGGGAAGACCCCTTCCGCCGGCATCATGTGGAGGAGGCGCTGTGAGCAGCGACCGGTGGGGCCGCGTCGACGAGACGGGCACCGTGTACGTGCGTACTGCCGACGGCGAGAAGGTCGTCGGCTCGTGGCAGGCCGGCTCTCCCGAGGAGGCACTGGCCTACTTCGAGCGCAAGTACGAGGGACTGGTTGTCGAGATCGGCCTCCTCGAGCGGCGGGTGAGGACCACCGACCTGTCCGCGAAGGACGCGACGGCCGCGATCGAGCACCTGCGCCGGCAGGTCGACGAGCACCACGCCGTCGGTGACCTCGACGCGCTGTCGAAGCGGCTGGACAGGCTCGCCGAGACCGTGGAGTCGCGGCGCGAGGAGCGCAAGGCCCAGAAGGCCAGGCAGGCCGACGAGGCGCGGCACGCCAAGGAGGCGCTGGTCGCGGAGGCCGAGGAACTCGCGCGGAGCGAGCAGTGGCGGGCCGCCGGCGAGCGGCTGCGCGCCCTGGTGGACACCTGGAAGGGCCTGCCCCGGCTCGACCGGAAGTCCGACGACGAGCTGTGGCACCGCTTCTCGCACGCCCGGTCGGCGTTCTCCAAACGGCGCAAGGCGCACTTCGCGGCGCTGGACGCGCAGCGCGAGGAGGCCCGGCGGACGAAGGAGCGGCTGGTGGCGGAGGCCGAGGCGCTGTCGGGCTCCACGGACTGGGGCGCGACGTCCGCGCGGTACCGGGAGCTGATGGCGGAGTGGAAGGCTGCGGGCCGGGCGCAGCGCGAGCACGAGGACGAGCTGTGGAACCGCTTCCGCAGCGCGCAGGACGTGTTCTTCGCGGCGCGCGGGTCGGTGTTCGCCGAGCGGGACGCCGAGCAGGCCGAGAACCTCAAGCTGAAGGAGGAGCTCGCCGCCGAGGCCGAGAAGCTGGTGCCGGTGACGGACCTGAGGGCGGCGCGCGCCGCGTTCCGGGCCCTCAACGAGCGCTGGGAGGCCGTCGGCCACGTCCCGCGGGACGCCCGGCCCAGGGTCGAGGGCCGGATGCACGCGGTGGAGCGGGCCATCCAGGAGGCCGAGGAGGCCGAGTGGCGCCGCACCAACCCGGAGGCGCGCGCCCGTGCCGAGGGCCTGACGGGCCAGCTGCGGGAGGCCGTGGACAAGCTGCGCGGGCAGGTCGACGAGGCGCGCGCGGCGGGCAACGACGCGAAGGCCGAGAAGCTCGCGCGTGAGCTGGAGGGCCGGCAGGCGCTGCTGGACCAGGCGCTGAAGGGCCTGCAGGAGTTCGGCGGCTGAAGGGCCGCCCCGCGGGGAGGGCCGGCGCGGGTGTCCCGTGCCGGCCCTCCCCGCGCTTCCCGGGGCGGCCGGTCAGGTCAGGGGCGGCGGGCCGAGGTGACGCGGTACACGTCGTACACGCCCTCCACGCCGCGCACGGCCTTCAGGACGTGCCCGAGGTGCTTGGGATCGCCCATCTCGAAGGTGAAGCGGGACGTGGCGACCCGGTCGCGGGACGTCTGGACGGCCGCCGACAGGATGTTGACGTGCTGGTCGGACAGGACGCGGGTGACGTCCGACAGGAGCCTGGAGCGGTCCAGCGCCTCGACCTGGATGGCGACGAGGAACACCGACGACTGGGTGGGAGCCCACTCGACGTCGAGCATCCGCTCGGGCTGCTGCGACAGCGAGTCGACGTTGACGCAGTCGGCGCGGTGCACCGACACGCCGCTGCCCCGCGTGACGAAGCCGATGATCGGGTCGCCGGGCACCGGGGTGCAGCAGCGGGCCAGCTTGACCCACACGTCCTCGACGCCCTTGACGACGACGCCGGGGTCGGCCTTGGTGCGGCGCTTGGCGCGGCCGCGGGCGGGCGGCGCGGTCTCGGCGATGTCCTCGGTCGCCGCCTCCTCGCCGCCGAGGGCCTGCACCAGCTTCTGCACGATCGACTGGGCGGTGACGTGGCCCTCGCCGATCGCCGCGTACAGCGAGGAGATG
The DNA here is from genome assembly GCA_012396115.1 of Streptomyces somaliensis DSM 40738. Taxonomy (GTDB): domain Bacteria; phylum Actinomycetota; class Actinomycetes; order Streptomycetales; family Streptomycetaceae; genus Streptomyces; species Streptomyces somaliensis. Next base: position 4,264 of record JAAXOU010000109.1, on the reverse strand, counting down.
TCGCTGTAGCGCATCTCGTGGGCGAGGGTGACCAGGGAGTCGCCGGTGAGGATGCGCTGGATCGGCAGGTTCTGCTTGCGCATCGCGCGGGCGATGGCGTCCTTGCCCTGCTCGATCGCCTCGTCGCGGCGCTCCTTGGAGAACCACTGCCGGATCTTGTTGCGGGCGCGGGGCGACTTGACGAAGCCGAGCCAGTCGCGGGAGGGGCCGGCGCCGATGGCCTTGGAGGTGAAGACCTCCACCAGGTCGCCGTTGTCGAGGGTCGACTCGAGCGAGACGAGCCGCCCGTTGACCCGGGCCCCTATGGTGCGGTGGCCGACCTCGGTGTGGACGGCGTACGCGAAGTCGACGGGGGTGGACCCGGCGGGCAGCGCTATGACGTCGCCCTTGGGGGTGAAGACGAAGACCTCGTTGCGCGACAGGTCGAAGCGCAGGGACTCCAGGAACTCGCCGGGGTCCTCGGTCTCCCGCTGCCAGTCCAGGAGCTGGCGCAGCCACGCCATGTCGTTGACGTGGTCGTCCTTGCCGGCCCGCTTCGGCACGTCGGTGCGCACCTTGGAGGCGCCGGCGACGGCGTCCTGCTTGTACTTCCAGTGCGCGGCGATGCCGTACTCGGCGCGGCGGTGCATGTCGAACGTGCGGATCTGCAGTTCGACGGGTTTGCCGTTGGGCCCGATGACCGTCGTGTGGAGCGACTGGTACATGTTGAACTTCGGCATCGCGATGTAGTCCTTGAACCGGCCGGGGACCGGGTTCCACCGCGCGTGGACGGTGCCGAGGGCGGCGTAGCAGTCGCGGACCGTGTCGACGAGGACGCGGATGCCCACCAGGTCGTAGATCTCCGCGAAGTCGCGGCCGCGGACGATCATCTTCTGGTAGACGCTGTAGTAGTGCTTGGGGCGGCCGGTGACGGTCGCCTTGATGCGGGCGGCGCGCAGGTCGGCCTGGACCTCGTCGGTCACCAGGGCGAGGTACTCGTCCCGCTTGGGGGCGCGCTCGGCGACGAGGCGGACGATCTCGTCGTACATCTTGGGGTAGAGGATCGCGAAGGCTAGGTCCTCCAGCTCCCACTTGATGGTGTTCATGCCCAGGCGGTGGGCGAGCGGCGCGTAGATCTCCAGGGTCTCGCGGGCCTTCTTCTCCTGCTTCTCCCGCTTGAGGTAGCGCATGGTGCGCATGTTGTGCAGGCGGTCCGCGAGCTTGATGACCAGGACGCGGGGGTCCTTCGCCATGGCGACGACCATCTTGCGGACGGTCTCCGCCTGGGCGGCCTCGCCGAACTTGACCTTGTCGAGCTTGGTGACCCCGTCGTCGAGCAGGGCGGCCAGTTCGCGGGCGGCGGGGGTGTCGGCGGCGAGGGCCGCGAGGACCGGGTACGTCTTCTTCCGCCGGCGCAGGTCGCCGTGGACGGGCTTGCCGGTCGCCGCCGGGTCGCCCCAGACGCCCAGCAGGTCGTCGACGGCCTGGAACGCCACGCCCAGGTGCCGCCCGGCCCGGTCCAGGGCGGTGACCGTCGCGTCGGACGCTCCGCCGAGCAGCGCCCCGAGGGCGGCCGCGCAACCGAGGAGGGCGCCGGTCTTGTGCTCGGCCATCGTCCGGTACGCCTCGGGCCGCACCGCGCCGGGGCCCGTCCAGGGACGGTCCTCGAAGCACAGGTCCTCCGCCTGGCCGTGCACCAGGTCGGCGAGCGTCGCGCTCAGTCGCCGCACGGCCGGGCCGGTGTACGCGCCGGGCACCTCGGCCAGGCACTGCACGGCGAGCGCGAACAGGGCGTCGCCGGCGAGGACGGCCGGACCGGTGCCGTACGCCTTCCACACCGTCTCGCGCTGCCGGCGCACGGTGTCGCCGTCCATGATGTCGTCGTGGAGCAGCGAGAACGCGTGGACCAGCTCCACGGCCACGGCGCCCGCCACGGCGACCCGCCCGTCCGCTCCGACCGCCTCGGCGCCCAGTACGGCGAGGGCCTGGCGGACGCCCTTCCCCTCGGAGGCGCCGGGGGCGGGCGCACCGGTCACGTCGCTCCAGCCGAGGCAGAACGCGGCCATCTCCCCGGTCCACGGGTGCAGCCGCCCCACGGCGCCGGCGAGCGCGGGCCGCACCAGGGCCCGGCAGCGCAGGAGGAGCGCGGCGGCGCCGGCGTGCGCGCCGGGGGCTCGGTCCGCGCGGGGGGCACCGGGCCGTACGCCCGCCCCGGCCGCGGCCACCGCCGGCGGGATCCGCACCGAACTCATCGCCCCGTCCTCTCCCCGGCGGCCGGCAGCGGCCCCACGCCCAGCTCGGCGGCGGCCTTCTCCACCATCTCGCGGGCGTGGCGCAGCCCGATCCGGTCGAGGACGCCGCGCAGCTCGGCCAGTTCGGCGGCGGTCTCGGCGGCGTCGCGGCCCAGGCGGGCGCGGGACTTGGCCAGGCCCAGCCGGGACAGCGCGGTGCCGCGCGGTTCGTCCATGGCGCGGAACCCCTCCAGCGCCCGCGCGTAGGTGTCGCGCGCCTCCTCGTACCGGCCGGCCCGGTACAGGACGTTGCCGCGCATCTTGTGGTTGTACGACAGGGCGCTGGACAGCTTCATGTCGCGGCAGACCGCCTCGGCCTCCGACAGCAGCCGCAGCGCCCGCTCCACGTCCCCGTCCCGCACGGACACCACGTCGGCGATCCCGCGCAGGGCCCACGCCCAGCCGCGCCGGTCCTCGGCCCGTTCGGCGGTCTCGGCGGCCTCCTCGAACAGGGCGAGCGCCCTGTCGTACGAGCCGGTGTTGCGGTGCATCTGGGCGATGCCCTCCAGCGCCCACACGGTGTGCCGGGCCTCGCCGCGCCGCCGGGCCTCGGCGAGGAGCTGCTCGTGGAGCTCGCCGACGGCCTGGTAGTCGCCCTGTATCCGCCCGGTCTCGGCGAGGCCCGCGAGGGAGTACCCGCGGACGACGACGTCCCCGCCGCGCTCGCCCATGTCGGCGGCGAGGCGCAGCAGCCGGTACGCGAGGGCGAGGGCGCCGCGCTGCCGGGCGAGGGTGCCGCCGCTCCACAGCGCCCACGCCATGGCCGCCTCGTCCCCGGCGTCCCGCGCGGCCCGGTAGCTGGCCTTCCACGCCCGGTCGGCGTCCCCGACCCGCCCGAGCCGCCGGTACGCCTCCGCCACCGCGAGCCCGCACCGCGCCGCCTCCCGCCGCTCCCCGGCGGCTTCGGCGGCCCGCACCTCCCGGACGCCGCGCTCCAGGACCTCGGTCAGCGAGGAGTTCACCGACAGCGACCCCAGCGCCCCCTGGTACTCGGGCGCGAACGCCTTGCCCCGCCCCTCAGGGCGTGCCGTATCCGATATCTGACGCACAGTCACATCCGTTTCCCCGTCGTTTTCCTACCGGTCAAGACGGTATGAGCGGCCGGAGGTTCCACGAGTCCCCCGCCGTGTGGGTCCTGCGTCGTACCTGAGGGGTACGCGGATACGCAGCGTCATCACGGAGGCGTACGGGGGCGGGTGGAGGACGACTTCCGGCGGATCGGCACGGGGAGGGCTTTCGGCCGATAGGGTTCCGGTTGAGGGGATCGTGTGACGCACCGCACATCCGTGTGAGGGCCGTCGGGGTGCGTCCCGTCGCGGCCGTGCATCCGGGGGGCCACGTGCACGAGATGGTCAGGGGCGCCAACGTCGGACTGGCGGCGCTCGGGGAGGACGTCGGCTCGGTGGTGCTGAGCCTGGGCTGGAGCAGCCCGACCGGGGAGGGTGACGCGGACGTCTCCGTACTGCTGCTGAACGCGGAGGGGAAGGTGCGCGGCGACGCCGACTTCTACTTCTACAACCACCCCGTGGCCGCGGACGGCAGCGTGCAGCTCCTCGGCAAGACGCCGGGCGCCGACGGCAGCGAGGACCGCATCAGCTTCGACCTGGACGCCGTCCCGGCCGAGGTCGAACGGGTCGTCGTGGCCGCCAGCCGCTACGGCGGCGCCCGTTTCGGCGACCTCGACGACGTGCGGCTGACGCTGGCGGACGGGTCGGGGGAGACGCTGCTGCGGTTCGCGGTGGACGACGCCGGAGCGGTGAGCGCGCTGATCTTCGGCGAGCTGTACCGCCGTGCCGGCGAGTGGAAGTTCCGGGCGGTGGGGCAGGGGTACGCGTCGGGGCTGGCGGGCCTGGCGGCGGACTTCGGTGTCGACGTCGAGGACGACGAGGCGGCGGAGGCCGAGGCGGCGGAGGCGGAGGCGGCGGAGGCGCGCGCCGGGGCCGGGGACGACGGGGCGGCGGAGGCGCGCGCCGGGGCCGGGGCGCGGGAGGAGG
>JAAXOU010000108.1 GCA_012396115.1 Streptomyces somaliensis DSM 40738 | reverse complement strand
GCCGCCGCGCACCGGCGCGCGTTGCGCGGCACGGCGGCGGAGGAGGTGTCCCCGCGGCCGGTGGCGGCGTTCGGGGCCGGCGCTCCCGGTGGCGGTGGAGGCGCCCGGCCGTCCCGTCCGCCGCGGAGGGGCCGGGAACGGGAGCGGGCGGCCGGCCGGAGGCGGGGAAAACGGCGCCCGCGTCGGGAAACGCCGGAAGCGGTGCCGTCGAACCCGGTTTCAGCGGGAGCCGTCGGGCGTAATGTTCTGTCATGGACCGCCGCATTTTCGGGCTGGAGAACGAGTACGGCGTCACGTGCACGTTCAGGGGACAGCGCCGACTGTCTCCTGACGAAGTGGCGCGCTACCTCTTCCGCCGTGTCGTGTCATGGGGCCGCAGCAGCAACGTCTTCCTGCGGAACGGCGCCCGCCTCTACCTCGACGTGGGTTCGCATCCGGAATACGCGACGCCGGAATGCGACAACGTGATCGAACTGGTCACGCACGACAAGGCGGGCGAGCGCATTCTCGAGGGCCTGCTCATGGACGCCGAACGCCGCCTGCACGAGGAGGGGATCGCGGGCGACGTCTACCTCTTCAAGAACAACACCGACTCGGCGGGGAACTCCTACGGCTGCCACGAGAACTACCTCGTGACGCGGCACGGGGAGTTCTCGCGGCTCGCGGACATCCTCATCCCGTTCCTCGTCACCCGCCAGCTGCTGTGCGGCGCGGGCAAGGTGCTGCAGACCCCCCGCGGCGCCGTGTACTGCGTCAGCCAGCGCGCGGAGCACATCTGGGAGGGCGTCAGCTCGGCGACGACCCGCTCCCGGCCGATCATCAACACGCGCGACGAGCCCCACGCCGACGCCGAGCGCTACCGGCGGCTGCACGTCATCGTCGGCGACTCCAACATGTCGGAGACGACGACGCTGCTGAAGGTCGGCGCGACCGACCTGGTGCTGCGGATGATCGAGGCCGGGACGGTCATGCGGGACCTCACCCTGGAGAACCCGATCCGGGCGATCCGCGAGGTCAGCCACGACATCACCGGCCGGCGCAAGGTCCGCCTGGCCAGCGGCCGCGAGGCGTCCGCCCTGGAGGTGCAGCGCGAGTACTACGAGAAGGCGGCCGACTTCGTCGACCGGCGCGGCCTCCGCACGGGCACGACCGCGCGGATCCTGGAGCTGTGGGGCCGCACGCTGGAGGCGATCGAGACGGAGGACCTGGACCGGATCGACACCGAGATCGACTGGGTCATCAAGTACAAGCTCCTGGAGCGGTACCGGGCCAAGCACAACATGACCATGTCGCACCCGAGGGTCGCGCAGATAGACCTCGCGTACCACGACATCCACCGCCGGCGGGGCCTGTACTACCTCCTGGAGAGGAAGGGCCGGGTGGCCCGTGTCTGCAACGACCTGAAGGTCTTCGAGGGGAAGTCGGTGCCGCCCCAGACCACCCGGGCGCGGCTGCGCGGCGACTTCATCCGGCGCGCCCAGGAGCAGCGCCGGGACTTCACGGTGGACTGGGTGCACCTGAAGCTGAACGACCAGGCGCAGCGCACCGTGCTCTGCAAGGACCCGTTCCGGTCGGTCGACGACCGGGTGGAGAAGCTCATCGCCGGGATGTGAGCACGCCCCGTGCGCCGGGCCCCGCACCGGAAACGCCGGGTGCGGGGCCCGGCGCACGGGAGGCCATCCGGGGTCGGGGAAGCGCCACAGGGCGCGCACGCTCCTCGTGCGCCGCCTCCTGCACGTCGTAGAGTGGCGCGCACCCAACCGCAAGATCGGTCCCCGACCAGATACGAGGCTTCCCGTGCGTCGTCGCTCCCTCCTCCTCGCCGTGCCCGCCGGCCTGCTCACCCTGTCTGCCTGCGGTGACGAAAAGTCAGACCAGGACAAGGACCGGGTCGCCGAGAGCCCGTCGGCGCCGGAGCCGGGCGCGTCCGCGAAGATCGTGGACGGACCGCTGCCCGCCATCACCGGCGGCGTGAAGTTCGGCGAGAAGCCGACCGTGGCCAAGGGCTCCGGCAAGCCGTCCGCCGACCTGGCCGTGAAGACGGTCATCGCCGGTTCCGGCGCGGCGATCGCCGAGGGCGACTACGTCCGGGCGCACTACCTGGGCCAGATCTGGGACACGGCGAAGGTCTTCGACAACTCCTACGACCGCAAGCAGCCGCTCGTCATCCAGCTCCAGCAGGGCGCGATCATCGACGGCTGGCGCCTCGGCCTGGCCGGCCGGAAGGCGGGGAGCCGCGTCGAGATGGCCGTTCCGCCGGCCCTGGGCTACGGCTCGCAGGGCCGCGACGGCATCAAGGGCACGGACACGATGGTCTTCGTCATCGACGTCGAGGAGACCTTCAACGGCAGGTCCTCCGTCAAGGGCAAGGAGGTCCCGCAGGACGACGCGGCCCTCCCGAAGGTGGGGACGAACACGGACGGCAAGGCGCCCGCCATCACCGTCCCGAAGGCCGCCGCACCGAAGAAGCTCGTGGCGAAGTACGTCCTGGAGGGCGACGGCGAGGAGGTGCGGCCGACCGACAAGCTGCTGCTCCAGTACAAGGGCGTGCTGTGGGACGGCGGCAAGGAGTTCGACTCCAGCTACTCCCGGCAGGAGCTCGCCGCCTTCTCGCTCCAGCAGCTGATCAAGGGCTGGCAGGAGGGCCTCGCCGGCAAGAAGGTCGGCAGCCGCGTCATGCTCGTCGTGCCCCCGGACAAGGGCTACGGCGGCCAGGCCTCCGAGAAGATCCCCGCCAACTCCACGCTGGTCTTCACGCTCGACATCCTGGCGAAGGTGTAAGACTGTGCGGGTTGTGCACAAACGATCAACAGGAGCACTGACGTGAGCATCGACAAGCCCGAGGTCGACTTCCCGGGCGGCGAGCCGCCGGCGGATCTGGAGATCAAGGACATCTGGGCCGGCGACGGCGCAGAGGCCAAGGCCGGCGACGTGGTGAAGGTCCACTACGTCGGTGTGTCCTTCTCCTCCGGCGAGGAGTTCGACGCCTCCTGGAACCGCGGCACGCCGCTGCAGTTCCAGCTCGGCGTCGGCCAGGTCATCCCCGGCTGGGACCAGGGCGTCCAGGGCATGAGGGTCGGCGGCCGCCGCCAGCTGACCATCCCGCCGCACCTGGCCTACGGGGACCGCGGCGCCGGCGACAAGATCAAGCCGGGCGAGACGCTGATCTTCGTCTGCGACCTCGTCGCGGTCTGATCCGCCCCGCGCGGGGAGGGCCCGCACCCCGCCGGTGCCGGCCCTCCCGCCCGTCGGCCCGGAAGGGCGGGAACGCCCCGCCGGGCCGGTCGCGGAGCCGGCGGGGCGCCCGTCCCCGGCTCGGGGAGGGCGGGGCGGATCGGGGCACCGCCCCGCGAACGGGGCGGCTGTGGGGGCCGGTGCGACTTTGGCCGCGCGCGCCCGGAGCGGTACGGTCGTCGGGCGACAGGGACTCCATACGAAGAGGTGCTGGGCGTCGATGGCCATTGCCAAGGCCGAGCGGCTGATGAATCTCGCGCTGTGCCTGCTGGGCACGCGGCGGCCGCTCACCAAGCGCGAGCTGCGTGGGTCCATCGAGGCGTACGTCGAGGCGTTCGGCCTCGGTGACGGCGGACCCTCCCCGACCGACGACTCCTTCAACCGCATGTTCGAGCGCGACAAGGACGACCTGCGCGAACTCGGCCTGGTCATCGAGACGGTGGAGAACCTGGACGGCGAGACCGGCTACCTCGCCCGCCGGGACTCCAACCGCCTGCCGCCCGTCCAGCTGGACGCCGAGGAGGCCGCCGCCCTCGGCCTCGCCGCCAAGGTCTGGCAGCAGGCCCGCCTCGCCGGAGCCGCCAGCGGCGCCCTGCAGAAGCTGCGCGCCGCCGGCATGCCGGAAGCGGAGGACCCCTACGACGACCGGCCCGGCGCCCTGGAGCCGCGCATCCCGGTCCGCGAGGCCGCCTTCGAACCGCTGATGCTCGCCTGCCGCGACCGTCGGCCCGTCGTCTTCGAGTACCGCAAGTCCAACGCCGCCCGCGCCGAGACCCGGCACGTCGAGCCCTGGACCCTGGAGTGCTGGCGCGGCCACTGGTACCTCGCCGGCTGGGACCGCGACCGCGGTGCCGAGCGCGTCTTCCGGCTCTCCCGGATCACCGGCAGGGTCCGCTCCCGCGCCGCCGCCTTCACCGCGCCCGTCCCCGACGTGTCGACCGTCCGCGAGACCGTGGAGCGCTGGGCCGGCGAGGGCGCCACCCGCACGGCGCTGATCCGGCTGCGAGCCGACTGCGGCTACCCGCTGCGCGCCCGCGCCCTGGCCGTGCGGGACCTCGGCGACGGCTGGGACGAGCTGGAGATCCCGTACGGGCACGGGCTGGACGCCTGGCTCGCCGAGTTCGGGCCCGACGTCGTCGTACGGGAACCGGCGGACCTCCGCGCCGACGTGGTCGACCGGCTGCGTGCCGTCGCCGAGGGCAGCTGACCGGCGGACGCCGGGGAAAGAGGACGGACGAGCGATGGCCACCAACGCGATCGACCAGACCAGGCGGATGCTCTCCCTGGTGACCTACCTGCGGGAACGTCCCGGCGCCCACGTCGGGGACGTGGCCCGCGCCTTCGGCATCACCGAGGCCCAGCTGATCGCCGACCTCGACGTCCTGCCCATGTGCGGCACCAGCTTCCGCGGCGGCGACCTGCTCGACATCGACACCGACGGCGAGCGGATCTGGTGGCACAACCCCGACGACGTGGCCGAACCGCTGCGCATCGCCGCCGACGAGGCCACCGCCCTGCTCGTCGCCGCCCGCGCCGTCGCGACCCTGCCCGGGCTCCGGGAGGGCGACCGCGAGGCACTGCTGCGCGCCACCGCCAAACTGGAGGCCGCCGCGGGGGAGGCGGCCGGCGCCAGCTCCCGGCTGTCGGTCACCTTCGAGTCCGAGGGCGGCGTCTTCGCGGAGGTCGACCGGGCCGTCTCCGAGCGGCGCAGGCTCTGGCTGCGCTACTACTCCCCGGCGCGCGACGAGCTGACGGAGCGTGAGGTCGACCCGATCCGGCTGTTCGCCGTCGGCCACACCTACATGGAGGCGTGGTGCCGGCTCTCCGAGGCCCGGCGTACCTTCCGCCTCGACCGGGTGGCCGAGATCCGGATCCTCGACGAGCCCTCCGCACCCCCGGAACTCGAACTGCGCGACCTGTCCGAGGGCCTCGTCCAGCCCTCCGCCGACGACCCCGAGGTCGTCGTCGAGGTCGGCCCCGGCGGCCGCTGGGTCGCCGAGTACTACCCGCACGACAGCGCCGAGGAACTGCCCGACGGCGGGTTGCGCATCACGCTGCGCACGCCCGATCCCGCCTCGCTGCGGCGGCTCGCCCTCCGCCTCGGCCGCGACGGGCGCATCGTCTCCCCGGAGGCGCTCGCCGAGAGCGCTCGCCGCGCGGCGCGCGAGGCGCTCGCCGCGTACGGCGCCCAGGACTGACGCCGCACCCGGCAACCGGAACCACGCCGCCTCTGAAGGGGAGAGAATCCATGGGAGACACGACCCTGCTGTCCGGCGTCCCGCAGCCACGCCACCCGGTCCTCTTCAAGGCGTCCTGTCCCGACTGCCGGGCCCGGTGCGAGCTGTCCCCGGGCTCCCTGCGGCTGGCCATCGGCGCCAGCCGGCGCACCACCTTCTACTCCTTCACCTGCCCCGAGTGCGGTTCCGCCGTCCGCAAACCCGCCGGGGAGCGGATCGTCGAGCTCCTCACCGGCGGCGGGGTGCGGACGCTCCGGCTCCACTCCGCCCCCGACCCGGTCTAGGCTCTGCCCATGCTCTGGTCCATGCTCGCCGTCGCCCTGGGGTTCCTCGGGATCGTCGTCCTCGGCCTCCTCGGTCTCCGGGTCTTCGTCGAGGCCGGGCGCCTCGGCCGTCAGGTGACGCGCACCGCGGAGCGGATCGGCCGGGCCGCCGAGGAACTGGAGGAGGCCTCGCAGCGCCTCGCGCGGGCCGGGGAGGGCCTGCCGCACCGCCGGCCCGCGGCCGGCGGGGGCGGGACGCCGCGCACCCCGCCCCTGTGAGCCCACCCCGGAGGTACGCCGGGGCATTGCCCCCCGTTCACCGGCGAGGGTTACGATGAATGCCCGCGCGGGCGGCCCGCAGGGTCACGCGTCCGCACCGCTCCGGTACAGGACCTCGGTCAGAAGGTAGGGAAACATGGGTCAGGTCGGTATCTGGCATCTGGCCATCGTGGTGGGGATCTTCGTGCTGCTGTTCGGCGCGAAGAAGCTGCCGGAGGTGGCCCGCTCGCTCGGCAAGTCCGCGCGCATCCTCAAGAGCGAGGCCGCCGCCATGAAGAACGACGGCGCGGCCCAGGACGGCGCGTCGCAGGCCGGTACCGCCGAGCAGACCGCCGCGCCGAGGACCATCCAGGCCGCTCCCGGCGACGTCGCGTCCGCCCGCCCCGTGGACGAGTCCAAGCGGACCGCCCAGGGCTGACGCCCGCGGTCCGCCGTCCACCACAGGCACACGGGTGGCCGCCCGGACGGGTGGCCGTCCCCCGAGTAAAGGACGTGGCTTGCCCAGGTCTGCCCGCAAGACGCCCAAGGACCCCGAGGGGCGGATGCCCCTCGTCGACCACCTGCGCGAGCTCCGCAACCGGCTGGTCAAGTCCCTGCTGGCCTTCATCCCGCTGATGGTCGTGGCGCTGTTCTTCGCCAAGGACATCGGCGAGTTCCTGAGCCTGCCCGTGCCCCGGTGCCACGGCGAGTTCGACCCCGCGGCGCAGGCCAGCAAGTGCGCCGTCCTCTCGCAGACCGGCCTGACCTCCCCCTTCACCACCTTCGTCAAGGTCGGTGTCGGGACCGGCCTCATCGCCTCCGCCCCGGTCTGGCTGTACCAGCTGTGGGCGTTCATCGCGCCGGGCCTGCACCGGAGCGAGAAGAAGTACGCGATCTCCGCGGTCGCCCTCGGCACGCCGCTGTTCCTGGCCGGCGGCTACCTCGCGTACTGGGTCCTGCCGCACGCGGTGCCGCTGCTCCTCAGCTTCAGCGTCGACGGCTCGGTGAACTACATCACCGTCGACGACATGATCGGCATGACCGTCAAGCTGGTCCTCGCCTTCGGCCTCGCCTTCCAGCTGCCGCTGCTGCTCATCCTGCTCAACATGGGCGGCGTGGTCAGCGGCGTGAAGATGCTCGGCTGGTGGCGCGGAATGGTGATGGGCATCGCGATCTTCGCGGCGATCGTCACGCCCACCGACCCGCTGTCCATGATCGTGCTTCAGGTGCCGCTCACGGCGCTGTACTTCGCGGCCGTCGGCTTCGCCCTGCTCAACGACCGCCGCCGACGCCGGCTGCAGGGGCCGGAACTCGGCGACGACGAGGCATCCAGCCTCGACCTCACGCCCGAGCCGATCGCCCCCGTCGAGCCCGTCGCCGCGCCCGCGTCCGCCCTGCCCGAGCCGGCGGGCGAGGGCGCCGGTGCCCCTCCGGCCCGGCGGACCGGCTCCTACGACGACGTCACCTGAGCCCCCGCCCCACGGCGGCGAAACGGCCGGACGCGCACACGGCGCGGCCGGCCGTTCACCGCGCGCGACCGGGGAGGGCCGGGGGGGGGCGTCGCGGGCCGGGCGGCGGACGCCGTGGACGAGGTCGAACAAACGCCGGGCTGACTGTCAGCGGCGACGGGTAGGCTCGATGACAAGATGACAGACGACCTCACACCCGCGGAAGCGTACGCGGCGGCCCGGCGCCGGGCCGCCGAGGAGGCCACCGCGCTCCACGCCTTCCGCGCGCTCTACGACTTCGAGCTGGACCCGTTCCAGATCGACGCATGCCGCGCCCTGGAGACGGGCAAGGGCGTGCTCGTCGCCGCGCCGACCGGCTCGGGCAAGACCATCGTCGGCGAGTTCGCCGTCCACCTCGCCCTCGAACAGGGCCGCAAGTGCTTCTACACGACGCCGATCAAGGCGCTGTCCAACCAGAAGTACACCGACCTCGTCAAGCGCTACGGCCCCGGCAGGGTGGGCCTGCTCACCGGCGACAACAGCGTCAACTCCGACGCGCCCGTGGTCGTGATGACCACCGAGGTGCTCCGCAACATGCTCTACGCGGGCTCCCAGTCCCTGCGCGGCCTGGGCTACGTGGTCATGGACGAGGTGCACTACCTCTCGGACCGCTTCCGAGGCGCGGTGTGGGAGGAGGTGATCATCCACCTTCCCGAGTCCGTGACGCTCGTCTCGCTCTCCGCGACCGTCTCCAACGCGGAGGAGTTCGGCGACTGGCTGGACACGGTGCGCGGCGACACGGAGGTGATCGTCTCCGAGAGCCGCCCCGTGCCGCTGTGGCAGCACGTCCTGGCCGGGCGCCGGATCTACGACCTCTTCGAGGAGGAGACCGACCACGGCGGCCGCGGCGTCACCCGCCGCGAGGTCAACCCCGACCTGGTCCGCCTCGCCCGCATGGAGAACTCGCGCACGTACAACCCGCGCGACCGGCGGCGGGGCAAGATGGTCCGCGAGGCCGACCGCGAGCGGGAGCGGCGCCAGCGGTCGCGGATCTGGACGCCGGGCCGGCCCGAGGTCGTCGAGCGGCTCGACGCGGAGGGGCTGCTGCCGGCGATCACGTTCATCTTCAGCCGCGCCGGCTGCGAGGCCGCCGTCCAGCAGTGCCTCCACGCGGGGCTGCGGCTCAACGACGAGGAGGCCCGCGCCCGGGTCCGCGAGATCGTCGAGGCGCGTACGGCCTCCCTCCCCACCGAGGACCTGCACGTCCTGGGGTACTACGAGTGGCTGGAGGCGCTGGAGCGGGGCATCGCCGCGCACCACGCCGGCATGCTGCCGACGTTCAAGGAGGTCGTCGAGGAGCTCTTCGTCCGCGGCCTGGTCAAGGCGGTCTTCGCCACCGAGACGCTGGCGCTCGGCATCAACATGCCCGCCCGGTCGGTCGTGCTGGAGAAGCTGGTCAAGTGGAACGGCGAGCAGCACGCCGACATCACCCCCGGCGAGTACACGCAGCTCACCGGCCGCGCGGGCCGGCGCGGCATCGACGTCGAGGGCCACGCCGTGGTGCTCTGGCAGCGAGGCATGGACCCGGCGCACCTCGCCGGGCTGGCGGGCACCCGCACCTACCCGCTGCGGTCCAGCTTCAAGCCGTCGTACAACATGGCGGTCAACCTGGTCGACCAGTTCGGCCGGCACCGTTCGCGCGAGCTGCTGGAGACCTCGTTCGCCCAGTTCCAGGCGGACCGGTCGGTCGTCGGCGTCTCCCGGCAGGTCCAGCGCAACGAGGAGGGGCTGCAGGGCTACCGCGAGGGCATGACCTGCCACCTCGGGGACTTCGAGGAGTACGCGCGGCTGCGCCGCGAGCTGAAGGACCGGGAGAACGAACTGGCCAAGCAGGGCGCGGTCCAGCGGCGCGCCGCGGCGGCCACCTCCCTGGAGCGGCTCAAGCCCGGCGACGTCATCCACGTGCCGACCGGCAAGTTCGCCGGACTGGCCCTGGTCCTGGACCCGGGACTGCCCGCGGGACGGTCCAACGGGCACCGCGGCTTCGACCAGCACGACGGCCCCCGACCGCTGGTCCTCACCGCGGAGCGGCAGGTCAAGCGGCTCGCGTCGATCGACTTCCCGGTGCCGGTGGAGCCGCTGGAACGGATGCGCATCCCGCGCTCGTTCAACCCGCGCTCCCCCCAGTCCCGCCGCGACCTGGCGTCCGCGCTGCGGACGAAGGCCGGGCACATCGTCCCGGAGCGGCACCGCAAGCAGCGGTCCGCCGCCGTCGACGACCGGGAGATCACCAGGCTGCGCTCTGCGCTCCGCGCGCACCCGTGCCACGGTTGCGACGAGCGGGAGGACCACGCCCGCTGGGCGGAGCGGTACCACCGGCTGCAGCGGGACACACGGCAGCTGGAGCGCCGCATCGAGGGCCGCACCAACACGATCGCCCGCACCTTCGACCGGATCGTGGCGCTGCTGACCGAGCTGGACTACCTGCGCGGCGACGAGGTCACCGAGCACGGCAAGCGGCTCGCCCGGCTCTACGGCGAGCTGGACCTGCTGACCAGCGAGTGCCTGCGTGAGCGCGTCTGGGAGGGGCTGAACCCGGCCGAGCTCGCCGCGTGCGCGTCGGCGCTGGTGTACGAGGCGCGGCAGGCCGACGACGCGGTCGCGCCGAAGGTGCCGACCGGCGGGGCGAAGGCGGCGCTGGGCGAGATGGTCCGCATCTGGGGCCGGCTGGACGCGCTGGAGGAGGAGTTCCGGGTCAGCCAGGCGGAGGGCGTCGGGCAGCGTGAGCCGGACCTCGGCTTCGCCTGGGCGGCGTACCAGTGGGCGTCCGGGAAGGGCCTCGACGAGGTGCTGCGCGAGGCGGAGATGCCGGCCGGCGACTTCGTCCGCTGGTGCAAGCAGCTCATCGACGTGCTGGGCCAGATCGCGGCGGCCGCTCCGCAGGAGGACGGCACGGTCGCCAGGAGCGCCCGCAAGGCCGTCGACGGGCTGCTGCGGGGCGTGGTCGCGTACAGCTCGGTGGGCTGACGCCCGCCGCGCGACGGCGGGGGCCCGACCGCGGGGCCCTCGCCGCCCGCCGGGCGGGCGGGTCGCGGTGGGCGGCGAGGTGGTCGCGGCGGGGGAGCGGCGGCCGGGACGGCCGGTGGGGCGCGGCCGACGGCACGGTACGCCCCGGGACGGAGACGGGCGACGGCGCCTGCCACCGCCCGATAGCGGCGCTATCTATGATGGGGCCCGGCCCCGGCGAGGGCGGGGCGCCGGGTGGGAGCGAAGGGCGGACCGCAGTGCGCGTGGGCGAGTTGAGCCGTAGGACCGGGGTGTCGGTGCCCACGATCAAGTACTACGTGCGGGAGGGCCTGCTGCCCGCCGGAGAGCTGAGCAGTCCCAACCAGGCCCGGTACGACGAGTCGCACGTCCGCAGGCTGCGGCTGGTGCGGGCGCTCATCGACGTGGGGGGGCTCTCGGTGGCGGCCGTCCGGGACGTGCTGGAGGCCGTCGGGGACCCGGGGCGCTCGGTGCACGAGGTGCTCGGCGCCGCGCACGACCGCATCGCGCCGGGAGCGGGCGGGCCGGACGACGCGGCGCGGGACACCGCCCGCCGGCAGGCCGCGGAGCTGATCGCCCGCCGCGGGTGGCGGGTGGACGCCGACAACCCGGCGTTCCGGTCCCTGGCCGACGCGCTGGCGGCGTTCAACCGACTGGGGCACGAGCGGTTCGCGGAGGTGTCGCTGGACGCGTACGCGGACGCGGCGGAGCGGATCGCCGCCGTGGACGTGGCGTACGTGGCGCGGGAGGCGGCACGGGACGATCTGGTGGAGGGCGCCGTGGTCGGCACGGTCCTGGGCGACGCGGTCCTCGCCTCGCTGCGGCGCCTCGCCCAGGTCGACGCCTCGGCCCGCGCCCACGGCACGGGCCGCCCGTCCACGGGGGAGTGAGCGGCGCGGCGGAACGCCCCCGCTCCTCGGCGGGGGCGCTCCGCGGCGCGGTGGTTCAGGCGCCGTCGGCCGCGTCGGCCTCCCTCTGCCGGCGCAGCAGCGCCGACCCGGCCAGGAGGGCCGTCAGCATCGCGCACGTCACCGCGGCGGCCCCCGACCAGGTCCACGAGCGGCCGAGGCTGCTCTGCAGGAGGCCGACCCCGCTGCTGCCCGCCATCCCGTGGAGCGCCACGACGCCGATGGACAGGACGGCCGCGGAACCCCAGACGCGTACGGTGTCCCGGACGACCAGCCACTCCCCGAGCACCAGGCACAGCACGGCGATGACGAGGGCCACGGCGTGCGCGTACCCCCCGGACCACATGGCCGCGAAGTCGGCGGGCAGGTGGAGGACGCCGCAGACGAACAGGGCGGCCGCGGCGGGCCAGCGGAGGGCGGACCGGGAGGCCGGGACGGTGCCTCCGCCGACCGGCTCGGGGGTCAGGACCCTGACCGGGCTCTTCCCCGCCGCTGCCGCCGTCGCCGCGGCCACGGAGCGGGGCGGGCGGACCCTGGGGTCCTCCGGAACCGGCTGGAGCCCGCCCCCCTCCGTGCCCGCGTCCGGGGGTCCGGCCGGCGCCGCGGTCGGGCGCGGCTGCTCCGGGCCGTCGTCGGCGCCGAGGATGCTCACCAGCTGGACGACGTCCTCGACCGGCCTGCCGACCGCCGCGGCGCGGAGCGTCGTGTCGGTCTCGTCGAGGGTGTGCCCGGCCTCGTTCAGCATGGCGACCAGGCGCCGGACCTCCTCCAGGGGGCGGGCCACCGCCGCCGCGCGCAGTGCCTCGTCCGCGGGGCTGTCGACGGCCCCGGTGTGCTTGAGCTGCGTCACCAGCGCGGCGACCTCCTCCAGCGGACGGTACGTGGCCGCCGTCCAGATCAGCGTCCGTATGCGCTCGTCGCCGTCCTCGTCGCCCGTGCCGTCCTCGTCGCCCGCGACCGTGCCCGAGGTCTCGGCGAGGGCGGCGTCGGCGAGCGCGGCGTCGGCCGCCGTACCGGGGCCGGAGGGGCCGGGGGCACCGGAAGGGTCGCAGAGGGGGTCGTCGTCCGGCACGGTGCCGGCGCGGAGCGCGTCGGCGGGGTCGAAGTCCGCGCCGGTCGGCGCGCTCCCGGTACGCGACGCCTCCGGGGCCGGCGGGTCCGCGGGCACGTCCTCGCCGACCGCGGCCCGGACACCGGAGCGCGCGGGGTCGGCCGTGCCGGACCGCGGGGTGTACGTGCCGTTCGTCCGGGTGGTGGGCGCCGAACCGTCCGCGGGTACGCCGTCCGCATGCGCGGCCCGGAAGACCGCCTCCTGCGGGAAC
>JAAXOU010000107.1 GCA_012396115.1 Streptomyces somaliensis DSM 40738 | reverse complement strand
CCGGCGCGCCCCTCCGGCACGCGCCCCGGGCCGCTCCCCCGCCACGGCCGGGGGCGGCCCCCGGGGCGCGCGCCGGCTTCCGCACCCGTACCGAGGAAACGAGGCCGACATCACTACGCGCACGGAGACCACGGAGGCCGGCTTCCGGACCGTGGACACAGTCCTCTTCGATCTCGACGGCACCCTGGTCGACACCCTGGACGACATCGTCCGCACGGTGAACGCGGCGCTGCGCGCCCACGGCCTCCCGGCCCTCTCCCCGGCGGAGGCCGCGGACCGGGTGGGGGAGGGCGGCACGGCGCTGGTCGAGGCGTCCGTACGCAAGTACGGGCGCCCGGTGCCCCCCGGCCTCGTGGCCCGCGTTCAGGAGGCGTACCTGACCGGCTACGCCGCCTCGCCCGCCGAGGGGTCCCGGCCCTACCCGGGCGCCGAGGCGCTGCTGGAGCGGCTGCGCGCGGCGGGCGTGCGCACCGCGCTGTGCACCAACAAGGCCGGCGGCGTCACCGGCGAACTGCTCCGGGCCCTGCGCCTCGACGGCCGCTTCGACGCGGTCGTCACCGGGGACGGCCCGGCCGGGCGCAAACCGTCGCCCGGCCCCCTGCGCCACGCGCTGGCTCTGGCGGGCGGCACGGCCGGGCTCATGGTCGGCGACAGCCGCCACGACCTGGCCGCCGCCCGCGCCGCCGGCATGCCCGCGGCCTGGGTGAGCTTCGGGTACGGCCGCCCGGGACCCGACCAGGTCCCCGACCTGGAGGTGGCCCGCCTCGACGCACTGGAGACCACCGCACGCACCGCACGCATCCGGTTCCACGCGATCCGATGACCGAACCCCGCCTATCCCTCAGGGAGGGAACGATGTCCGGTTCACCCGCGGACGACATTCTCCGTCTGGTCTTCTCGTTCCGCCGCCTCGCCCACGAACCGGCCGGCGGCTGCGCCGCCGGGACGTGCGAGGAGTGCTTCGCGCTGCACCGGCCGAAGGTCGAGCGCTTCATCGAGCAGGGCGTCCCGCTCCACTTCGTCATCCCGGCGTTCCCCGCCAAGTCGCCCAACCCGGAGAAGGTGCTCGGCACCCTCCCGGACATGGCGGAGCGGGTGTCGCTGGAGTTCCTCCAGGGGCTGTGCGACTACACCCGCCACTACCACGAGCCGGGCGCCCGCATCACCATCTGCTCCGACGGGCACGTCTTCAGCGACCTCGTCGGCGTCCCCGACGAGGTCGTCCAGGCCTACGGCACCGAACTGGACGCGCTGCTGCGGGCGATCGGCGCGGACTCGATCAACACGTACGGGCTGCACGACGCGTTCCCCGGCCTCCCCTACGAGGAGCAGCGGGCCGCGCTCACCGACCGGTACGCCGTCCCCGTGGAGGACGTGCGCGCCCGCGCCCTCGCGGACCCGGCCGCGCGGAGCATCTTCGGCGGCATCCACCGGTTCCTGTTCGAGGACCGGATGGCCCTGAGCGCCGGCCGCAGCCGCAACAGCGTCCGCGAGGAGACCAAGTCCCTGGCGTACCGGGTGATCCAGCGCAGCGACGCGTGGAGCAGCCTGGTCGAGGACTTCTTCCCCGAGGCGCTGCGGCTCTCCATCCACCCGCAGGTCAGCCACTCCCCCAAGATCGGCATCCACCTGATGCGGACGAGGGACAACTGGCTGACCCCCTGGCACGGCGTGGCGCTCGACGACGGCGAGGAGGTGCGCCTGGTCAAGCGCCACGAGGCCGAGCGGCTCGGCGCGACGCTCGTCATGCGCGGCGGCCGCGTCAGCCACTACATAGCCCCGGACGTCCCGTCGTCCTTCAAACCGCTGATCGAGGAGGTCGCATCGTGACCGACCACACCGTCACCGCACTGAAGCCGTTCGGTGCCGTCGTCGAAGCCCGGCGGGAGGGCACCGACCTCGGCACGGTCGACCCGGAGGCCGTCCGCGCGCTCGTCGACGAGCACCGCGTCGTCGTCCTGCGCCGCTTCCGGCCCTGGGAGGACAAGGAGGGGCTCGTCGCGTACGCGCGGCGCTGGGGGCCGATCCTGTCCTGGGACTTCGGCGAGGTCCTCGACCTGGAGGTGCACGCCGACCCCAAGGACTACGTGTTCACGCCGGGCCCGGTGCCGTACCACTGGGACGGGGCGTTCGCGGAGAGGACGCCCGCGCACCAGATCTTCCAGTGCGTGAGGGCGCCGGCCCGCGGCACCGGCGGCCGTACGACGTTCTGCGACACCACGATGGTCCTGGACGCGCTGCCCGCCGGGACGCGCGCCCGGTGGGAGGCGCTGAGGATCACGTACCGCAAGGAGAAGACGGCGCACTACGGCGGGCACATCACCGTCCCCCTGGTGCGGTCGCACCCGCGCACCGGCACGCCGGTCATCCGCTACGCCGAGCCGCTGGCGCCCGGGGAGTTCCTCAGCCCGCTCTTCCTCGACGTGGAGGGACTGCCGGAGGGGGTCGGCGCGGAGGCGTTCTTCACCGACATCAGGGAGCGGCTGTACTCCCCGGAGGTGATGTACGAACACGCCTGGGAGGACGGTGACTTCGTCGTCACCGACAACCACGCCCTGCTGCACGGCCGCACCGCGTTCACCCAGGGTTCGCCGCGCCACCTGCGGCGCGTGCACGTGCTGTGACCGCGCGGCCCGCCGCGCCTCCGGGGCTCGGCGCCTCCGGGGCTCGGCGGGCCGGTGCCGGGGAGGGCGGGCGCCCGTCCTCCCCGGCGCCCGCCGGCCCGTAGGCCCCGCGGGCGGGGCGCCCGGTCCCTCAGCGCGCCACCGGTTCCGCCGCCGGGGCCGGCTCCCCGGACGGGGCGCGGCGCCCCGTGGTGAGGAGCAGCACGCACAGCCACGCCGCGACCGCGGAGATCACCAGCCCGTACCGGGCGCCGTCCGCCCCGCCCGCCAGGCCCCACGCGGCGCCGGCCAGCGCGGGCCCCACGGTGAAGCCGAGGCTCCGGGAGAGCTGCACCAGCGACCCGGCGACCCCCGTGGCCCGGCGCGGCGCGGCGGTCATCACGAGCGTCTGTGTCGGCCCGCCGTACAGGCCCATGCCGGCGCCGGCGAGGGCGAGCCGCCAGGTGATGTCGGCCTGCGTCCAGTGGTCGCCGTTCAGGGCGAGCAGGGTGAGGCCGAGCGCGGTCACACAGGCGCCGGCGATGGCGGTGGAACGGGCCCCGTACCGGTCGGCGAGACGCCCGCCGAGCGGTCCCATCACGCCCATGGCCAGCGGGAACGCGAGGACGGTGAGTCCGGTGGCGGTCGCGGAGAGGCCGCTGCCGGTCTGCAGCCGCAGGGCGACCACGTAGTGCATGGCGGCGAACCCGGCGGCCAGCGAGAACACCGCCCCGTACACGCCGGCCACCCCCGAGGCGCGGACCACGTCGAGGACCGGGCGGGCGGCGGGCCGGCGCGTCCACCACACGAGGGGCGGTACGGCGGCGAGGCCCAGCAGCAGCCAGACGGGCGCCCCGGGCGCCAGGGTGAGGGCGAGGAGCAGCGCGGCGACGGCGCCGCCGACGAGCGCCGCGTCGGCCAGGGACCGCCGGTCCGGTGCGACCAGGCCGCCGCGCCGCGGCAGGACGCGGGCCACGACGACCAGGGCGGCCAGGCAGACGGGGAGCTTGACGAGCAGGACCGCCCGCCAGCCGAACGCGTCCAGCAGGACGCCTCCGACGGCGGGTCCGGTGACGGCGCCCAGGGGGCCGAGCGTCGCGGGCACGCTCATCGCCCGCCCGCGCATCGAGGGCGGCACGGCGCGCACCACCAGGACGGGCATGAGGACGAACAGGAGGGCGCCGAAGGCGCCCTGGGCGATCCGGGCGACGGCCAGCCAGGCCATCCAGGGGGCGAGCGCGGCGAGCACCCCGCACACCGAGAACCCGGACACCGCCAGCAGCAGCGCCGCGCGCAGCCCCACCCCGCCGTTGCCGCGCCCGCCGTCCAGCCAGCGGCCGGCGGGCAGCAGCAGGGACACGACGGCGAGCTGGTAGCCGAGGGCCGCCCACTGCGCCATCGAGGCGGAGACGTCCAGGTCGGTGGCTATGGTGGCCAGCGCGATGTTGACGACGTTCATGTCGAGCAGCGCCGTGAACGACAGGGCGCCGGCTATGGCGACCAGGATCCACGGGCTGCGCCCGCCCGTCGGCGCGTCGTCCGGCCCGTCCGGTCCTCCCCGGCCCGTCGCGGCGTCCCGTTCGGCGTGCGGCATCGCTCGTCCCTCCCGTGTCCGCCGTACGGCGGACTCCGTCCCCGTAGTAGTCGTGGGCGGCGGGCCGCGGGTTCCCGGCTTCCGCGGGACGCGGCGGCCGGGAACCGGATGCGGCGGTCGCGCCCGGTCCGGCGCCGGAGAACGCGCGGGAGCTTTCCCCGGGAAGTCGGCCCGCGGCGCCCGCGGGTTCCCGGTGCGGAACGGGAGAATGCTCACGTGGGGCATCACCGCGCGCCGGGTGGATTCCCCGGGTTTCCGTGCCAGCATGAGTGCGCGGGCCGAGGGAGTCACCGCCCTTCACGGGCCCGTCCCCTGTCTGCCCGTCAGCCACGTGTCCGGGCCACCCCCGTACCGGGAGCCGTGGCTGGCGGGCTCTCGTCCCAGGAGCGGAACACCATGGAGGACGCCCGGCCCGGAGGGGCCGAGCCCGGCCGCACGGCCGTCACGACGCGCGGGCCGCTGCCGGGCCTGATCGGGTTCCTGGCGCTGCTCGTGGTCCTGCTCGCGGCGTCGTACGCCGTCGGGACGCTCGCCGGGCCCGTGGCCCCCGGCATCCACCCCGGCGGTCCCGCCGGGACGGACGCGGGCGGCACCGGCACGGGCGGCGCGGACACGGGCGGCATGGACATGGGCGGCATGGACATGGAGGAGACGAGCCGATGACCGCGCCGGGCCCCGTGGCCGCCGCCACGACCACCACCGACCTCGTCGTCGGCGGCATGACCTGCGCGGCCTGCGTCAACCGGGTCGAGAAGGGCCTGGCCCGGCTGGAGGGCGTGGCCGCGGTCGTCAACCTCGCCACCGGCACGGCCCGGGTCACGCACCCGCCGACGTACACCGTCCCCGACCTGATCGCCGCCGTCGAGCGGTCCGGCTTCACCGCCGAGCCCCCGGCCCCGCCCGGGGCCGCGGAGGAGGCGGAGGCCGTCCGGCGGGAGCGCCGCGACCAGGAGGCCGCGGCCGAGGACGCGGCGCAGCGGCGGCGGTTGTGGATCACCGTCGCGCTCTCCGTGCCCGTCCTCGCCCTGTCCATGGTCCCCGCCCTGCAGTTCGACAACTGGCAGTGGCTCTGCTTCGCGCTGACCGGGCCCGTCGTCTTCTGGAGCACCTGGCCGTGCCACGTGAAGGCGGTGCGGGGCCTGCGGCACGCGGCGTCCACGATGGACACCCTGGTCTCCCTCGGCACGATCGCGGCGTTCGCCTGGTCGACGTACGCGCTGTTCCTCGGCGGGGCCGGCGCACCGGGCATGACGATGCCGTTCAGCCTGCTGCCGTCCCCGTCGACGGAGGTGGCGCACGTCTACCTGGAAGCGGCCGTCGCCGTACCGGTGTTCGTGCTGACCGGGCGGTACCTGGAGGCGCGCGCCAAGCGCGGCACGGGCGCCGCGCTGCGGTCGCTGGCCGAACTCGCCGCGAAGGACGTGGCGGTGCGCTGCGAGAGGACGGGGCGCGAACGGCGGATCCCGGTCGAGCAGTTGCGCGTCGGCCAGGTCTTCGTCGTACGGCCCGGGGAGAAGGTCGCCACGGACGGCGTGGTCGTGGAGGGCGGTTCGGCGCTCGACCTGTCGCTGGTGACCGGTGAGAGCGACCCCGTGGAGGTGGGCCCCGGCTCCCCCGCCGTCGGCGCCGCCGTCAACGCGGGCGGGCTGCTGCTGGTCCGGGCGACGGCGGTCGGCGAGGACACGCGGCTGGCCCGCATCACCAGGCTGGTGACCGACGCGCTCGCCGGCAAGGCCAGGGCGCAGCGCGTCGCGGACCGGGTCGCCGGGGTGTTCGTGCCGGCCGTGCTGGCGCTGGCGGTGACCGTGCTGGGCTTCTGGCTGGGCGCCGGGGCCGACGCGCAGGTCGCCGTGACGGTCGCCGTGTCCGTGCTGGTCGTCGCCTGCCCGTGCGCGCTGGGTCTCGCCACGCCCACGGCGCTGCTGGCCGCCACCGGGCGCGGCGCCCAGCTGGGCATCCTCGTCAAGGGGCCGCACGCCCTGGAGACCCTGCGCGGCGTCGACGCGGTCGTCCTCGACAAGACCGGCACGCTCACGACGGGCCGGCTGAAGGTCACCGGCGTCACCCCGCTGAGCGGCGCGCACCGCGACGACGACCGGCGCGAGGCGCTGCGGCTCGCCGGCGCCGTGGAGCAGGGCTCCGGCCATCCGCTGGGCCGGGCCGTCGTCGCGTACGCCCGCCGCACGCTCGGCGAGGACGCGCTGCCGCCGGTCGCCGACTTCGTCTCCACGACCGGCGTCGGCGTCGCCGGCCGGGTCGACGGGCGGTACGTCGAGGTCCGCGCGCCCGGCGACGAGGTGCTGCCCGAGTCGCTGGCCGGGGCGCTCGCCGCCGCCGAGGAGGCCGCGCACACGCCCGTCCTCGTCAGGGTCGACGGCACGGCGCAGGCCGTGATCGCCCTGGGCGACACGCTGCGGCCGGGCGCGTACCGGGCGGTGGAGCGGCTGCGCAGGCTGGGTCTGCGGCCCGTCCTGGCGACCGGCGACCGGGACGCCACCGCCCGTGCCGTCGCGGCGGACCTCGGCATCCCGGAGGCGGACGTCCACGCCCGGTGCACGCCCGAGGGCAAGGCGGCGCTGGTCGCCGAGCTGAGGTCGGAGGGCCACCGGGTCGCCGTCATCGGCGACGGCGTCAACGACACGGTCGCCCTGGCCGGGGCGGACCTGGGCATCGCCATGGGCGGCGGTACGGACGCGGCGATCGGCGCGGCCGACGTGACGCTGGTCCGCGAGGACGTCGAGGCCGTCGCGGACTCCGTGCTGCTGGCCCGCCGCACGCTCGGCACGATCCGGACGAACCTGGTGTGGGCCTTCGGGTACAACGCCGTCACCCTGCCGCTGGCGGCGACCGGCTGGCTCAACCCGATGGTGGCGTCGGCCGCCATGTCGGTGAGTTCCGTCGTCGTGGTCACCAACAGCCTGCGGCTGCGCGGCTGGCAGCCCCGGCGTCCGGCGCCGGCCGCGCGCCGCCGCACCGCGGGAGCGCGCGCGTGAGGCCCCCGCGGGAGCGGGTCGCGCCGTTCGCGCCCGCGCTGTCCGCCGTCGCGGCGAGCGCGCTCGCGCTGGGCGGGCTCACCGTCTGGACGGCGGTGGGCGCGGCGGGCACCCCGGCGGAGCCGGAGGTCACCCGCGCGCGGCTCCTCCAGCCCTTCCCGGGGCGGACGACGACGGCGGCCGTCTTCACGGTGGCCAACTCCGGCGGCTCCGACGACCGGCTGACGTCCGTGACCTCCCCGGCGGCCGTCGGGGTGATGCTGTCCGAGGACGCGGACGCGGGCGGGTCGGCGGCCCGGATGCGGATGCTCCCCTCGGTGCGGGTGCCGGCCCGGGGCACGCTGGAGATGACGCCGTACGGCACGGACGTGATGGTCGAGCTGCGGGGCCCGGTGCGGCTCGGGCAGCGCGTCCCGTTCACCCTGCGCTTCGCGCGGAGCGGCCCCGTCACCGTCGAGGCCGTGGTGGTCCGCCACTCGGAGTGGTCCTCCCGCTGACCCCCGCGGCCCGGCCGGTGCGCCCGCGGGCACGCCGGCCGGGCCGCGGCGGTGCGTCAGACCGCCGGCGCGTCCGCGGCGCCGCCGGTCTCCTCGAAGTGGCTCGGCCGGCCGTCGCGGTGGACCTCGCGGCCGATCTTCTCGGCGTCGCGGCGGTGCATCAGCTCCCACGTGCCGTCCGCGCGGCGCAGCGGGGCGGAGTGCCACGGCGTGGTCCACGCGTCGGCCGCGCCGAGGAGGCGGATGCCGAACTTGGCCGCGCCGCGGTTCTGCGGGTGGATGGAGAGCCGGACGTGGTGCGGGTACCGCTCGGAGATCAGCTCGCTCCAGGCGCGGCTGCGGAGGATGACCTCGTACGCGCGGCGGCGGCAGTCGCGCTGCAGGGCGGAGCGGGAGCCCTCCCAACCGGTGGCGTCCTCGACGAGGAACCGGGTGATGCCGAGGTACATGCGCAGGGACGACTCGTCCTCGCGGACCTCGGCGCGCAGTTCCTCCGGGGTCGGTCCGAGGGTCCTGGCGGCCAGTCGGCGCTTCTCGTCGTACGACAGGTCGGGGCCGTAGCAGTCGCGCAGGTCGAACGTGTCGAGGCGGCCGGCGAGGCCCTCGGCGCGGATCATGTCGAGCAGCGCGTCGTTGTAGGCGTCGACGTGCTCGTCCGGGACGCGGATGACGTCGCCGAAGATGTGGCCGTCGGAGCAGATCAGGACCTTCGCGCCGGGGGCGTGGACCTTCTCGATCTCGGCGCACAGCGAGTCGAGGAAGCGCAGGGCCAGCCGCTCCCCCTGGTCCGGTAAACGGCCCAGGACCTTCTCCGGGTTGGGCGACTTGCAGGGGAAGCCCGGCAGGCTGAAGACGATCCGCTCGCCGCAGGCGACGAAGTCGGCTATCTGGCCGAGCTGTTCGGGGAAGTCGTCGGGGGTGTCGAGGTGGGGGTCGGGCTCCACGGTCCGCCGGTGCGGGATGAGGAGCCGCAGGACCTCCCGGCTGATGTGCCCGGCTTCGGGCGCCGGGGCGGTGGCGGGGGGTTCGGACATGGGCGATCGGCTCGCTTCCGTGAGTCGCGGTGCTGGGACGGGTGGTCCGGGACGGACCGGCGGGTTCCGTCGGGCGCGGTGCGTGCGGCACGGTCGGGGCGGCGGGGCGGGGGACGTACGGCCGCCGGGGCGGGGCCCCCGCCGGGCCCGCCGGTGGGCGGCCCGCCCCGCCCGGGTCCGGCGGGAGGGGTTCCCGTCCGGGCCGGCGGGCGGCGGGGACGCTCCCGTACCGGGAGGGGCGGCGCGCGGCCCCGGCGAGGGGGCCCGGCGCGGTCGGCCGGCCTGCGGGGCGTCCCGCGTCCGGGGACCGGTCCGGGTCCCGGGGGGTCAGTGCCGTACGGGGCAGCCGCCGTGCGGGGCGGCGTCCGGCGGGCCGTAGGCGACGGGCAGTTCGTCGACGCCGCGCGCGAGGACGGCGCGCACCCAGACCAGGTCCTCGTCGCGGACGGCGAGGCGGATCCGGGGCAGCCGGGTGAGCAGTTCCCGCAGGGCGATGCGGAGTTCGAGGCGGGCGAGGGCGGCCCCGGGGCAGAAGTGGATGCCGTGGCCGAACGCCAGGTGCGGGTTGGGCGAGCGGTCGAGGTCGAGGGTGTCGGCGTCGGGGAACCGCTCGGGGTCGCGGTTGGCGGCGCACAGCGACACGATGACCGAGTCCCCGGCGGGGACGGTGGTGCCGAAGAGGTCGGAGTCCTCGGCGAAGAACCGCCACGTGGTGAGCTCGAAGGCGCTGTCGTAGCGCAGGAGTTCCTCGACGGCCCGGGTGAGCAGCGCCTCGCCGGCCGCGCCCGTCCCGCCGCTGACGGCCTCCTGGAGCCGGCGCAGCTCGGCGGGGTGGCGCAGGAGGGCCACGAGGGCGGTGGTGATCTGGTTGGTGACCGGTTCCTGGCCCGCGACGAGGAGCTGGAAGACGATGGAGTCCCGCTCCTCCCCGGTGATCTCGCCGGCCTCGCAGGCGCGGACGAGGTCGGTGAGCAGGTCGTCGGCGGGGTGGGCACGCTTGTGCCCGACGACCTCGGCGATGTAGTCCTCCAGGCCGCGCAGGCGCCCCTCGTACACCGGCCGCTGCGGGTCGGCGGGGCCGACGGGCTGGACGACCTTGCCCCAGTCGCGGTCGAAGCGGGCGGCGATCGCGTCGGGCAGGCCGATGACCTCGGCGAGGACGCGGAACGGGAAGTGCGCGGCGAAGGCGCCGACCACGTCGACCACGCCGCTCCCGCCGGCCGCGGCGAGGGCGTCGTCGAGGAGTTCGGCGGCGAGTTCCTCGAAACGGGCGCGCTTGCGCTCGACGTTGCGGGGGGCGAACGCCTCGGTGACCAGCTTCCGCATCAGGGTGTGCTTGGGCGGGTCCTGGTGCAGCAGGTGGACCTGGAGCCGGGAGTGCTGCGGCTCGGGCATGATCGCCGCACGCGCGCGCCAGGCGCTGTTGCCGAGGTCGTGGTTCTTGCCGAGGCGGTCGTCGGTGAGCGCGCTCTGCGCCGCCTCGTACCCCGTGACCAGCCACGCGTCGACCCCGCTGGGGAAGGTGACCGCGTGGACGGGGCCCTCCTCGCGGAGCTTCCGGTACAGCGGGTACGGGTCGGTCTTGTACTCCTGGCCGTGGAGGGGCAGCGGTTCGGGACGCGGCATGGCGTGGTGCTTCCTTCCTGGGGACGGTCCGCTCCGGGGCGGGAGCGGTGGTCCGCGCGGCGCCGTCCGGCGGTCCGGGCGGGGCGGACGCGCCGGCGCGCCGGGCCCGGGTCGCGGATCGGTACGGGAGGGGCGGTGGTGCGCGGGACGCGGACGGCCGGCCCTCGGGCGGGGGCGTGGTGCCCTCGCGGGGCCACCGCCCGGTGGCCGGGGACGGCCGCGAACTATTGACGCGTACAGGTCACAAGCAACGGGAGAATGCTCCCGAGAGCGGGCCGGTGTGTCAAGTTCGACCAGTTCAATAATCAACTCAATGAAAAGTGACCGGAATTCACCAAACAACTGGCCTGAACGACCGGCATTGCCGCCGACCCCATCCCATAGGGTGGGTTTTCATGGTGGCCTCACCGGGGAGCGCCGTCCGGTTCGGCGTTCTCGGCACGTTGGCGGTTTCGGCAGGGCAGCAGCGGCTCCACCCGGGCGGCCCGCGCGCCCGCGCGATGCTCGCCGCACTGCTGCTGGAGGCCAATCGGACGGTACCGATTTCCCGTCTGGTGGAAGCGGTGTGGGAACGCGTGCCGCCCGCCACGGCGGAGCACCAGATCCGGAAGATCGCCGCCGACCTGCGTTCACGCATTCCCCACGCACAGGAAACGCTCGTCACCGACGGGCCGGGGTACCGGATCGTCGTCGACGAGGACCGGCTCGACCTCCTCCGCTTCGACAGGGCCCTCGACGAGGCCCGCCGCCGCGTCACCGTCGACGGCGAGGCCGCCGCCCTGGAGACCGCCCTCGGCCTGTACCGCGGCCGGATCCTCCCCGACAGCCGCAGCCCCGTCCTCGCCGCCGCGGCGGCCGCCCTGGAGGACCGCTGCCTCAGCGCCCGCGAACGGCTCCTGGAACTGCGCCTGGAGCAGGGCCGCGCCCACGACGCCGTCGGCGAGCTGATCCCGCTCGTCGCCGAGCACCCGCTGCGCGAGTCCCTGTGCGCCCTGCTGATGGTCGCCCTGTACCGGACGGGCCGGCAGGCCGACGCCCTGCGCGTCTACCACGACCTGCGCAACCTGCTCGCCGAGCAGCTCGGGATCGACCCCGGCGCCGCGGTCAACGACCGCTACCAGCAGATCCTGCGCGGCGAGCCGGGCCTCGGCACGCCCCACGCCGCCCGCCACGGCTGGTCCGCCGGGCCGTCCCACCCGGTGCCGCCGCCCCGCTCCCTCCCGCCCGACCTGCCCGACCTCACCGGCCGCGAGGCCGAACTCCAACGGCTCCTGGAGCACCTGCGGCCCGCCCCCGGCGGACCCGCCGACCGCCGGGCGGCGCGGGTCGTCGCCGTCGACGGGATGGCCGGGGGCGGGAAGACCGCCCTCGCCGTGCACGCCGCGCACCACGTCGCCGACGGCTACCCGGACGGCCAGGTCTTCCTCGACCTGCACGGCTTCAGCCCGCACCGCGGACCCGTCACCCCCCACGACGCGCTCGGCACGCTGCTGCGGGCCGTCGGCGTGCCCGCCGACCGCGTACCCGACGATCCGGCCGACCGCGAGGGCCTGTGGCGCGGCGCGACCGCCGACCGCCGCTTGCTGCTCCTCCTCGACAACGCCGCCTCCTCGGACCAGGTGCGCCCGCTCCTCCCCGCCGGGCCGGGCTGCCTGGTCCTCGTCACGAGCCGTCCCCGCCTCGCCGGACTGGACGGTGCAGTGACGTTTCCTCTGCCGCTGCTCCCCACCGCCGACGCACTGGCGTTCCTGGGCCGGGTGCTGGGCGCCCGGAGGGTCGCCGCCGAGCGGGAGGCCGCCGCCGAACTGGTCGTCCTCTGCGGCCACCTGCCGCTCGCCCTGCGCGTCGCCGCCTCCCGGCTCGCCGACCGGCCCCACTGGAGCCTCGCCCACCTGGTCGAACGGCTCCGCGAAGAACCCCTGCGCCTCGACGAGCTGACCGTCGAGCACCGCGGCGTCCGCGCCGCGCTCCACCCGTCGTACGCCGCCTTGCCGCCCCGCCACCGGGAGCTGTTCCGGCTGCTGGGCGTCCACCCCGGCCCGGACTTCGACCGGTACGCGGCCGCCGCCCTCACCGGGCTCGCCCCGGCCGCCGCCGAGGCCATCCTGGAGGACCTGCTCGACGCGCGGCTCCTGCTCCAGCGCGTCCCCGGCCGCTACGCCTTCCACCGCCTGGTCCGCGCCCTCGCCCGGGAGACCGCCGACCGCGACCCGCGCCTCGTCCACGACGCCCGGCGGCGGCTCCTCGACCACTACCTGAGGGCCGCCGACGAGGCGGCCGGCCTGCTCGGGCCCCGCCGCGAAGCGCTCCGCCCGGCGGAGCGGGGGCACCGCCCCGCCGCCACCCCGCCGCTGCGGGACGCGGCCGACGCGCTCGACTGGTTCGGGGCCGAGCGGGACAACCTGCTAGCCGTCCTCGCCCGCGCCGGGGGGACCGGG
>JAAXOU010000106.1 GCA_012396115.1 Streptomyces somaliensis DSM 40738 | reverse complement strand
GGGACCCCGGCGCCGCCGCCCACCGGCCCGTCGGGTGACGGTCCGTCACCGGCCGGTTCGTCACCCGCCGGCCCGTCACCCGCCGGTTGCCCGCCCGCCGGTCCGCCCTCCGGCACCCGGCCCGGCACCCGCGGGGCGGCCCCCACCTGCTCCGGCACCCGCAGGGCGACCATCACCTGCTCCGGCAGGGGCCGCTCGGCCGGGTCCTTCGCGAGGCACCGCCGCAGCAGCGGCGTGATCTCCTCCGGCACGCCGGTCAGGTCCGGCTCGTTGTGCACCACCTGGTACGCCACCACGTAGGGGCTGGGCGAGTCGAACGGCCCCCGTCCCGTCGCCGCGTGCACCAGCACCGCGCCCATCGCGAACACGTCCGCCGCCGGCCCCACCTCCCGGGGCCGCTGGAACTGCTCGGGCGCCATGAACGGCGGCGTGCCGACGAGCTTCCCGGTCTCGGTGCGCATGGCGCTGTCGTTCGGCCGGGAGATGCCGAAGTCGATGACCTTCGGCCCGTCCGCCGCGAGCAGTACGTTGCTGGGCTTCAGGTCCCGGTGGACGACCCCTGCCCGGTGGATGTCGCGCAGCGCCTCGGCGAGCCCGGCACCGAGCCGGCGCAGCTCCGGCACGTCCAGCGGCCCGTTCCGCTTGACCCGTTCCGACAGGGTCGGGCCGTCGATGAACAGGGTCGCCATCCAGGGCCGCGCGGCCTCCGGGTCGGCGTCGACGACCGGGGCGGTGAACGCCCCGCTGACCCGCCGCGCGGCATCGACCTCCTGCCGGAAACGCGCCCTGAACTCTGGGTCCGCCGCGTGTTCGGCATGGATGACCTTCACGGCGAGGCGCAGGCCCGAGTCGGAGGCGGCCAGTCGGACGACCCCCATGCCGCCCGAACCCAGCCAGTCCTCCAGTCGGTACCTCCCGGCATACTCCGGATGTTCCGCTTCCGGTACCGCCCCGGGGCTGTGCAGCGGCGGCATCATCCACCCCCGTGTGTGCTCCTCGCTCGGACGCGCGGCGCGCGACCGGCGCGCGACGCACGGAGCCTAGTCGATGATGCGTGCGATGTCGGTCCGGCTTGTTAGCCTCCCCGGCATGGAGGCGCCCGCACGGGGCGGGCGCTCGGGGGAGGTACCCATGGACACGAACTCGGTCAAGCGCTACCCGGTCGCGCCGGGGGTGCGGCTCAACGTCCGCAGCGGCCCGGGCACCCACTACGGCATCGTGAAGCTCCTGCCGGAAGGCGTGAACGTACCGGTCAACTGCCAGACGCCGGGCACCTGGGTCTCGGGCCCGTACGGCACGTCGAACATCTGGGACAACATCGCCAACGGCCAGTACGTGTCGGACGCGTACGTCCGGACCGGGGTCGACGGGTACGTGACGGTGCGCTGCGCCTGAGGCGCACCGCGGCGGCGCCGGGCGGGCGCGGGACAATCGTTCCATGAGCGACCCCACCGCCCCGACCGGCACCACCGGACCCGTCAGCCCCGCCGGCACCACGGATCCCACCGGCTCCGCCGGCACCACCGGTTCCGCCCGCGCGGCGGAGCCGTCCGGCGGCCCCCGGCCCGAACCCCTCCGCTTCTTCGGCACGACCTGGGTCGGCCACGACGGCGGGTACGGGCTGCGGCGCGCCGGTGTCGCGGCCGGCTCCCTGGCCGCGGCCGTCGCGGGCGCGTTCGTCCTGCGCCTGGCGTACGAGGGCCTGGCCCTCGCCCGCCTCGGCGGCTTCGCCCAGGGTCTGGTCGTCGTGATGTTCGCGGTGTGCACGGCCGTGGCCTTCCAGCGGACGTGGGCGGGCTTCGACCGCCGTCCCGCCGACCCGGCCCGGGAGGAGGCCCTGCGCGGCCTGAAGGCGATCGGGTTCCTCGGCTCGCTCCTGGCCCACTCCGTCCGCTGCCTCTTCGAGGCCCCTGGCGAGAAGCTCGTACGCGCCGAGTACGAGGCGGCCCGCGCGCGGTACGAGAAGCGCCGCGCCACCCGTGCCGGCGATCCGGCGGTCCGCGGGAAGCGCCCCCGCCGCTGACCGGCACGGCCGGCGCCCCGCCCCCGCGGCTCCGGGGCCGTGGGGGCGGGGCGCCGGTCCGCGCGGCCGCCCGGGCCGCCTCCGGCTACTTCGGTTCGCGGTCGAAGGCCGTCCTCGACCAGAGGTGGCCGAGTGCGGAGAGGCCCAGGCACCAGGCGACCGCGAGCCACCCGTGGTGCCCGACGCCGCTGCCGAGCAGCAGCCCGCGCAGGGTCTCGATGACCGGCGTGAACGGCTGGTACTCGGCGACCGGCTGGAACCAGCCCGGCATCGCGTCGACCGGGACGAAGGCGCTCGACACGAGCGGCAGGACGATCAGCGGCATGGCGTTGTTGCTGGCCGCCTCGGCGTTCGGGTTGACCATGCCCGTCCCGGCCGCGATCCAGGCGAGCGCCAGGGCGACCAGCGCCGTCAGCCCGAGCGCGGCCAGCCACTCCAGGGCCGTGGCGTCCACGGACCGGAAGCCGACGGCCACGGCGACGGCGCCCACGAGGACCACGCTGGCGACCGACTGCAGCACGCTGCCGAGAACGTGCCCGACGAGGACGGACCCCCGGTGGATCGCCATCGTGCGGAAGCGGGCGATGACGCCCTCGGTCATGTCGTTGGAGACGGAGACCGCGGTCCCCACCACGGTGCCCCCGACGGTCATCATCAGGATGCCCGGCACGACGTAGGCGACGTAGTCGGAGCGGTCGGCGCCGCCCATGCCCGCGCCCATCACGTCGCCGAAGACGTAGACGAAGAGCAGCAGCAGGACGATCGGGGTCAGCAGCAGGTTCAGGGTGAGGGACGGGTAGCGCCGGGCGTGCAGGAGGTTGCGGCGCAGCATCGTGGACGAGTCGCGCAGGGCGAGGGACAGGGAGCTCATCGGTCGCTCCCCTCGGGTCGGCCGCGGCCGGTGCCGCCGGTCAGGGCGAAGAACACGTCGTCGAGGTCGGGGGTGTGCACGGTCAGCTCGTCCGCCTCGACGCCGGCCGAGTCCAGCCGGTCGAGGATGGAGCGCAGTTCGCGCGGGCTGCCGTCGCCGGGGACCCGCAGCGTCAGCGCCTCGTCGGCGGGGACGTCCCCCGCGCGGGCGGGGCCGGAGGGGCCGGGGAGGGCGGTCCCGCACAGCGCGAGGGCGGCGCTGCGGTGGGCGGACGGGGCGGAGAAGCGGAGGCGGACGTGCCCGCCGGGGACCAGCCGCTTCAGTTCCGCCGCGGTCCCCTCGGCCGCGATCCTTCCGCCGTCGAGCACGGCGATGCGGTCGGCGAGCTGGTCGGCCTCCTCCAGGTACTGGGTGGTGAGGAAGACGGTGACGCCGTCCGCGACCAGTTCGCGGATGATCCGCCACATGTCGCGGCGGCTGCGCGGGTCGAGACCGGTGGTCGGTTCGTCGAGGAAGATGATCCGCGGGGCGCCGACCAGCGTCATGGCGATGTCGAGGCGGCGCCTCATGCCCCCGGAGTAGGTGGCGGCGGGCTTCTTCGCCGCGTCCACCAGGCCGAAGCGCTCCAGCAGTTCGACGGCGGTGCGGCGGCCCTCCCGACGGGGGAGGTGGTGCAGGTCCGCCATGAGGAGCATGTTCTCCTCGCCGGTGATCAGTCCGTCGACGGCGGAGAACTGCCCGGTCACGCCGATCGCGGCGCGCACCCCGTCCGGTGACGCGGCGACGTCGTGGCCCGCCACCTGGGCCCGGCCGCCGTCGGCGGTGACGAGGGTGGACAGGATGCGCACGGTGGTGGTCTTGCCGGCGCCGTTGGGGCCGAGCAGCGCGAAGACCGTGCCCGCCGGGATGTACAGGTCGATGCCGTCGAGGACGGTTCTGCCGCCGTACGACTTGCGCAGGCCGACGGCGGACACGGCGGCCGGAGCCGTGCGGCCGCCGGCCATTTTGGAAGTGGGCATGACAAGGGGAGGCATGTGGCCCTCCGTTCGAAGGCGGAGCGGAACGGGGCGGTGAGGTGGGGGAAGAGGGGAGGGGGACGGGGGGAGGGGAGGCTAGGGGGCGGCCGGGGCGCGGGCTCAGCCCCGGGCGCGGAGGATGTCGATGTTCCCGTACCGGGTGCGGGCGTGGATCTCGACGGTCTCCTCGGCACCCTCCGGGGCCTCGGACGCGGTGAGCGCGTTGCGCACCTGACCGGCGTTCGAACCGGCGTCGAGCCAGGCGGCGGTGCCCTCGCGGACGCCGACCTCGATGGAGCCGTGGGAGGTCTCCAGCCGTACGGTGCCGCGGGCGACCTCGGCGACGCGCAGGCTGCCGGTGGCGGTGGTGGCGGTGACCGAGGCCTCGGCACGCCCGACGCCGATGTCGCCGTGGGCGTTGCTCACCCGCAGGTCGCCGGTGACGGCGTCGACGGTCGTGGTGCCGTGCGAGTTCTTCAGGACGGCGGGACCGTCGACGGTGCCGACGCGCACGCTGCCGGAGCTGGTGGCGATCTCGGCCGCACCCTCGACCCGGTCCACGGTGATCGAGCCGTGAGTGGCGGTCAGGTGCAGCGGACCGGTGGTGTCGAGGCGGACGTCGCCGGCCGAGGTCTTCACCCGGACCTCGCCGAGCCGGCCCTCGCCGAGCACCTGGGTCCAGGCGCCGGTCATGTCGACGCGCGAGCCCGCGGGCAGCCCGACCGTCACGTCGACGACGCCGGTGCGGCCGAACAGGGGGCGCCCCTTGGGCGTCCTGACGGTCAGTGCGCCGTCCGCGTAGGTGACCTCGGTCTGGTCGGCCGCGCGGACGTCCTGGTCCCGCCCGGCGTCGCGGGGCCGTACGTCGATGACGGTGTCGGGGCGGTCGCCCGCGGTGAAGCAGATGGAGCCGGCCTCCACGTGGGCCGTGGCCGAGATCGGTTCGGGAGTGTCGAAAGAAGGCATGGCTGTCCCGTCCTCTTGGGTCTTCGGTACGTCCCCGCTGGTGGGGCGGGGTGAGGGTGGAGTGGGTCGGGCGCGGGCGCGGTTAGCGCGCCCAGCCCGTGACGCTCTGTCCGATGG
The DNA here is from genome assembly GCA_012396115.1 of Streptomyces somaliensis DSM 40738. Classification (GTDB taxonomy): domain Bacteria; phylum Actinomycetota; class Actinomycetes; order Streptomycetales; family Streptomycetaceae; genus Streptomyces; species Streptomyces somaliensis. Next base: position 7,874 of record JAAXOU010000106.1, on the reverse strand, counting down.
GCTGGATCCTCCCGGTCGTACGCGGCCGGGCGCCGGTGTCGACCGCGACCGACACGGCGCGCACCAGCCACGCGTTGACCGACAGGCCCTCGTGGTTCGCGGCCTCCTCGACGCGGGCCTTGAGGTGTGCGGGCAGGCGCAGGTTGACGCGGGCGGTGCCGCCGTCGTCGCCGTCGGCCGGGGCCCTGGCCGGTTCGGCGGGCGCGGCCGGTTCCACGGGGGCGCCGTCGCCGGTGGGCGGCGGTGTCACCACGAAGTCCGGGTCCAGTCCGCGCAGCCGTACGTCGACCGATCCGGGTGCGAGCTCGCGGGTGATCTCGTCCATCGCGGCGGAGAGCACGTTGAGCATCGTCAGGCGGGTCGCCGACTCCAGGGGAGCGGTGAGCCGCTCGGCCAGCTCGCGGGCGTCTTCCCCGCCCGCCTCGGCGGCCACCGCGAGTTCGCGGCGGAGGGTGTCGATGTACGGCGTGAGGTCCATGACGCCATCGTGGCACCACTGTGGTGCCATTTGCAAGCCCGGAGGGTGTGTTGAGGGGGCCGGTCCGAGAGAGGCTGCTCTCACCTGCGGAAATGTTGAGGTGAGGGTTCAGATTTCTCTGGCGTCGTACGCCTTGGGGCGCCTCTCGGCTCACGTGATGGCGCTATGTGGCACCATGTGGCGTCGAATGATGCCACCCTGTGCCACCCGGTATCACCCGATGCTGCGCAGGAGCGGCTCGTCCCGCCGCCCGGCCCCTCGGTCCGATCCGCTCGGGGTGGCGCTGCGGTGCCGTGTCCGCGGGGCGCCGGGGCCGGGGCGCCTCACGGCCCGGTACGCTCCAGAGGCCGCTCCCGCCCCGCCCGGCACGCGCCCGCCCGGCGCGTTCCCACCGGTGCGCCGCTGTGCGGCGAGTGTCCGCCCGGCACGCATCCGCGAGTCGCGACCGGCCCCCTGGTACGGGGTGCCCGCACCGGGCTCGTCGACCGTCCCCCTCCTGCTCAGAGCTTCGGAGGAAACGGATTTCCTGGTCGAAGATCTATCTGCCAGGGGCTTCACCTGTCCACCAGTCCGACCGGCAGGCTTACGCTCCACGCCGGAAAGGGCTCAGCGTCCCACTGGCCAGCATCGATCGCATATCCGATTGAACGGCGGATCACAACCACGAGCACAGTAACTGAGTAATTTACAGTGGACATTTCGGAATATTCCCTCAACGTTTAACCCCGTCGACAGTATGGCCGATCTTGACCCCCGACCTGTTGAAGGACCGCGACCAGGAATGTAGGTTCCGGAAAGTCACGGATCCTTCATGCAATCCGGAGACGAGCGAAGAGTTGGAGCCACACCCAAAAGAAGCGGAATGACACGAATGTGATGATCAATCGGGCAGGAGCCGTCGCGGTGGCTGCCCTGGTTGCGACTTTCTCTCTGGCTCCTCCGGCCTCCGCCGAGGGGAGCTGGAGCAGCTCCATATCCAACTGGCTGAACGGCAATGAATCCCGTCGCTGGACGGACAACCACAATGACTCGGCCAGCACGACTGTAAGCTTTTCGGGCTGCAACTTCGGGGGGCCCTCAAGCGCGACCCTTGAACTCGATCACGTAAGGGACTTCCTTCCGGACGTGAGCCACGGCACGAGGAGCAACACCTGCAACACCGTGTCCTGGGGCGAAGTGGGGGCCGCGCAGTTCTACTTCATCTACATCGGCTCGGCTAGGCTCAACGTCAACAGCGTCGTCACCCGTTACTGAAGGTAATCGGACTGATTGCGGCCCTCTGCTCTTCCGGGGGGCCGCATCTCTCATGGAAGCGATAGAAGACCAGAACGACCATCCACATCTCGCGCTGTTCCTTTGGGTACCGGCGCCGGGATCTCGTACTCGAAGACCTGACGCTCGAACTGCCCTCGGGATGCGTTGTGCTCCTCGGACCGAACGGCGCAGGGAAGTCGACGCTGTTGGCACTTCTCGCATCCGCGCTCAGCCCTCACGCGGGGAATGTGACGCTCGGCGATCTCGACACGCGCAGACGTGGTGACCTGAAGCACTATCGACGGCAGGTCGGCTGGCTGCCGCAGCAGGTGTCTCCCGTCCCAGGGCTGCGGGTCAGGGAACAGGCGGCGTATGCCGGTTGGCTGAAGGGCATGTCACGACGGGACGCGTGGGACAGCTCTCTGGAGGCGATCAAACAGGTCGGACTGGGAGACCTGGCCGAACGCTCCGCCGCCCGTCTGTCAGGAGGCCAGTTACGGCGGCTTGGTATCGCTCAGACGCTGGTGCATTCGGCACGGGTGGTACTGATGGACGAACCGACCGCCGGCCTCGATCCGACACAGCGAAGGGTGTTCCGCGCCCTCCTGGAGGGTCTCAAAAGTCGGGCGAGCTTCGTCGTCTCCACTCATCAGACGGAGGACCTGGCGGACAGCTACGACTCGGTCGTCCTCCTCGATCAAGGACGCGTCCTCTTCCAGGGGTCGACCGACTCCTTTCTCGACCTCGCGCCTCGTCAGGTGGCGCAGGGGCGTCGGGCCGAGGCCGCCTACGCCGGCCTGGTCAGGGAGGAGGTGTGAACATGCCGTGGCGCACCGTGCTGCGGGTGTCCGTCGCCCCCCGCGTCGGCGTTCTGCTGCTCCTGTGGTTGCTCGCGTACAGCGGCAACGTCACCGAACTGGTCACCCACGGGTACTGGGAGTCGGTTGCCGCACAAAGCACTTCCCTGCTGGTCTGGACAGCGCCGGCAGTGGCCGCTTGCGGTGCCTGGGAGGGGCTGCGCGTCCGGCGGTCCCGAGTTCTGCGAGGAGCACCGGTACGGACCTTCGGCAGCGTGTCACTCGCCGCCCTGGCACCCACGCTCATCCTGGGGGCCCTCGCGGTGGCGGTGGCCCTCGGCCTACTCCTGCCGCAGGCCGCGGGTGATCCCGGCTGGACCACCGTGGCAGTACTCGGTTTGGAACTACTGGTCGTCGTGGCGCACACCGCTGTCGGATACGCCATCGGGCTCAGCTTGCCCCGACTGCTGGCCGTTCCCGTGGCGCTGGTGGGCAGCTTCGTATGGATGGCTTATCCAGCGGCGATGAACACCTTCTGGATCCGGCAGTTGAACGGTACGAACCTCGCCGAGTGCTGTGCGCTCGACCAGGTAGTAGCACCCCGCAGCATTCTGGCGCCGATGCTTGTTTCGATCGGTCTGCTCCTGGCCGCCCGACTGGTGACGACACGGCGGTGGGGTCTGCGGATCCTGGCCCCCGTTGTCCTGACTGTCGTAGTGGCCCTCTCCGCGTGGATCGCCCATCCCCTCGGATACGGCGCGGCCGAATCCCGCTCCACCGCCTTGCGTATCTGCTCGGGCACGCAGCCGCGGATCTGCCTCTGGCCCGAACAGCGCGACGCCGCCACGGACATCGTCGCGTGGGCGACAGACGCACACACCCGTCTAGCTTCCCTCGGCGTCACCACCGCCACGGAGCTGTCGCCCCGGTCGTCCACGCCCACATCCAACGATGTCCGCTCTCTTGTCGCCCTGAGTGCTCTGCCCGAAGACATCCCGACCTGCGCCAAGTACGGCGAATGGCCCGGAAGTCAGGCGCACGGTCCACTGGGCATCTGGCTTGCCATCACCGCAGGGGCGGACTTCCAAGTCGTCGCATCGCGTTACACACCGGCCGAAGTCGAAGTCGCCACCCGCGTTCTCGAACGTCCCCGCCAGGCCCAGTATGTCTGGTTCCAGTAGAATGCGAAAACCCTCACACGGTGCGACTTACAGCCCTTCCTCAGCTCCGAGCGTCCCTGAACCCGCCACCACGAGCAAACCGACAGAGAGAGAAATTCATGGACTGGTGGATTCGTGTCCGCCGGGTGCCTGCGGTCTACGCCAGTCTCACCGCCTGTCTGGTACTCGGTGCCGTCGCCGATTCCATCCAGGTGCCCGTACCGGTTATGGTGGGCGGACTCTCCTTCTCCTTCCCCCTGCCTTTTCTGCTGCCACTCGCACCGGTATGTCTCATCCTGTACGGGCAGTCCCGTGGAGGCAGCGCCACCGAGGTGACGGCCGCGCGACCCGTAAGACTGTGGGACACCGGCTTCATGACGGCCTGTACAGCGGTGATGCTGGCTGGAGGCTGGCTCGTGTCGTCCATGATTGGCCATATCCTTGCCGTGGGCATGGCCCGTAATTTCCTGGGCTATCTCGGACTCGCCCTACTGCTACGCCTCTTCACCGGTCCTCATGTCGCGGCCACAGTCGTCACGCTCTTTCCGATCGCCTGCGCCGCCTTCGGAGTTCACCATGGAACCCCCGCAAGGTGGGCGTGGCCACTGCACGAGCCCGCGTACCTACCGGCATTCATCGGGGCTGCTTTCCTGGGAGCCGCCGGACTGGCCACTGCCGCCGTCCCTTTTTCCGCCGGCCGCCTGTCGATCCGAAGCACTTCGGGTTCGGGTTCGGGTTCGGGTTCCGGTTCGTCGAGAGCGCGTGAATGAACTGGTGAGGACCTGTTCGGGCTCCCCGCTGACGATGTCGGGGACGTACCTCCACACCGTCTTCCGGTGGCGGCGGAACACCTTTCCTCCGTACCGGGCCGGATGGTCGTCGGGGGGGCGGGGGTCCGTCGTGACGGAACCCGGGCGGCGACCAGGTCGGGAGGAACCGCGCGGCCGGACGGGAGCGGTGCTCCCGTCCGGCCGTCGGTGGGCCTTCGGCGTGATCAGAAGGTCAGGCTCCAGCCGTTGAGCGTGCCGGTGTCCCCCGCCATCCGGTCGCTGACGCGCAGCTTCCAGGTGCCGTTCGCCTCCTCGGAGGAGGCGTCGACCGTGTAGGTCGTCTTGATGTCGTCGGTGCTGTCGTTGCCGGTGCCCTTGAGCTGGCGGACGGTGCCGTCGGGGGCGATCAGCTCGACGGCCACGTCGCCCCGGTAGGTGTGGGTGATGTCCACGCCGACCTTGAGGGCCGCCGGGGCGGTACCGGTGCGGCCGGTGACGCTGATGGAGGAGGTGACCCCGGTCCTCGAGTTGTCGGGCAGGGCGTACTTGGTGGTGTTGCTGTACACGTTGGTGCCCGTGTCGGTGCCGCCGGCGACCGCCGCGACCGTGCGCGCCGCGTCGGCGATGCCGGGGCCGCAGCCCTCGGGGCAGGAACCGGGCAGCGGGCGGGCGTTGTCCCAGAGCGCGGTCTCGACCTGCGCCGGGGTGATGCCGGGCTTCGCGGCGGCCATCAGCGCGACGAGGCCGGCGACGTGGGGCGCGGCCATGCTGGTGCCCTGGAACGGCTTGTACGACTCGGTGGTGGGGACGCTGGTGCCGGCGTTCACCGTGGAGAGGATGCCGTTCTCGGGCGTGGTGACGGTGCCCGGGGTGTCGGTGGCACGGCGCGTCTCGCCGCCGGGGGCGGAGATGTCGATGACCTCGCCCCAGTTGGAGTAGAAGGAGCGGTCACCGGTGCGGTTGGTGGCGGCCACGGTGATCACCTTGCCGCAGCCCGCCGGGGTGAACAGCGCGGCGTTCTTGCTGCTGTTGCCGGCCGCGACGACCACGGAGGTGCCGCGGGCGACGGCGCCGTCGATGGCGTTCTGGTAGACGCTGGAGCACAGGCTCGCACCGCCCAGGCTCATGTTGATGACCTTGGCCGGGGTGGGGTTGGCGGGCACGCCGGGGACGCTGCCGCCGGACGCCCAGATGATGGCGTCGGCGATGTCGATGGAGCTGCCGCCGCACTTGCCGAGCACGCGCACCGGCTGGACCTTCGCACCGTAGGCGATGCCCGCGACGCCCTTGGCGTTGTTGGCGACGGCGCCGATCGTGCCGGCGACGTGCGTGCCGTGCCAGGAGGAGGTGCTCGCCTTGGAGTCGGTACCGCACTCGCCGGCGGCGTTCCAGTCGCCCTCGTCCGCGGCGTTGGCGTCGCGGCCGCCGCCGTCACGGGCACGGGTCGCGTCGGAGATGAAGTCGTAGCCGGGGACGGTGTTGGCGGCGAGGTCCGAGTGGGCCACGTAGCCGGTGTCCAGCACGGCGACGGTCACGCCGGAGCCCGTGGTGCGGCCCCAGGCCGCCGGGACGTTCATGCCGCCGGTGGGCTCGAAGAGGTCCCACTGCTTGGCGTAGTCCGTGTCGTTGGGCGTGGACATCGCGTGAGCGAAGGTCTCCGCCTCGACGTAGGCGACGTCGGGGTCCGCCTTGAACTCGGCGATCAGGTCCGTCACTTCCGCCTTGGGGCGCTTGCCGCCGAGGTGGAAGACGGCACCGCCGGTTCCGGTCCTGCGCTCGAAGGTGAGCTTCTCGCCCGCGGCCTGGGCCTTCCCGGTGGCGTCGGTCGCGGCGGCCCTGTTCGAACCGGCTTCCTGGGTCTTCGCCTTGTAGCCGACGACGATGCGCTCGGCCGGCATCTGCGGGGGTGGGGCGAGCGGGTCGTGCGCGGTGACGGCGGGGGCGGTCGGCTCGGCCGGAGCGGCGACGGCCGCGGAAGAGAAGGCGGTGGCGGTGGCGATGGTGGCGCACGCGGCCGCCAGGGATATCAGCCTTCGCCCGGTGGAACTGATCACAGGGTTCCCTTCGGAAGCACTCGGTGGTGGGGAAGTGCGAGACGGCGCATCGTCGTGCGACGTCCTCCGATCACGACCGACACCCTGTCAAGAGCATGAACCTGTCACATTGATGGGTCCGCGGACCCGCTGGAAAGGCGGGACCACGAGCCCTTCGGCCATGCTGCTGAGGACGCCCGGTGGGCAGACACTAGGCGGCCCGCGGACGATGTTGATACGGGGAAACCCCTTGCAGAGAGCGAGGGTCGGTCCGCACGCGCACCCGGGGACCGGCCCGCAGCCCCGTCGAACAGGGGCCTCGGCTCGGTCGGTGTGCACTGCACGTATGGTTTTTCGTCCGACTGCTGTGCCGGGTCCTGCGCGTGGCCAGGTCCTCCTACCACACCTGGTGCGAGGGCGGGGCCGCCCGCCGCGCTCGTCAGGCCGCCGACGACACGCTCGCGCACGAGATCACCGTGCTGCACATCGCCTCCCGCCACACCTACGGGGTCCCCCGCATCCACGCCGAACTGCGTCGTCCGGGCCGACGGGTGAACCGCAAACGCGTCGCCCGCGTGATGCGTGAACGCGCTTTCACGCTGCCTCCCGGGCGCCGCTCCGGATCCGCACATGATGGCGTGCTCTGCAATGTGCTTGGGTTTCTTGAAAGGCCGCCGAGGCCGCCGAGGCCGTCAGGGCCGGAACGCGTTCGGCGCCTCACGCCTCCAGGCGGCTCAGCGCCTGCATGGCTTCGCGTTCGATGCGCGAAAGATCGGCGACGCACTGGACCGAGCTGTCGGGAGCTGGCTCGCGGACCGCTGGCCGAAGTCAACCGGGGTCGCCGGGTTGCGCGGCCTGGCCGTGGACGGCGAGAGCCTGCGCGGCGCGGCCAAGGCGAAGGGCCGGAAGATCCATCTGCTCGCCGCGCTGGAGCACGCCACCGGCCTGGTCCTGGCTCAGTTGGACGTCGGCGGGAAGACCAGCGAGATCACCTGCTTCCAGCCGCTGCTGGAGACCGTCGCCGACCTGGCCGGCATCGTGGTCACCAGCGACGTGATGCACACCCAGCGCGAGCACGCCGACTACCTCCTTGACCGAGCGGCGCACCACATCGTGATCGTCAAGGGCAACCAGAAGAAGCTCCGCGGGCAGCTCAAGTGCCTTCCCCGGAAGGACATCCCGCTTCAGGGCCGCACCAAGGACATCGGTTACGGACGCTCGGAGATCCGCCGGATCAAGATCGCCACGGTGAACGACCTCCTCTTCCCCGGAGCCCGCCAGGCCGTCCAGATCAAGCGCCGCCGCACCGACCGCAAGACCGGCAAGACCACCGTCGAGACGGTCTACGCCGTCACCAGCCTGACCGCCGGGCAGGCCACCCC
>JAAXOU010000105.1 GCA_012396115.1 Streptomyces somaliensis DSM 40738 | reverse complement strand
CCGCCACCTTGTTGCGGAAGACGGTGAAGCGGCCCTCGTCGTCCGCGATGGCGCCGGCCGCGATGAGGACGGCGGCCGGGATGACGCAGACGGCACGCGCCGAGTCCCTCCGGAGCCTTCCACAACCGGTGGGGGCCGCCCGCACCGGCGGGCCCCCGCGCCGCCGGTACCTGGGAGAGCCGTGTCTCGAAGATGGGTGTCGGGGTGGGCGGCATGGGCGGTGTCCCTTCCGTCAACCCGGATTACCGGGTAGTAACTTCGCGGTGGCCCACTTCTACGGGGACGGCGCCCGCCCCGCAACGCGCCGTCAAGCCGGTGACGCCAGGTGCCGGAATCACCTATCCGGGTGAAGGGGCCCAAGGCGCGCCCGGGCCGACGGGGGGTCGGGGCATCGCGCGGTGGACGCCCGGCGGGGGCGGCACCTGCCCCGAACGGGTGCCGTCGCACGTATCCTGAGGGCGTCCTCCGACTACGAAAGCGGCCGTCATGCGCGTCTACGTCCCCCTGACCCTCCCCGGTCTCGCACAGGCGCACAGGACGGGCACCCTCGGCGCCGGCGCGTTCACGGCGTACGCCGTCACCCCCGGGCTGCGCGAGTGGTACGTCTCCGACGACATCGAGGAGCTGGAGTACGCCGCGCTCAGCCGTGCCGCCGCCGCCTCCCTGCGCCTCCTCGCCGCGGACCCGGACGCCGCGCGCCGCCGGGTCGTCGTCGCCGTGGACGTCCCCGACGGCGCGGCGACCGCCGACCCGGACCGGGGCCTCGACCCCGCGTCGATCGGCGAGGTGCGGGTCGCCGGGCCCGTGCCGCTCGCCGAGGCCGCCGCCGTCCACGCCGACTCCGGCGACGCCGAGGTCGCCGTGGCCGCGGCCGCCGACGCGCTCGGCGCGGCCGACCTGGGTGACGACGACGCCCGCTTCACCGTCGACGGCGCCGAGGACCACGAACTGCTCTGGTACGCGGTGCAGGAGATCCCCCACCTCGTCGGCTGACGGCGGGGTCCGCTGTCGGACCCCGCCGGTACGGTTTCGGTATGGGGAAACAGCGCGCACATCTGGTCTGGGACTGGAACGGCACCCTGCTCGACGACATCGACGCCGTCATCGGGGCGACCAACGCCTCCTTCGCGGAGATAGGGTTGCCGCCGATCACGCTCGAGCGGTACCGCGAGCTGTACTGCGTACCCGTCCCCCTCTTCTACGAGCGGCTGCTCGGCCGGCTCCCCACCGAGGAGGAGTGGGCCCTCATGGACGGGACGTTCCACCGGCACTACTGGGCGCGCGCCGACGCCTGCGGGCTCACCGACGGCGCGGCCGAACTGCTGGCGGCCGCACGGGAGTTCGGGCGGACGCAGTCGCTGCTGTCGCTGGCACCGCACGAGCGCCTGGTGCCGCTGGTGCGGCGGTACGGCATCGAGGAGTGGTTCGTCCGCGTCGACGGGCGCACCGACCGCTCCACGTCCGGCAAGGCCGAGCACATGGTGCGGCACCTGCTGGCCCTCGACGGCGTCCCTCCCGAGCGGACCGTGGTCATCGGGGACGCCCGCGACGACGCGGTCGCGGCCGCCCACGTCGGCGCGCGGGCGGTGCTGTACACGGGCGGGTCGCACAGCCGCGCCAGCCTGGAGGGGGCGGGCGCCCCCGTGGTCGACACGCTGGCGGAGGCCGTCGCCGTCGCCGAGGACATGGTCGGCTGACGCGGCGGGCGCCCCGGCGGGCCGGCCTCCACCCGGACGGGCGGCCTACCCGCCCGTCCGGAAGCCTGTCACTGTCCACGCCGTCAAACTTCGGTGTCTTCTTTTGTACACATGCGGCCCATGACGGTTCGGGGGAGAGGGGCGATAGCCTGGACCCGTGATCAGCGCCATACGCCGTGGGGGCAGCGCAGCCCCCGGCCGGCATCCGGCGGGCCACCGCGCCCGGGCGGGTGCTGATCCCTCCTGCCCGGTTCCCTCGCCTTCCGGGGTCTCCCCGCCGAGAACGGCCGGCAATCACCCGGGCCTTCCCCCATTCAGGCATGACGCCCCCGTCCGGCGGATACCCCGCCTTGGAGCGTGGACGTGATACCGCACCCTTCCCCTACGTCACGCAACGGCGCGCGACAGGAGCCAGAGAACATGCAGACCAAGCTGGACGAAGCCAAAACCGAGCTGCTCGAACAGGCCGCCCGGGTAGCCGAGAACGAGACCGGGGGCAGGCCCGGCCCGGGTGTCGTGCTCGAGTACCTCCAGCGTTACTACCTGCACACCGCTCCCGAGGACCTCACGGATCGCGACCCGGTCGACGTGTTCGGCGCGGCGATCTCCCACTACCGGCTGGCCGAGAACCGCCCCCAGGGCACGGCGAGCGTCCGCGTCCACACGCCGACCGTCGAGGAGAACGGCTGGACGTGCAGCCACACGGTCGTCGAAGTCGTCACCGACGACATGCCGTTTCTCGTCGACTCCGTCACCAACGAGCTGTCCCGGCAGAACCGCGGCATCCACCTCGTGGTGCACCCGCAGGTCGTCGTCCGCCGCGACGTGACCGGCAGGCTCGTCGAGCTCCTCCCCTCCGGCCCCGGCTCCGAGACCGGCGACAGGCCGCACGACGCGCTCGTCGAGTCGTGGATCCACGTGGAGATCGACCGCGAGACCGACCGCGCCGACCTCAAGCAGATCACCGCCGACCTGCTGCGCGTCCTGTCCGACGTCCGCGAGGCCGTCGAGGACTGGGAGAAGATGCGCCAGGCCGCGCTCCGCCTCGCCGAGGGCCTCGCGGACGAGCCGACCGCCGACGACCTGCGGCCCAGCGAGGTCGAGGAGGCCCGCGAGCTGCTGCGCTGGCTGGCCGACGACCACTTCACGTTCCTCGGCTACCGCGAGTACAACCTCGTCGACGGCGACGCCCTCGCCGCCGTGCCCGGCACCGGCCTCGGCATCCTGCGCTCCGACCCGCACCACGACGGCGACGACGCCCACGGCCACCCGGTCTCCCCGTCGTTCAACCGGCTGCCCGCCGACGCCCGTGCCAAGGCCCGCGAGCACAAGCTGCTCGTCCTCACCAAGGCCAACAGCCGCGCCACCGTCCACCGCCCGTCCTACCTGGACTACATCGGCGTCAAGAAGTTCGACGCGCGGGGCAACGTCGTCGGGGAGCGCCGCTTCCTCGGCCTGTTCTCCTCCGCCGCCTACACCGAGTCCGTCCGGCGCGTCCCCGTCATCCGCCGCAAGGTCTCCGAGGTCCTCGACGCGGCCGGCTTCTCGCCCGCCAGCCACGACGGCCGCGACCTGCTGCAGATCCTGGAGACCTACCCGCGCGACGAGTTGTTCCAGACGCCCGTCAACCGGCTGCTGTCCATCGCCACCAGCGTCCTGTACCTCCAGGAGCGCCGCCGGCTCCGCCTCTACCTGCGCCAGGACGAGTACGGCCGCTACTACTCCGCCCTCGTCTACCTGCCGCGCGACCGCTTCAACACCACGGTCCGCGAGCGGCTCACCGACATCCTGAAGGAGGAGCTCGGCGGCACCAACGTCGACTTCACCGCCTGGAACACCGAGTCGGTCCTCTCCCGCCTGCACTTCGTCGTCCGCGTCCCGCAGGGCACCACGCTCACCCCGCTCACCGACGCCGACGCCGACCGCATCGAGAACCGGCTCGCCGAGGCCGCCCGCTCCTGGGTCGACGGTTTCGGCGAGGCGCTCAACGTCGAGATCGGCGAGGAGCGCGCCGCCGAGCTGCTGCGCCGCTACGCGGGCGCCTTCTCCGAGGGCTACAAGGCCGACCACCCGCCGCGCTCCGCCGTCGCCGACGTCCTCCAGATGGAGCAGCTCACCGAGGGGAAGCAGGACTTCGCGCTCTCCCTGTACGAGCCGGTCGGCGCGGCCCCCGGCGAACGCCGCTTCAAGATCTACAAGACGGGCGCGCAGGTCTCCCTCTCCGCCGTGCTGCCGGTCCTCAACCGGCTCGGCGTGGAGGTCGTCGACGAACGCCCCTACGAGCTGCGCTGCGCCGACCGCACCCACGCCTGGATCTACGACTTCGGCCTGCGCGTCCCCGCCCCCGCCGGGAGCGCCGGCGACTACCTCGGCGGCGACGCCCGCGAGCGCTTCCAGGAGGCGTTCGCCGCGACCTGGACCGGGCAGGCGGAGAACGACGGCTTCAACGCACTCGTCCTCAGCGCCGGCCTGACCTGGCGCCAGGCCATGGTGCTGCGCGCCTACGCCAAGTACCTGCGGCAGGCCGGGTCGACGTTCAGCCAGGACTACATGGAGGACACCCTCCGCAACAACGTCCACACGACGCGGCTGCTCGTCTCGCTGTTCGAGGCGCGGATGGCGCCGGAGCGGCAGCGGGCCGGCACCGAGCTGACGGACGGCATCCTGGAGGAGCTCGACGGCGCCCTCGACCAGGTCGCCTCGCTCGACGAGGACCGCATCCTGCGGTCGTTCCTCACCGTCATCAAGGCGACCCTGCGGACCAACTTCTTCCAGAAGGACGCCGAGGGCCGGCCGCACGGGTACGTGTCGATGAAGTTCGACCCGCAGGCCATCCCGGACCTGCCGGCGCCGCGCCCCGCGTTCGAGATCTGGGTGTACTCCCCGCGCGTCGAGGGCGTCCACCTGCGCTTCGGCAAGGTCGCACGCGGCGGCCTGCGCTGGTCCGACCGGCGCGAGGACTTCCGCACGGAGGTCCTCGGCCTGGTCAAGGCGCAGATGGTGAAGAACACCGTCATCGTCCCGGTCGGCGCGAAGGGCGGCTTCGTCGCCAAGCAGCTGCCCGACCCGGCCGTCGACCGCGACGCGTGGCTGGCCGAGGGCATCGCCTCGTACCGGACGTTCGTCTCCGCGCTGCTCGACATCACCGACAACCTGGTCGGCGGCGAGGTCGTGCCGCCCGCCGACGTGGTCCGCCACGACGAGGACGACACGTACCTGGTGGTCGCCGCCGACAAGGGCACGGCGACGTTCTCCGACATCGCCAACGAGGTCGCCGTCGCGTACGGCTTCTGGCTCGGCGACGCCTTCGCCTCCGGCGGCTCCGCCGGATACGACCACAAGGGCATGGGCATCACCGCGCGCGGCGCCTGGGAGTCGGTGAAGCGGCACTTCCGGGAGCTGGGCCACGACACGCAGACGCAGGACTTCACCGTCGTCGGCGTCGGCGACATGTCCGGTGACGTGTTCGGCAACGGCATGCTGCTGTCCGAGCACATCCGCCTCGTCGCCGCCTTCGACCACCGGCACATCTTCATCGACCCGAACCCGGACGCGGCCGTCTCGTACGCCGAGCGGCGCCGCCTGTTCGAGCTGCCCCGCAGCTCCTGGGCCGACTACGACACGGAGCTGCTCTCGCCCGGCGGCGGCGTCCACTCCCGGCAGGCCAAGTCCATCCCGGTCAACGCCCACATGCGGGCGGCCCTCGGCATCGGCGAGGACGTCACCAAACTGACCCCGGCCGAGCTGATGAAGGCCATCCTCAAGGCGCCGGTGGACCTGCTGTGGAACGGCGGCATCGGCACGTACGTCAAGGCGTCCACCGAGTCGCACGCCGACGTCGGCGACAAGGCCAACGACGCCATCCGCGTCAACGGCGAGGACCTGCGCGTCAAGGTCGTCGGCGAGGGCGGCAACCTGGGCCTCACCCAGCTCGGCCGCATCGAGTTCGCCCGCGCCGGCGGCCCCGAGGGCACCGGCGGCAGGATCAACACCGACGCCCTCGACAACAGCGCCGGCGTCGACACCTCCGACCACGAGGTGAACATCAAGATCCTGCTGAACGGGCTCGTCGCGGACGGCGACATGACCGTCAAGCAGCGCAACGCGATCCTCGCGGAGATGACCGACGAGGTCGGCTCCCTGGTGCTGCGCAACAACTACGCGCAGAACGTGGCGCTCGCCCTCGCCGTCCACCAGTCCGGCTCCCTCCTCCACGCCCACCAGCGGTTCATGCGCCGCCTGGAGCGCGACGGGCGGCTCGACCGGAACCTCGAGTTCCTCCCCAGCGACCGGCAGATCCGCGAACTGCTCGGCGGTGACAAGGGACTCAGCCAGCCCGAGCTCGCCGTGCTCCTCGCCTACACCAAGATCACGGTGGCGGAGGAGCTGATCCACACCGACCTGCCGGACGACCCGTACCTGCGGAGCCTGCTCCACACGTACTTCCCGACGCTCCTGCGCGAGCGGTTCCCCGAGCAGATCGACGCGCACGCGCTGCGCCGGGAGATCATCACGACGATCCTGGTGAACGACGCGGTCAACAGCGGTGGCTCGACCTTCCTGCACCGGCTCCGGGAGGAGACCGGCGCGTCGATCGCGGAGATCGTCCGAGCGCAGACGGCCGCCCGCGCCATCTTCGGCCTGGGCGCCGTCTGGGACGCGGTCGAGGCGCTCGACAACCGCGTCCCGGCCGAGGTGCAGACCCGGATCCGGCTGCACTCGCGCCGCCTCGTCGAGCGCGGCGCGCGCTGGCTGCTCAACAACCGGCCGCAGCCGCTCCAGCTCGCCGAGACGATCGACTTCTTCGGCGCCCGCGTCGAGCAGGTGTGGGCCGAGCTGCCGAAGATGCTGCGCGGCGCCGACCTGGAGTGGTACGAGGGACTGGTCGCCGAGCTGACCGGGGAGGGCGTGCCCCAGGAGCTGGCCGCCCGGGTCGCCGGGTTCTCGTCGGCGTTCCCGACGCTCGACATCGTCGCCGTCGCGGACCGCACGGCCAAGGAGCCGCTGGCCGTCGCCGAGGTGTACTACGACCTCGCCGACCGGCTGGGGATCACCCAGCTGATGGACCGCATCGTCGAACTGCCCCGCGCCGACCGCTGGCAGTCGATGGCGCGCGCCGCGATCCGCGAGGACCTGTACGCGGCGCACGCCGCCCTCACCTCCGACGTGCTGTCCGCCGGGAACGGCTCGTCCACGCCGGAGGAGCGGTTCGCGGCCTGGGAGGAGAAGAACGCCTCCCTGCTGGCGAGGGCCCGGACGACGCTGGAGGAGATCCGGAACTCCGACGCGTTCGACCTGGCGAACCTCTCGGTGGCCATGCGGACGATGCGGACGCTGCTGCGCGCCCACGGCTGACCGGCGGCACGGCGGCCGGTACGGCCTCCGGAACGGAAGGGGCGCCCACCCGCGCGGTGGGCGCCCCGCCGCGTTCTCACGGCACCCGCGCCACCCCGGCCGCCGTGTCCCGCGGCACGCGCAGCACGTCGGGGGCGGCCTCCGCCCACAGCAGCCGGCACGACAGCAGCGCCGCCGCGACCAGCAGCCCGTTGCGGGCCAGCACCAGCAGGCAGCCCAGCGGCGTGACCGCCAGCACCTCCCCGTACAGCAGCGGGTACGCGAAGGAGGTCAGCGCGGCGGCCGGCAGCAGCAGCAGCGCGACCGGGCGCTGGGTGGTGTTCCGCGACGTCAGGCACACCGCCGCCAGCCCCAGCAGCCACACGAGGTACTGGGGGCTGATCACCCGGCTGGTGACCGTGACCAGCAGGACGGCGGCCAGCGCCGCGTCCAGGGGGGTGGCGTCCGACCGGTGCAGCGACCGCACCCGCCACACCACCAGCCACAGCAGGGCCAGCCCGGTGCACAGCAGCGACACCGCCGCGACCGCCGCCACGTGCGGCCCGGCGAACTCGAACGCCCCGTACCGGTGGACGACCCGGCCCCGCCAGCCCGCCAGGTGCGCCAGCGACAGCAGCGTCCCGCCGACCGACTCGACCTGCACGCCCCGGCCGCCCTGGTGCCGCAGGAAGGCCAGGGTGTGCGGGAACGCCGCGGCCAGCGCCGCCGCCCCGGCGAGCGCCGCGGCCCCGGCGGACCACCAGGACCGCCGCGTCCCCGGGCCGGGCGCCGTGCCGGTCAGGACGAGCAGCGGCCAGCCCTTGGCGAGCGCGCCGACCCCCGCCAGCACGCCGCCGAGCCGGTCCCGGCCGGCGCGCACGGCGAGGAGGGCGGCCACGGCCAGGGCGGTGACCGGCAGGTCGTAGCGGACGAGCGGGGTGTGCAGCAGCAGGGGGAGGCCGCCGGTCCAGTACCAGGCGCCGTCCCCGCCCGCCCGGACGAGGGCGAGGAGGACCGCGGCGTCCGCGAGCAGGGCCAGCGCGACGAACCCCTGGAAGTACGTCAGGCCCGGTGCCGCGCCCGGCAGCAGGAGGACCAGGGCGGCGGCGGGCGGGTACTGCCAGGCGGTCTCGTCGGTCGGGAGGCCGCCGCCCGCGATCCGCTCGTACCAGTGCCGGTAGAGGACGCGGACCTCCTCGCCGACCTCTCCGACGCCGAGCGTGTCGTGCGCCAGCAGCCACAGCGTCACGGCGCGGCCGGCCGCCCAGACGGCGAGGAGGGGCAGCAGTTCGGGCCGGCGCCGCTCCCGGAAGCGGAGCTGGTGCCGGCTGAACGTCCGCGGGGTGCTGAGCCGGTGCGTGGTCATCCCCGCGCACACTAGCGAGCCGCGGGACGTTCCGCGTCTTGTCGGACCCTTCGGGGTGAACGGTGACGAACAGCCCCGGGCCGGCGTGCGACGAGTGCCTCCGCCGCGGCGCGGCCCGCGGCGCGGCGGAGGCGCGGGATACCCCGCGGGGGCGCTACTTCACCGCCCCCGCCATCACCCCCGAGACGAACTGGCGCTGGAAGGCGAAGAACACCGCCAGTGGCACCACCATCGACACGAACGCGCCCGGCGCCAGCACGTCGACGTTGTTGCCGAACTGCCGTACCTGCTGCTGGAGCGCGACCGTGATCGGCGGGGCGTCGGAGTCGGCGAAGACCAGCGCGACCAGCATGTCGTTCCAGACCCACAGGAACTGGAAGATGCCGAGCGACGCGATCGCCGGGCCGCCCAGCGGCAGCACCACGCGCGCGAAGAGCCGGATCTCGCCCGCCCCGTCGAGGCGGGCCGCCTCCAGCAGCTCGCGCGGGATCTCCGCGAAGAAGTCGCGCAGCAGGAAGATCGCGAAGGGCAGCCCGAAGGCCGTGTGGAACAGGATCACGCCCAGGGTCGTCTCGAAGACGCCGATCCTCCCGAACAGCTCCGACACCGGTACGAGCGCCACCTGCACCGGCACCACCAGCAGCCCCACCACGACCAGGAACCACCAGTCGCGGCCCGGGAACTCCATCCACGCGAACGCGTATCCGGCGAGCGAGCCGACCACGACGACCAGGACCGTCGCCGGGACGGCGATCATCACCGTGGAGAGCAGCGAGCCGGTGATCACCTCGTTGCGCAGGATCGCCGCGTAGTTGTCGACCGTCAGCTGCGCCGGGGCGGTGAACACCGTCCACCAGCCGCTCGCGCCGATGTCGGACGGCGAGCGCAGCGAGGACAGCAGCAGGCCCACCGTGGGCGTCAGCCAGAACAGCGCGACCACGACGAGGAACACCCGCACGGCGCCCCCCGCCAGCCGCGACACCAGCCGGGCACCCGACCGGGAAGCCGGCCTCGGCCCCCGCGGCCCCGACGTGGCACGGGATCCCCTCACCGCCCCGCCCTCCTGATCCGCCTGATGTTGAAGAACACCACCGGGAGCACCAGCACCAGCAGCAGCACCGAGATCGCGCTGCCGACGCCCAGGTGGGCGTCGGTGCCGAAGGACGAGCGGTACAGCTGGAGCGCCAGCACGTTCGCGTCGTCCTGCACCGACCCCGGCGCGATGATGAACACCAGGTCGAAGATCTTCAGCACGTTGATCACCAGCGTCACCAGCACCACCGCCAGCACCGGTGCGAGCAGCGGCACCGTCACCCGGCGGAACACCTGCCACTCGCCGGCGCCGTCCACGCGGGCCGCCTCCAGCAGCTCGCGCGGCAGGCCCGCGAGGCCGGCCCCGATCAGGACCATCGCGAAGCCCGCCCACATCCAGACGTAGGCGCCGATCACGGCGGGCGTCACCAGCGCCGGGCCCGGCCAGTCCACGCCGTTGTACGGCTCCCGGAAGTTGGCCTCCGGCAGCCGCAGCAGCGCCCCGTCCGCCGCGGCGGGCAGGGTGAACGACCCGTCCGCCGCCGCCGTCGCCGTGGCGACGACCCGTCCGTCCCTCACCGCCTCGATCCGCAGGCCCTTCAGGCCCCGCTCCCCGGCGTCGACGGCGTTGGGGGCGCCCCCGCCGCCCCGGGTGAAGTCCAACCACGCCGTGCCGGCCACCGTGCCGGGGGCGGCCCGCGGCTCGCGCGCCGGCCGGGCGTCGCCGGGCATCTTCGCGGGCGCCACGCCGACGAGCGGCAGCCGTGCGGGCGTCCCCGCCCGCACCGGTTCCTTCGTCACGTACGCCCCGCCGCCCGCCGCCCTGAGCGGGTGCACCGGCAGCGGGCGGGCCTTCGGGTAGCCGGCCGACTCGGCGAACGTGTCGTGGACGCCGACCCACACCGCGTTGGCCACGCCCCGGTCGGGGTCCTGCTCGTACACGAGCCGGAAGATGATCCCGGCGGCCAGCATGGAGATCGCCATCGGCATGAAGACGACCAGCTTGAACGCCGTGCCCCAGCGCACCCGTTCGGTCAGCACGGCGAAGACCAGCCCGAGGGCGGTGGCCAGCGCCGGGGCGAGGACGACCCAGACCGCGGTGTTGCGCACCGCCGTCAGGATCGTCTCGTCGGTGAAGACCTCCGCGTAGTTGTCGAGGCCGGCGAAGCCCGTGCCGGCCCGGTCGAGGAACGACCGCCGGACGGAGTACCCGATCGGGTAGGCGACGAGGGCGCCCAGCAGGACCAGCGCGGGCAGCAGGAACGCGGCGGCGAGCAGCCCGCGGGCGCCCGCCGCGCCTCCGCGGGCGGGCCGCCGGTACCGCTGCCGCGTCCGGAGCGGGGGAGCGGCGGTCACGGCGTCAGCTCCCGCTCCGGTATGCCCTGGCCGCCTCCGCCTCCAGGCGCGCCTGCGTCCCCGCGACGTCCTTCGGGTTCTTCAGGAAGTCCTGGAGCGCCTTCCACTCGCCCTTGCCGGGCGTGCCGCCGAACGACTGCGGCATCTGGTCCGACATGTCGAAGCGGAAGCGGTCGCCGGCGGCGATCAGCGCCTTCGCGATGCCGCGCTGCACGTCGTTCGGGTACGCGGCGGGGTCCAGCGACCTGTTGGGTGAGACGAACCCGCCCTCGGCCGCCCAGATCGCCGCCGCGTCCGGCGACGCGAGGAACGTCAGCAGCGCCCGCGACGCGGGCCGGTCCGTCAGCGCCACCGCCACGTCCCCGCCCGTCACCACGGGCGGCTCGCCGCCGTCCACCGCCGGGAACGGGAACACCTTCGCGTCCGTGCCTACCTCCGCCCCGGCCTGGGCGATGTTGATCGACACGAAGTCGCCCTCGAAGACCATCGCCGCCTTGGGCTGGTCGCCGCCGGTGAACGTCTGCGTCACCGACGCGGGGAACTCCGTCTGCAGCGCCCCGGCCGCGCCGCCCGCGATCAGCTCCGGCCTCCCGAACAGCTCGGCGAGCGTCGTCAGGGCCCGGGCCACCGAGGGGTCGGTCCACTTGATGCGGTGCTCCGCCAGCTGGTCGTACTTCTCCGGTCCGGCCTGCGACAGGTAGACGTTCTCGAACCAGTCCGTCAGCGT
Organism: Streptomyces somaliensis DSM 40738; assembly: GCA_012396115.1. Taxonomy (GTDB): domain Bacteria; phylum Actinomycetota; class Actinomycetes; order Streptomycetales; family Streptomycetaceae; genus Streptomyces; species Streptomyces somaliensis. The sequence continues at coordinate 1,373 of JAAXOU010000105.1, read as the reverse complement.
CCACCCGTCCGCGCCGCCGACCGACACGGGCGTGACCCCGGACGCGGAGATCGTCTCGGCGGTGGTCAGCAGCTCCTTCCACGTCTTGGGCTCGGACGCGCCGGCGTTGTCGAAGACGGCCGTGTTGTACCAGACCAGCGACTTGTTGGCGGCCTTGAAGTACACGCCGTACTGCGTGCCGTCCACCGCGCCGAGGTCCCGCCAGCCCGCGGAGTAGTTCTTCGCCAGCTGCGCCCCGGCCTCCGCGCCCGCCGGCTTCGCCCACTTCCGCTCGACGGCCTGCCGCAACGCGCCGACCTGCTGGAGCATCGCCACGTCGGGCGGAGAACCGCCGGCGATCTTCGTGCCGATGTAGTTGAGCATCGCGTCCTGCGTCGGCACGTACGAGACCTTCGCGCCGGTCCGCTTCCCGAACTCCTCCAGGACCTCGGTGAACGCCTCCTGCTCCGGCCCCGTCCACACGCCCACCACCTGCAGCCGCTGCCCGTCCAGCTTCGGTAAGCGGACGGTCTGCGCGGTGCCCGCGCCGTTCGCGTCCCCGTCGGCGCGCGGCCCGTCACCGCCGTCGCCGCAGCCGGCGAGTGCGAGGGCTCCGACGGCCGCGAGGGCCACGACGGCCCGGCGTTTGCGCGCGGTTGTACGCATCACTGCCCCGTTTCTTCCGTGTGCGTCGTCCCTGTCGTCCTTTCGCTCCGGTCTACGCCGCGCACCGCGGGGCCGCAATACCGCCTTGCGTCCCGACTGCCGGATCGTGATCGGCTCGTGACGTGCCGTCAGCGCACGGGGCCGTCAGCGCACGGGGCCGGCGGTGTCGGGCGCGGCCGCGAGCGGCGGCGGGGGCGCCGCGCCGACCGAGCGGGCCGCCCGGTCCAGGGCGCTGGCCAGCAGGGCCAGGTCCGTCGGCCCGTTGCCCAGCTCCCGCACGGGACGGCGGGCCGGCGGGTCGCCCATGCGCTCCCACTCCAGCGGGACGACCGTGGGGCGCAGCGTCGCCGTGCGGGGGATCCGCCCGCTCACCCGGCCCGCCTGGAACGGCGTCACCCGCCCGTCGGAGCGGTGCACCCGCCCCCGGCCGGGCGCCGGGTCGTCCGGGCCCGGCGGCACGGGCGGCGCGTCCAGCACGACCCGGGTCCGCGCCCGGCGGTCCGGTTCCGTCCCGGCCGTACGGTCCGGGTGGGCCGTCGCCGCCACCAGGTGGACGCCCAACCGCCCGCCGTCCCGCGCGACGGCCTCCAGCGCCCGCACGACCGAACCGGCCGCCGGGCGCCCCGGACTGCCGAGCGCGGGCGCGACCAGCGCGTCCAGGTCGTCGACCAGCACCACGAGGCGGGGCGGTGCCGGAGGCGGCGGAGGCGGGCAGGTCGTGGTGGCGG
>JAAXOU010000104.1 GCA_012396115.1 Streptomyces somaliensis DSM 40738 | reverse complement strand
CGCCCCCGCCGCCCGCGCCCCGGCCGGGCCCGCACGCGCCGCCCCGTCCCCTCCCGGAACCGGCGCGACCGGTCCGCCGCGACCGGGGCGCACGCCCCTGAGCAGGGCGGACCGCCCGGGAAGCGGTGACCGGAACGGTCCGCTCCGCAGCCGGTCCCGCGGCGCGCGGCGCCTCTGGCCGGAACGCGGCCCTCCGCGCCGTGAGGAGAGTCCGGGCGGCAGGAAGGGCGGAAGTCGGGTTACCGTTCGAGTGGCCGTTGCGGGCTTTCGCCGTTTGACACGGGGGCGGGTTGTACCGTCACACTCCGCAGCGGCAGCAGCAACAGCAACAGCAGCGTCACAGCCGTGGCGCAGTGCCCGCAGCGCCCGCGGTGCGCCCCAGGCGGGGCCGCGCCGCGCCGCACACGCACCGAGCACCGACCGGAGAGAAGAGCGAAGAGTTGTCCCCGACACGCGAGACCGCACAGGGCGGCCGCCGACTCGTCATCGTCGAGTCGCCTGCCAAGGCGAAGACGATCAAGGGCTACCTCGGCCCCGGCTACGTCGTCGAGGCGAGCGTCGGGCACATCCGCGACCTCCCGAACGGCGCCGCGGAGGTGCCCGAGAAGTACACCGGCGAGGTGCGACGCCTCGGGGTGGACGTCGAGCACGACTTCCAGCCGGTCTACGTCGTGAACGCCGACAAGAAGGCCCAGGTCAGGAAGTTGAAGGAGCAGCTCGCCCAGTCCGACGAGCTCTACCTGGCCACCGATGAGGACCGCGAGGGCGAGGCCATCGCCTGGCACCTCCTGGAGGTCCTCAAGCCCAAGGTCCCCGTCCACCGGATGGTCTTCCACGAGATCACCAGGGACGCGATCCGGCAGGCCGTCGCCAATCCCCGCGAGCTGAACAAGCGGATGGTCGATGCCCAGGAGACCCGCCGCATCCTGGACCGGCTGTACGGCTACGAGGTCTCGCCGGTCCTGTGGAAGAAGGTCATGCCCCGGCTCTCGGCCGGCCGCGTGCAGTCCGTCGCCACCCGGCTCGTCGTCGAGCGGGAGCGCGAGCGCATCGCCTTCCGCTCCGCCGAGTACTGGGACCTCACCGGCACCTTCGGCACCGGCCGCGCCGGCGACCCCTCCGACCCGTCGGTCCTGACGGCCCGCCTCGCCTCGGTCGACGGGCGCCGCGTCGCCCAGGGCCGCGACTTCGGCCCGGACGGCCGCCTCAGGAGCGGCCAGGTCCTCCACCTCGGCGAGGCGGAGGCCCGCTCCCTGGCCGCCGCGCTCGCCGACGCGCGGTTCGCCGTCCGCTCGGTCGAGTCCAAGCCGTACCGCCGCTCCCCGTACGCGCCGTTCCGCACCACGACCCTCCAGCAGGAGGCGAGCCGCAAGCTCGGCTTCGGCGCGAAGGCGACGATGCAGGTCGCGCAGAAGCTGTACGAGAACGGCTTCATCACCTACATGCGCACGGACTCCACGACGCTGTCCGACACGGCCGTCGCCGCCGCCCGCGCGCAGGTCACGCAGTTGTACGGCGCCGCCTACCTGCCGGACGCGCCGCGCACGTACGCCGGGAAGGTCAAGAACGCGCAGGAGGCGCACGAGGCGATCCGCCCCTCCGGCGACCGCTTCCGCACGCCCGCCGAGACCGGGCTGACCGGCGACCAGTTCAGGCTCTACGAGCTGATCTGGAAGCGGACCGTCGCCTCCCAGATGAAGGACGCGGTCGGCGACTCCGTCACCGTCCGGATCGGCGGCCGGTCCGCCGACGGCCGCGACGCCGAGTTCAGCGCCTCCGGCAAGACGATCACCTTCCACGGCTTCATGAAGGCGTACGTCGAGGGGGCCGACGACCCGAACGCCGAGCTCGACGACCGCGAGCGCCGCCTCCCGCAGGTCGCCGAGGGGGACGCCCTGACCGCCGAGGAGATCACGGCGGACGGCCACGCCACCAAGCCGCCGGCCCGCTACACCGAGGCGTCGCTCGTCAAAGAGCTGGAGGAGCGCGAGATCGGCCGCCCGTCGACGTACGCGTCGATCCTCGGCACGATCCTGGAGCGCGGCTACGTCTTCAAGAAGGGCACGGCGCTCGTCCCGTCGTTCCTCTCCTTCGCCGTCGTCAACCTGCTGGAGAAGCACTTCGGACGGCTCGTCGACTACGACTTCACCGCGAGGATGGAGGACGACCTCGACCGCATCGCCCGCGGCGAGGCCCAGGCCGTGCCGTGGCTGAGGCGGTTCTACTTCGGCGAGGGCACGGGGACGGGCGCCGGCGGCGCCGCCGACGCGGGCAACGGCGACGGCGACCACCTCGGCGGCCTGAAGGACCTGGTCACGGACCTGGGGGCGATCGACGCCCGGGAGATCTCCTCCTTCCCCGTCGGCAACGACATCGTGCTGCGCGTCGGCCGCTACGGTCCCTACATCGAGCGCGGCGTGAAGGGCGAGGAGGGCCACCAGCGCGCCGACGTCCCCGCCGACCTGGCGCCCGACGAGCTGTCCGTGGAGTACGCGGAGGAACTGCTCGCCAGGCCGAGCGGCGAGTTCGAGCTGGGCACCGACCCGGCGACCGGCCACACGATCGTCGCCAAGGACGGCCGCTACGGCCCGTACGTCACGGAGGTCCTGCCCGAGGGCACCCCGAAGACCGGCAAGAACGCGGTGAAGCCGCGCACGGCCTCCCTCTTCAAGTCGATGTCCGTCGACACGGTGACCCTGGAGGACGCGCTCCGGCTGATGTCCCTGCCGCGCGTCGTCGGCACGGACTCCGAGGGCGTCGAGATCACCGCGCAGAACGGCCGCTACGGCCCGTACCTGAAGAGGGGCACCGACTCGCGGTCGCTGGAGAGCGAGGAGCAGCTCTTCACGATCACGCTGGAGGAGGCCCTCGCGATCTACGCCCAGCCCAAGCAGCGCGGGCGCGCGGCCGCCAAGCCGCCGCTGAAGGAGCTGGGCAACGACCCGGTGAGCGAGCGCCCCGTCGTCGTCAAGGACGGCCGCTTCGGACCGTACGTGACCGACGGCGAGACCAACGCGACCCTGCGCAGCGGCGACAGCGTGGAGACGATCACGCCGGAGCGCGGCTTCGAACTGCTCGCCGAGAAGCGGGCGAAGGCCCCGGCGAAGAAGACCGCCAGGAAGGCGACGGCCAAGAAGGCGACGGCCAAGAAGGCGACGGCGAAGAAGACCACCGCCGAGAAGACCGCCGCGAAGAAGACCACCGCCAAGAAGGCGGCGGCGAAGAAGACGGCCGCGAGGACCACCACGGCCAAGACCGCCGCCGCGAAGAAGGCGGCCGCGGCCAGGACCACCGCGGCGGCGAGGACCGGCGCCTCCGAGGAGTAGCGGAGCAGGGGAGCAGACGACGGGGTCGGGGACCCGCCGGCCGGGTCCCGGCCCGGCGCCCGTCCTCCGCCGCCACGGCGGCCCGGCCGGGGCGTATGGGGGCCGGTCCGGGCGGATAGGCTGAGGAGATGACGCGAGCCGAGCAGCCAACGGCCCTGGGCCCCACCTCAGACCCCGAAGTCTCCGACGCCGCACTCGCCGCGGACTCCCGCGAGCGCGCCGTACGGGCCCTGCTGCGCAACCCGCCGCTGCGCCGGCTGTGGGCCGCGTCGCTCGCCGGCGGCGTCGCCGACGCACTCGCCCTGCTCGTCCTGGTCCTCCTGACCGTACGGGCGGCCGTCGCGCAGGAGGCGTTCGGCGGCGGGGTGCGCGGCGCGGCCCTCGCGGTCGCCGCGGTCCTCGGCGCCCGGGCCCTGTCCACGCTGCTCCTCGGCGCCGTGCTGCTCGGCCCGGTGAGCGGTCTCGTCGCCTCCGGCGGCCCCCTCGACCGCCGCTGGACCATGGTCGCCGCGGACGGCGTGCGGATCGCGCTGCTGGTCGTCGCCCCGCTGTGGATCGTCTGGACGCCCGCGCACGCCGTCCTCCTGCTCCTGATCACGGTCTTCCTGGCCGGCGCCGCCGAGCGGTTCTGGACGGTCGCCAAGGAGAGCGCGGCGCCCGCCCTGCTGCCCGCCCCGCCTCCCGAGGGCGCCGCCGTGCGGCCCCTGCCGGACCACCTGGGCGCGCTGCGCCGGCTCTCGGTGCGCACCGGTTTCGCCGCGATCCCGGCGGCGGCCGCCGTCCTGCTGGTCACGGCCCTCGCCGGCAGGCTGCTGGCGCTCGGCGTCGACTGGTTCGCGACGCACCGGGCGGCGCTCGGCTCGTACGCGGCGGCCGGGCTGTTCGCCGGGTCCCTGTCCCTCCTGTACTTCCTCCGGCTGCCCGACACCCAGACGCCGCGCCCCCGCTCCCCGTTGGAGGGCCTGCGCCGGCCGTCCACGGACGCGGGGCCGGAGAAGGGCCGCACGGGCGCCATACCGCTGCTCGTCCTCGCCTGCGCCGCCGTCGCCGGAGCGGTCGCCTCCGCCGCGGCCGTCGCCGTGCTGCACGCTGCCGAACTGGGCGGCGGCCCCGTGGCGTACGCGCTGCTCGTCCTCGCCCTGACCGGCGGCACGGGCCTGGGCGTCCGTGCCGCCCGCGCCGTCCTGCCCGCCCTGTCCCGGCGCCGGCTCCTCGCCCTCGCGACCGCCGCCACCGGGGTCGCGCTGCTGGTGGCGGGCCTGGTGCCCGACACGGCGACCGTGCTGTTCCTCGCCCTCACCGCCGGCCTGTCGGCCGGTGTCGCCGCGAACGTCGGACACACGCTGATCGACCAGGAGACCGAGGAGTTCCGCAAGCCGCGCCTGACCGAGCACCTCCACGCCGTCGTACGGGTGGCGATAGTCCTCGGCGCGCTCACGGCGCCCCTGCTCGCCGCGGCCATCGGCCCGCGCCGCCTCGCCGGCGGCGACGTCGTCTTCGCGCACGGCGGCGCCGCCTTCACGCTGATGCTGGTCGGCGCGCTGCTGCTGCCCGTCGCCGCGCTCCTCCTCGCCAGGACCGACGACCGGTCGGGCGTACCGCTCCGCCGCGACCTGCGCGACGCGCTGCGCGGCGCCGACCCGGCCCAGGCCCCGGCCCCCACCGGCTTCTTCATCGCCGTCGAGGGCGGCGACGGCGCCGGCAAGTCCACCCAGGTCGCGGCGCTCGCCGAGTGGATCCGCGCGAAGGGCCACGAGGTGGTCGTCACCCGCGAACCGGGCGCCACCCCCGTCGGCAAGCGGCTCCGGTCGATCCTGCTGGACGTCTCCTCCGCCGGGCTCTCCCACCGCGCGGAGGCGCTGCTGTACGCCGCCGACCGCGCCGAGCACGTCGACTCGCTGGTCCGCCCCGCCCTGGAGCGCGGCGCCGTCGTCATCTCCGACCGGTACACCGACTCGTCCGTCGCCTACCAGGGCGCCGGCCGGGACCTGTCCCCGACCGAGATCGCCCGCATCTCCCGCTGGGCGACCGGCGGGCTCGTCCCGCACCTGACCGTGCTGCTGGACGTGGCGCCGGAGACGGCCCGCGAGCGGTTCACGGAGGCGCCCGACCGGCTGGAGTCGGAGCCCGCGGAGTTCCACGCGCGCGTGCGGGCCGGCTTCCTCGCCCTCGCGGCCGCCGACCCCGCCCGGTACCTCGTCGTGGACGCGGGCCGGGAGCCGGAGGCCGTCACCACCGTCGTGCGCCACCGCCTCGACCAGGTGCTGCCGCTGTCCGAGGCCGAGGTGAGGGCCCTGGCGGAGGCGCGGAAGGCCGCCGAGGAGGAGGCCCGCCGCAAGGCCGAGGAGGAGGCGCGGCGGAAGGCCGAGGAGGAGCGACTGGAGCGGGAGCGCCAGGAGCAGCTCGCCAGGCTGCGCGCCGAGGAGGAGGAGCGCAAGCGCCGCGAGGAGGAGGAGGCGCGGCGCCGCGAGGCCGAGCGGCAGGCCGAGGAGGCGCGCCTGCGCGCGGCCGAGGCGCGCCGGCTCGCCGAGGAGGAGCGGCTGCGCCGGGAGGCGGCGGAGGAGACCGAGCGGCTGCGCACCGAGGCCGCCGAGCGGCGGCGCACGCTCCAGGAGCAGGCCGAGCGGGAGGCCGAGCGGCTGCGCACCGAGGCCGCCGCGGACGCGTCGAGCTCGCGCGCCGAGGCGGAGAACACCGCCGTACGGCTGCGCGCCGAGGCCGCCGCGGAGGCGGAGCGGCTCAAGACGGAGGCGCACGAGACCGCCGACCGCGTGCGCGCCGAGGCGCAGGCCGCGGCGGAGCGGCTCAAGACGGAGGCCGCCGAGGAGCTGGCGGCCGCGCAGGAGGAGGCCAACCGGCGCCGCCGGGAGGCCGAGGAGACGCTGGGCGCCGCGCGCGCCGAGGCGGACCAGGAGCGCGCCCTCGCCCGCGAGCGGAGCGAGGAACTGCTGGCGTCGGCCCGCAGGCGCGTCGAGGAGGCGCAGGCGGAGGCGCAGCGCCTGGTCGGGGAGGCCGACCAGCGGGCCACCGACCTGGTCTCGGCGGCCGAGCAGACGGCGCAGCAGGTGCGGGAGGCGGTCGCCGGGCTCCAGGAGGCGGCCGAGGAGGAGGTCGCCGGGCTGCGTTCGGCGGCCGAGCACGCCGCGGAGCGGACGCGCAAGGAGGCCCAGGAGGAAGCGGACCGGGTCCGGTCCGACGCCTATCAGGAGCGGGAGCGGGCGGCCGAGGACGCGGCGCGGGTCCGGAGCCGCGCGCAGGAGGAGACCGATGCGGCGAAGGCGCTGGCCGAGCGCTCCGTCAAGGAAGCGCTGGCGGAGGCCGAGCGGCTCAAGGCGGACGGCGCCGAGTACGCGCAGCGGGTGCGGACGGAGGCGTCGGACTCGCTCGCCGCGGCCGAGCAGGACGCGGCGCGCACCCGCGCGGAGGCCCGCGGCGACGCCAACCGCATCCGCTCCGAGGCGGCCGCGCAGGCGGACCGGCTCGTCACGGAGGCGTCGGCAGAGGCGGAGAAGCTGGTCGACGAGGCCACGGCGAGGGCGGAGCGGATCGTCTCCGGCGCGACCGACGAGGCGGAGCGCGTCACGGCCCGGGCGGCCGAGGAGGCCGACCGGCTCGCGACCGAGGCCGTCGAGGTCCTCGACGAGGCGCAGGCCGAGGCCGCCCGGCTGCGGGACGAGGCGCGCAGGGAGGCCGACAAGCGGCGCTCCGGCGCGGCGGAGCAGGCCGACAAGCTCATCGCGGAGGCCACCGGCGAGGCGGAGCGGCTGCGCGCCGAGGCCGCCGAGACGGTCGGTTCGGCGCAGCAGGCGGCCGAGCGGATCCGCAAGGAGGCCGAACAGCACCTCAGGGAGACCGGGGAGGCGGCGGAGCGGCTGCGCGCCGATGCCCGCGCGGAGGCGGACCGGCTCCTCGACGAGGCGAGGGACGCCGCGGCCAAGCGCCGGGCGGACGCCGCCGAGCAGGCCGACCAGCTGATGGCGAAGGCGCAGGAGGAGGCGCTGCGCATCACAACGGACGCCGAGGCGCGGGCGGACACGATGGTCGGCGCGGCCCGCGAGGAGGCCGAGCGGATCGTCTCCGAGGCGACCGTCGAGGGGAACACCCTGGTGGAGAAGGCCCGTACGGACGCGGACGAGCTGCTGGTCGGCGCCCGCAGCGACGCCAACGCCATAAGGGAGCGCACGGAGGAGCTGCGCGTGCGGACCGAGACGGAGATCGAGGAGCTGCACGAGCGGGCCCGCCGGGAGAGCGCCGAGCAGGTGCGGGTCGCCGGCGAGCGGGCCGACAAGCTGGTGCGGACGGCGGAGCAGCAGCTGGCCGAGGCGCGGGCCAGGGCCGAGGAGGTGCTGTCGGAGGCCGACTCGGAGGCGAGCAGGGTCCGCATCTCCGCGGTGAAGAAGGCCGAGGGCCTGCTCAAGGAGGCCAACCAGAGGAAGGCCGACGCGGTCCGCGAGGCGCGCAGGACCAAGGAGGACGCGGAGGCGCAGGCCGCGCGCCTGGTGGAGGACGGCCGGCGGGAGCTGGAGGTCCTGGTGCGCCGCCAGAAGGACATCAAGGACGAGATCTCCCGCGTCCAGGCCGTCCTGGAAGCCCTGGAGTCCTTCGAGGCGCCGTCCGGGAGCGCCAAGGACGGCGGCGCGAAGGCGGGTGCGGCGGCCGGTACCCGCTCCGGCGGCAAGTCAAACACCGACTGAGGCGCACGAAAGACTGCACATTCTCCCGATCAAACGGGCATCCGCTCGATGACACGCCGCTCTGGCGCCTAGGATTCCCTCTAACACCTCACCGGTCTCATTCGACAGGAACCCCATGAGCGACACTTCCTCCCCCTTCGGCTTCGAGCTCGTGCGGCGTGGTTACGACCGCGGTCAGGTGGACGACCGCATTACCAAGCTCGTCGCCGACCGTGACAATGCTCTTGCCCGGATCACTGCTCTGGAAAAGCGCATCGAGGAACTCCACCTCGAGACCCAGAACGCCCAGCCCCAGATGAGTGACGCGGAGCCGTCGTACGCCGGCCTGGGGGCCCGCGTCGAGAAGATCCTCCGCCTCGCCGAGGAGGAGGCCAAGGAGCTGCGCGAGGACGCCCGCCGCGCCGCCGAACAGCACCGCGAGCTGGCCGAGTCGGCGGCCCAGCAGGTGCGCAACGACGCGGAGACGTACGCGGCGGACCGCAAGGCGAAGGCCGAGGACGAGGGCGCCCGCATCGTCGAGAAGGCGCAGTCCGAGGCGAGCACGCTGCGGGCCGAGGCGCAGAAGGACGCGCAGGCGAAGCGCGAGGAGGCCGACGCGCTGTTCGAGGAGACGCGCGCCAAGGCCGCCCAGGCGGCCGCCGACTTCGAGACCAACCTCGCCAAGCGGCGCGAGCAGTCGGAGCGGGACCTGGCCTCGCGCCAGGCGAAGGCGGAGAAGCGGCTCGCGGAGATCGAGCACCGTGCGGAGCAGCTGCGTCTGGAGGCGGAGAAGCTGCGGACGGACGCGGAGCGCCGGGCCCGTCAGACGGTGGAGACGGCGCAGCGCCAGGCCGAGGACATCGTGGCCGACGCGAACGCGAAGGCGGACCGCATCCGCAGCGAATCGGAGCGCGAGCTGGCGGCGCTGACCAACCGCCGGGACTCGATCAACGCCCAGCTGACCAACGTCCGCGAGATGCTGGCCACCCTGACCGGTGCCGCGGTCGCCGCGGCGAGCGTGCCGGACGACGAGCCGGCCGGCCGCAGCCTCCCGGCGCAGCAGTCCCGCTGACGCGGTCGGCGTGCGGTCCGCCGCGCCGGCCCGGACGGCGTACCGCACGCCGGTCCCGTCCCCCGTGTGGGGACCGGGTCCGTGTACTCCGCACGGCCCCCCGCCGATCAGGTGGCGGGGGGCCGTGCGCTTCCGTAGCGTGGACACATGATCCAGCTAGAGGGACTGACCAAGCGCTTCGGCTCGAAGACGGCCGTCGACGGCCTCTCCTTCACGGTCCGCCCCGGGATGGTGACGGGGTTCCTGGGGCCGAACGGCGCGGGCAAGTCGACGACCATGCGCATGGTGCTGGACCTGGACGCCCCGACGAGCGGCACCGTCCGGATCGACGGCCGGCGCTACCGCGAGCTGGACGAGCCGCTGAAGTACATCGGCGCCCTGCTGGACGTCAAGGCGCTGCACGGCGGCCGCACCGCGTACCACAACCTGCTCTGCCTGGCGCAGTCGAACCGCATTCCCGAGCAGCGGGTCGGGGAGGTCCTCGACCTGGTGGGCCTGACGGCGGTGGCACGCAAGAAATCGAAGAATTTTTCGATGGGAATGGGGCAGCGGTTGGGAATCGCCGCCGCGCTCCTGGGCGATCCGCGGATTCTGATGTTCGACGAGCCCGTCAACGGGCTGGATCCCGAGGGAATTCACTGGATCCGAAATCTGATGAAACATCTCGCGTCGGAGGGGCGAACGGTCTTCGTCTCCAGCCACCTGATGAGCGAAATGGCGCTGACCGCCGACCACTTGGTCGTCATCGGGCAGGGAAAGCTGCTCGCGGACACGTCGATGGCCGACTTCATCCGGGAGAACTCGCGCGGCTACGTGCGCCTGCGCACCCCGCAGCGGGAGCTCGCCAGGGACGCCCTGGACGCGGCGGGCCTGACGGCGGTGGACGCCGGGGACGGGGCCCTGGAGGTCGACGGGGAGTCGACGGAGCGGGTCGGCGAACTCCTCGCGGAGCACCGTGTCGTCCTCCACGAACTGAGCGCCCAGCGGGCCTCGTTGGAGGAGGCGTTCATGAGGATGACCGCGGGCGCGGTCGAGTACCACGCACACGGCGACGGCGCGTCCCGGTGGGGCGCGGGCGTGAAGGGGGCCTGAACGATGGCATCGGTACCCGCGGTCCTCCGGTCGGAGTGGACCAAGGTCCGTACGGTCGCGTCGACGGTCTGGACGCTGGCCAGCGCCCTGGTCGTGACGGTCGCGATGGGGGCGGGGCTCAGCGCCCTGACGCACGCGCGGTTCGACGACCTCCCCGAGTTCGAGCGTGCCTCCTTCGACCCGACCATGATCAGCTTCTCCGGCATGATGCTGGGGCAGCTGGCGATGGTCGTCTTCGGAGTCCTGGTGGTCGGCACGGAGTACGGCTCCGGCATGATCCGCACCTCCCTGGCGGCGGTCCCGCGGCGGGCGACGTTCCTCTTCTGCAAGATCGCCGTGGCGGGGCTGCTGGCGCTGGCCGTGGGCCTCGCCACCAGCTTCCTGTCGTTCTTCGTCGGCCAGTCGCTGCTCGGGGAGCACCGGACGTCGATCGGCGAGGAGAACGTGCTGCGCGCGGTGATCGGCGGCGGCCTGTACATGGGCCTGATCGCGGTCCTCTCGATGGGCGTGGCGGCGATGCTGCGCTCCTCCACGCTGTCGCTCGGCATCCTCGTGCCGTTCTTCTTCCTCGTGTCGCAGATCCTGGCGGCCGTCCCCGGCGCCAAGGAGGTGGCCCGGTACTTCCCCGACCAGGCCGGCTCCAGGATCATGCAGGTGGTGCCGAACGCGATGGGGCAGGACCCGGTCCCCTACGGGCCGTGGGGCGGGCTCGGCATCATGCTCCTGTGGGTGGCGGCGGCCCTGGCCGGGGGCTGCGTGGTGCTCCGGCGCCGCGACGCGTAGGTTTCCGGCGGGGGGACGGAACCGTCACGGGCCCCGCCCTCCTCTTACCTCCTACGGGTGGCCCCGGCGCGCGGGGCGCGGCGCCATCCGCCGTCGGACCGAGCTGTGGGGCTGGAGAATGATCGAGGCAGTACGCCTGACCAAGCGCTACGGCGCCAAGACCGCCGTGGACGACCTGTCGTTCCGGGTGCGGCCCGGTGTCGTCACCGGGTTCCTGGGGCCGAACGGCTCCGGCAAGTCGACCACGATGCGCATGATCCTCGGACTGGACCGGCCCACCTCCGGGCACGTCACGATCGGCGGCCACCCCTTCCGGGAGCTGCCGAACGCCCCTCGCCAGGTCGGCGCCCTCCTCGACGCGCGGGCGGTGCACGGCGGCCGCGCGGCCCGCACCCACCTCCTGGCCCTCGCCCAGCTCGCCGGCATACCCGCGCGGCGGGTGGACGAGGTCCTGGACGTCGTCGGCCTCCGTGACGTGGCGCGCAGGCGGTCCAGCGGGTTCTCCCTCGGCATGGGGCAGCGCCTCGGCATCGCGGCGGCGCTCCTCGGCGACCCGCAGGTGCTCCTCTTCGACGAGCCGGTCAACGGCCTGGACCCGGAGGGCATCCTCTGGGTGCGGAACCTGATGAGGTCGCTGGCCGCCGAGGGCCGCACGGTCTTCGTCTCCAGCCACCTGATGAGCGAGATGGCCCTCACCGCCGACCACCTCGTCGTCATCGGCCGGGGGCGGCTGCTCGCCGACATGAGCGTGCGCGACTTCATCGCCGCCAACTCCGCGGGCTTCGCGCGCGTGCGGACCCCGGCGACCGAGCCGGAGCAGCGCGAGAGGCTGGTCGCCGCCCTGACCGGGGCGGGGGGTTTCGTCCTGTCGGAGCCGGACGGGGCCCTGCGCGTGACCGGGCTCCCCCTCCCCCGCATCAGCGACCTGGCGCACGGCGCGGGGGTCCGGCTGTGGGAGCTTTCCCCGCACCAGGCGTCGCTGGAGGAGGCGTACATGCGGCTGACGCAGCCGGTCGTGGACCACCGCTCCACGGACGACCGGCTCGCGGAGCTGGGGCCGCTGCCCGAGCGGCCGCCCGCCGTCCCCGACGCGCCGGGCGCCGCGCAGCGCGCCGAGCAGCAGGGTGGCCAGCAGGGCGGATTCGGTGTCGTGCCCCATGGCGTCGGTGATGGACAGGTGCAGGGTGTCCCGGTCCAGGGCGTAGTCGTAGGTGTCGCCGCCGATGTCGTCGGCCGGCACCAGACCGCCCGCGAGGGAGAACTGCGCGGCCTCGCAGCACGCGGCGGAGGGCAGCAACTGGTGCTGGATCTCGGCGGCCAGACTGGTGGGGGTGCTGCGCCGGCCCCAGTGGTACAGGTCGGTGAAGCGCCGGTCGGTGACGATGATGTACGCCAGCGCGTGCGCCGCGTCCACCACCCGGCGCAGCACCGCCTCGTCGGCGCACGGCAGCGTCAGCTCCAGCACGCCGACGCAGTCCCCGCGGTTGGTGACCGGCGCGACGGCCCGGTGGCCGCCCCTCCCGTCCGGCTCGACGTGGAGGCGCTGGGTCCTCAGGACCTCCTCGTACACGCTTCCCCGCAGGCCTATGCGCGTCGCCCTGCGCCCGTCCTCCGCCCCGTCGGCCGTGGTGAGCCGCACCAGTTCCTCGCCGACCAGGTCGACGAAGAGGAACGAGACGCAGTCCGCCCCGAACCGCTTCCGCAGGTTCCGGGCCACGACATCGACGGACTCCACCGGAGAGGCGGCCTCCGCCTCCACCAGGATGTCTCCCAACCCCAGCACGTCACGGTCCACGGCGGCCTCCTTCGGTTGCCGCTTCTTCTTCCCCGGGCCCCTCCGTTCTCACGCGGCCCCCCACGGAGGCGTCCCCGGGGCCGGGCGGGCGCGCCGGGGTCCGCGCCCGGCCGTGGACCGCACGCCCCGCGCGCACCCGGAGCGCTCCTCGGCGGTGTCCGGTAGGGCCGGCGGCCGTACCCAGCGTGCGCCCCCCGCCCCCGCCGCCCGGCGGAGCAC
>JAAXOU010000103.1 GCA_012396115.1 Streptomyces somaliensis DSM 40738 | reverse complement strand
CTCCGGCCGGGTGCCGCCCCTCGTCGCGGCCCCCGCCCCCGTCCTCGTCCCGCCGTTCCCCACCCGCTCGCAGGGCGCGGCGGCGCCCCCGGCCCGGGTGACGGAGGTGCCGTCGCGCGGGCCCTCCCGGTTCCGGAGGGCACTGCCGCCGGACGTTCGACGCCCTCATCCGGTCAAGTGATGATCGGATCGCGCCTCCCTGTGCGAAGGTGTCCCCGTCGAGGCGGCACCGCCGCCCCGGCCGCGGCGGTCGTACCGGCCGCGACAGCCGCGCCAGCCGTAGTGGGGGGAGCGAACGTCCGTGATCGACCTGATACTGCCGTCCGCGGTGTCCGTCGCCGAGGCCTTCCACGACCCGCCGGACCTGCCGCTGCTCGGTGCGGAGGCCGAGGTGGTGAGCCGTGCGGTGGACAAGCGGCGCCGGGAGTTCACCACCGCCCGGTGGTGCGCGCGGCGCGCCCTCGCCGGGCTGGGCGTCGGGCCCGTGCCCGTACCGCGCGGCGAACGCGGGGCGCCCGTGTGGCCGGACCGGATCGTCGGCAGCCTGACCCACTGCCAGGGGTACCGGGCGGCGGCCGTGGCGCGCGACGCCGACCTGCGGTCCCTCGGGATCGACGCCGAGGACCACCTGCCGCTGCCGGACGGCGTCCTGGGCCTGGTCGCCTCGGAGGCCGAACGGGCGCACCTGGCGGCACTGGCCAGGCTGCACCCGGGAGTGCACTGGGACCGGCTGCTGTTCAGCGCGAAGGAGTCGGTGTACAAGGCGTGGTTCCCGCTCACCCGCCGCTGGCTCGGTCACGAGGAGGCCGAGCTGGCCTTCGCGCCGGACGGGACGTTCACGGCACGGCTCCTCCAGCGCGCCCCGGCCGTCCCGGCGGAGGGCTTCACCGGGCGGTGGGCCGTGGACGGGGCCCTGGCGGTCACCGCCGTGACGGTGCCTCCGCCCTAGGCTCCTCGCGAAGGCGCCGGTCGCACGGGACGCCGGGGTCCCGACACGCCGCGCCTGGGGATCGAGGCGTCCGTCGCCAGGAGTCGTGCGGAGGCCGCGACCGGGGCTCTGCGCGCGGCCGGTGCGGGACGGACGGGTGGGTACGGGCGGTGTTCCGGCGTCCGGAAGGCGGCCGACGGGCCCCGCTTCCGGGACCCGTTCCGGGAAGGGCCCGTCCCCGCGCCCCACCGGCCCCGGGCGGGCCGCGGCCGGTCGGGGTCACCGGTGGCGGGTGGGGCGCAGGCGCTCCGGGGCGGACAGGTCGGCCAGCACCCCGAGCACCTCCTCGTCCGACACCTGGTCGAAGTCCTCGTACCACAGGCCCACCGCGTGGAAGTCCGCCGGCTCGGAGAGGCAGACCAGGTCGTCCACCTCGGGGCGGAGCCCCGCCACGGCCCGGCGGTCGCCCACGGGGACCGCCAGCACCACCCACGCAGGCTCCTCGCCCCGCAGCAGCCGGATCGCCGCGCGGGCCGTGACGCCCGTCGCCAGGCCGTCGTCGACCAGCAGGGCCGTCCGGTCCCGCAGGTCCGGGCCCGGGGCGCCGCGCCGGTACAGGGCCTCCCGCCGGTGCAGCTCGGTGCGCTCCCGCGCCACGTCGGCGCCCAGCTCGTCCGGGGTGATGCCGAGCATCGCCAGTGCCCGTTCGTCGAAGAGGGGCGGCGCCTCCCCGGCGATCGCGCCGATGCCGACCTCCGGCCGGCCGGGCATCCCGATCTTCCGCACGACCAGCACGTCCAGCGGCGCGCCGAGCGCCCGAGCCACCTCCGCCCCGACCGGGACGCCGCCCCGCGGCAGGGCCAGTACGACCGGGTCGGGCCACCGCCGCTCGGCCGCCCGCACCCGTACCCGCTCACCGAGCCGGCTCCCCGCGTCCCGCCGGTCCTCGAACCGCAACTCCATCACTACCTCCTCACCGCGGTGCCCCGCGGCCGGTCACGTCCGCCCGCCGGGCGCCCCCGGCGCGTCGCCGCCCGGCCGCCGGAACCACTCCCGCGCCGCGCGGACCACGTGCTCCAACGCACCCGGCTCCTCGAAGAGGTGGCCGGCGCCGGGCACGACCTCCACCCGGTGCGGCGCCGCCAGCCGCCCGGCCGCCTCCCGGTTCAGGCGCAGCACCTCGGGGTCCTCCCCGCCGACGATCAGCAGGACCGGGGCCGCCACCCGCGCCAGCGCGTCCCCGGCCAGGTCGGGGCGCCCGCCGCGCGACACCACGGACCGCACGCGCGCCGGACGCTCGGCGGCCGCGCGCAGCGCCGCCGCCGCACCGGTGCTCGCCCCGAACAGCCCCACCCCCAGCGTCCGCGTCGCGGGCAGGCCGGCGAGCCAGTCGACCGCGGCCACGACCCGCGACGACAGCAGGCCGATGTCGAACCGGTACTCGGCGGTCAGCAGGTCGTGGCGCTCCTCCCGCTCCGTGAGCAGGTCCATCAGCAGGGTGCCCATGCCCGCCCGGCGCAGCGCCGCGGCCACGACCCGGTTGCGCGGACTGTGCCGGGAGCTCCCGCTGCCGTGCGCGAACACCACCATCACCGGCACCGACGCGGGCAGGGCCAGATCGCCGCGGAGCGCGGAACCGTCCGCCGCCGGCAGGGCGACCTCCTCCAGGATCACGGCGGCCTCCCTTCTCCCTCCCCGGGCGAGTGCTCCGCGCCCGCCGCGCCAAACGCGGCGCCCGCTCCGGGAGGGCCGGGACGCGCGGCGGAGCACGGCGCGCCCGGAGGACGCCGCGGACGGGCCCGCCGGCGTGGCGGAGGCGCGGGGGCGGGGCGGCGGCCCGCACGCACCGCCGGCTTCCCGGGCCGCCGGGGACGCGCCCGGCCCGGCCGTGGCCCCGCCTCGTTGACGCCGCCCCCTCGGCGTTCTAGTTTCGGGCCTGGTCGCAAGTGGTCGGCGGAAGGGGGCGGTGTGGGCGGGTACGCGTGGCTGCGGCCCACGGCCGAGGAGCACGTCGGATGGGACGTCGACGTGCTGTACGGCCCCTGGCCCCGGCACCACCGCGACACCACCCTGGCCGAGGTGCGGGCCCGGCTCGCAGGGTCGCCCGTCGCCGGGGGGTTGGCCCTGTCCACCCGCGGCGCCCTCTTCGACGACGCGGGCGGCAACGCCGAGACGCTCCGCGACCTCGCCGGCTGCCCCGAACTGCGCCCCGTCGGCACCGTCGACCTGCGCGACGCCCTCACCGCCGAGGCGCGCCTGGACGAACTCACCGCCGCGGGCGTCCGGTTCCTGCGCCTGTTCACCGTCGACCAGGGCGTCGAACCCGACTTCCCCGGCTACCGCAGGACCGTCCGGCTGGCCGCCGAGCGCGGCATGGTACTCCTGCACGACGGTGACCCGCGCCGCTTCGGCCCGCCGCTCACCGGCCGGGGCGCCGACGTGGTGTTCCTCGACCTCCACGCGTACGTCCTCGCCGACTTCCTCCTCCTCGCCCGCGACGAGCCCGGCTTCCGGGCCACCACCCGGATGCTGTCAGGGCCCGACTCCATCGAGCGGGTCGTCGAGTCCGTGGGCGCCCGCCACCTCGTCTTCGGGTCGCGCACGCCCTTCATGGACCTCTCGCCCCAGACGCTGAAGCTGCGGTACGCCGACGTCTCCGCCGACGACCGCGCCGCGATCGCCACGAAGAACGTCGAGGAGCTGCTCGCCTGATGCCGATCATCGACGTGCACGCCCACGTGGGGCACTGGCCGTTCCACCTGACGTCCGGCGACGCCGACGCCAACCTCCGCCAGATGGACCGGTACGGCATCGACCTGCAGCTCGTCTCCGCCTCCGAGGCCGTCGTGTACGACGCGGTCGCGGGCAACGCCGCCCTCCACAAGGCCCTCGCGACCCGGCCCCGCCTCCTGGGCTACGCCGTCGTCAACCCCAACCGCATCGAGGAGAGCGCCGCCGACCTGCGGCGCTGCCTCGACACCGGGCGGTTCGTCGGAGCGAAGATCCACACCACCTATCCGGGCCGCCTGCCCGGCTCGCCCGAGATGGCCGCCGCCTTCGACCTGGTCGCCGAGGCGGGCGTACCGCTCCTGCTGCACACCTGGGGCACCGAGGTCACCCTCCTGCCCGAGCTCGTCGGGGCCCGTCCCGGGCTGCGCGTCATCCTGGGCCACGCGGGCGGTGACGCCTGGCGCGAGGCGGCGCACGCCGCGGCCGCCTGCGACCGGCTGTACCTGGAGCACTGCCGGACCGTCGCCGACGCGGGGCGCGTCGCGTACGCCCGCGAGGCCGGGGTGCCCGTCGAGCGCATCCTGTTCGGTACGGACGCCACCCTGGTCGACCCGTGCGTCTCGCTCGGCGTGGTCCGCGACGCGCACTTCACCGAGGACGAGTTGGAGCAGGTGCTGTGGCGCAACGCCGCCCGCCTCTTCGGCCTGCGCCCCTGACCCCGCGGCGGACGGCCGGCCCGCACGGCGACCGGCGGGTCTCCCGGCGGTCCCGGCGGTCCCGGAGGGTCAGCGGGCGGCCGCGGTCGCGGACCGGACCCGGCCGGTGATCAGGCGGGCCATCTCGGCGGAGCGGCCCCGGAGGTAGAAGTGGTCACCGTCGAGGAGGTGCAGGCCGAGGAACCGCTCGGCGTGCCGCTCCCAGGCGGCCAGCCGCTCCGGCGGGACCACCACGTCGTCGGTGCCTCCGAAGACGGACAGCGGGACGGTCAGCGGCGGCGTCCGCGGCCGTGGGCTCCAGGTCTCCACCAGTCGCAGGTCGTTGCGGATCATCGGCTCGAACAGCTGCCAGACGTCGGGGTCGTCGAGGACCTCGGGCGGGGTGCCGCCCATCCGGACCAGGTGGCGGCGGAGGTCCGCGTCGGGCAGGCGGTGGCGGGTGTCGGCCGGGCCCGGCTGCCGCGGCGCGCCGCGGGCCGACAGGCCGAGCCAGACCGGCAGCGGCAGGCCCTCGGCGGCCAGCCGGTTGGTCAGCTCGTAGGCGACCAGGCCGCCCATGCTGTGGCCGAAGAAGGCGAACGGGCGGTCCGTCACCGGCACGATCCCGTCGAGGAAGAAGTCCACGAGCCGTTCGGCGTCGGCGCAGGCCGGCAGGTCGGCCAGCCGGCCCCGGCCGGGAGCGTCCGGCAGGTGGATCTCCCAGTCGGCGGGGAAGTGCGCGACCCAGTCGCGGTACAGCAGGTGGGAGCCGCCGGCGTGGTGGAACAGGAACAGGCGCAGGGCCGCTCCCGGGACCGGGCGGGGGCAGTACCCCGCTTCGGCCTGTGGGCGGAACCCCGGCGGGTTGCCCGTCATCGCGTCCTCCTCCGTGTGGTTGCGTGGGCGTCGACCCGGAAAGTGCCGGGCGACTCGCCGGTCACCGGCGGCCGGGTTCCTCGGCGGGGCGTCGGGCCGCCCCGGCCCCGGCGGGGCCGCGCGGTTCGGCGCCCCCGTCCGTCACTCCGGCGGACGCGGGCCTGCGCCCGCGGTCCCGGGGCGGTCTTCCGCACCGTCCCGGCCGGGAGGAGGCCCGCTCCGCACGCGCCTGCCGGACGACGGTACCTGAAAGCCCCTCACGCCGGGGTTCCCCGGTACCGCGACGATCCCGGCGCGCTCCGTCCCGGCGGGCGGGCCGACCGGCCGGAACCGGCCCCCGCGTGCCGCCCGCACTCACGCGCGAAACCACCGGCGGGCCGCCTCCCGCGGAACCGGACCGCGCGGCACCGCCTCCCGCGGAACCGGACCGAGCGGAACCGGCCGCCCCGCGCAGCCGCCGCCCGGGACGCGCGGCACCGTGTCGACGACCAACCGGCGGGGGGAGCGCGACGGCCGCCACCGTGCCGCGGTCCCGCTCCGGCGACGGGCTCGACCGGCGCCACCGGCCGTCCGTCGACGACGTGCCACGGGCGGGCCCACGCGCACGGACACACGTGCCGGTGGCCCTCACGGCCCCTCAGGACGCGAGGACCACCGGCACGCGGCCACGAACCGGAACCGACCGGCCGCCCCGCGGCCCCTCAGACGAAGTTCAGCCCCGCGCGCCGCACCAGCGGGTCGTCCAGCACCGACCACAGCGGCACCGCGTAGTTGCCGAAGCCGTACCGCCCGCCGAAGTGGAGGCCCAGGACGCGGTGGTCGTCCAAGCCGAGGACGGGGGAGCCGCTGTTGCCGCCCAGCGTCGAGCAGTCGTGCGTCAGCACGTTCCGCTCCGGCAGCAGCCGGCCGGCCGCGCCCGGCTGGAGGCGCTTCACGTTGTAGACGTCCATGAAGATCCGGCGCATCGCCTCCGGCTCGTTGCGCCGCCCGTCCCACGCCGGGTGGCCCACCACGTACACGGGCCGGCCCGGCAGGGCGGCGGGGGCGTCCGCCGCCACGGCCAGCGGCGACGGCAGCGCCTGCCCGCCCGGTATGGGGGCGACCCGCAGCAGCGCCATGTCCACCTCCCGGTGGATGCCGATCACCTCCGTCACCGCGTACGCCGGGCCGCCCGTGCCGGGCAGCGCCCCGTACTCGCGGGTCAGGTCCAGGGCCGCGCCGAGCCCCGGCCGGAACGCCCACTCCGCCGGGTCGTCGTCCCGGGCGAACTCCAGCGCCACGTGGCGGTTGGTCATCACCACGTCCTCGCCGACCAGGAACGCCGTGCCCACCCAGTCGAGGTTGGCGTGCCCGGACACCTCGACCCGGCCCACCCGCGCCAGGGTCCGGCGGATCGCGGCCCGCTGGGCGTCCAGCACGGCCCAGTCGCCCTCCTGCGGCGGGAAGTCGCCGTTCTGCACCAGGATCGCGGGCCGGCCCTCCAGCAGGACGATCGCCTCCATCCCGAACGACTCGTCGTCGCCGACCTCGTCGTCGCGGCCCGCCGCCAGCTTCTCCAGCCCGCGCGCCCCCGCCTCCAGCACCCGGGCCCGCTCCTGTGCGGCGAACCGGGCGATCTCCTCGCCCGGGGCCCGGTCGGCGGGCGGTTCGTACGCCGACTCCGGCACCTCCCGCGCCAGCCCCTCCCGCACCCGGTCGGCGACGGCCCGCAGATCGGCGAAGATCTCCTGGGGGCCGGCCGCCACCGGTGACCTGCTCCTGCCGTCCATGTGCTCCTCCTCCCAGAGGACTCTCAGGGGGTTCTCACGGCGGCGTCCCGGCCGCACCGCGCTGGGCCGCCTCGATCTCGGCGCGGACCGCGGGGGAGTGGGCCGCCAGGTGCGCCATGACGGCGGTGAACTGCGTGCCGACGTTCACGAACGCCGTCCCGCGGCCCTGGAACGACACGTTCTCCACCCGCCGCGTGCCCCGGTGCAGCGCCACCACGCGCCAGTCGTCCGTCAGGACCGGCGACCCCGACGAACCGCCGCGGGTGTCGGTGAAGTAGTGCAGGTCCCGCTCGTCCGCCTCGAACACGAGGTTGTTGCGGAGCGCGACCCGCTTGGGGGCGCCGCCCGGGTGCTGGATGATGTTGACGGCCACCACGTCGCCCGCCGCGACCCGCAGCGTCCGCCCGGCCAGGGGCAGCACCGGCCGGGCGGAGGGCTCGGCGAGCCGCAGCACGGCGTAGTCCAGCTCCGCGTCGGCGGCGGCCAGCTCCCGTACGGGGGACTCCTCCGTCCCGGTGTCGTCGCTCTCGTAGTCGAACCGGGCCCGCGCGCACCGCGCCTGCAGCAGCAGGTCCTCCGGGCCGGCCAGGGCCCGCCTGCCGCCCGATCCGGTACGGGCGTTGACGACGTGGTGGTTAGTGACGAGCAGGTCCGGGGCGACCAGCCAGGCGGTGCCCGAGTGGGGGAAGCCGTTCGGCCGGAGCGGCTGCCCGCCCTCGTACGGCGGCACCTTGATCCGGGCGACCGCCGCGCCCGCCGCGTCCCCGCCCCGCAGGAACCCGAACGGCACCGTGTCGTCCCGGTGGACGATCTCCTCCTTCACCTCCGGCACCCGCCGGCCCGCGAACACGTCCGGCTCGCCGCCCGCGTCCCGCGCCACGTCGTCCAGGGCCCGCTGGAGCACGGCCGCCGGCGCGGCGGCCGTGGTCTGGGCGACCGCGTTGCGCAGCCAGATCTCCAGCGGCACCGACCCGTCGACCAGCCGCTCGACCCGGTTCATCTCCACCAGGTCCGAGTGCACCTGCAGTCCGGGCGCGGCCAGCAGCGGCAGGGTCGCCCGGTACCGGGGCATGATCCCGTCGAAGAGCAGCGGCCGTACCGCCGGGTCGGTGAGGCCCGCGTCCAGGGCCGCGTCCCGTACGGCCAGGACGTCCTCCTGCGTCAGGTAGCCCCACGCGCCCGTCACGGAGGATCACCGCCCTCCCCGCCGCGCAGGGCGGCCGCCACGCCCGCCGCGATCTGCCCGCTCCCGTCGCGCAGCACCAGCAGCCGCCGCGCCAGCCCGTCGAGCGATCCCCGGTCCCGTACCAGCCGCAGGATGTCCGTGACGTCCGACGGCGGCGGCGCGGACGCGTCGTGGGCGCCGGCCGCCGAGCGCAGGACGTCCATCAGCGGCCGCAGCAGCAGCGGGTCGGCCCGCACCGCCCGCCGCAGCCCCGCGCCCAGCGCCTCCAGCGCCCCGTCGCCCTCCGGCAGCCCCACCAGCTCCAGCGCGTGGTCCAGGGCCTGCGCGTCCAGCGTGTACACCCGGGACGCAGCGGCCCGCACCAGTGACGGCTGGTCGGCCAGCACCTCGTCCGGGACCTGCCGCAGCCGCCGCGCGAGCCGGGTGTCCGCCTCCCGGTCGGGCTCCTCCGCGCCCGCCGCCAGCCGCGCCCTGGCCAGCAGCGTGCCCATCGCCTCCAGGTCCTGCCCCAGACCGATCGCCACGTCCTCCGCGAGCCGCAGGTCCCGGTCGGCGCCGTCCGCGTCGCCGTCCTCCTCCGCGAGCCGCGCCGACAGCAGCAGCAGCTCCAGCTGCCGCTCCCCGCACTCCGCCTCCCGCGCGGCGTCGATCGCGTCGGACGCCGCCCGCCGCGCCTCGGCCCGCCGTCCCGCCCGGTCCAGGGCCTCCACCAGCAGCGGGTGCAGGGGGCTGCACGGCGTCCACGGGCGCCGCTCGGCCAGCCGGGCCAGCGCCTCCCCGGTGAACCCCTGCGCCAGCAGGTCCTCCACCTCGCGGCCGGCGATCCGCTCCCAGTCCTCCTGGTCGGCCTCGGCCATCACCAGGTCCGACGCCCCGCCGCGCCGCCGGTGCGCGTCGAGCAGCGCCGCCGCCCGGGGGCTCATCTCGTCCTGCGCCCCCTCCAGCAGCCGCTCCACGCCGGGCAGCCACCGCTCCTCCACGGTGCGCGGGTCCTCGCCCCGCCGCAGCCGGTGGTAGATCTCCTCGGCGCGCGCCTCCAGGCCCTCGCGCGCCGCGTAGTACGCCACGGCCCGCCGTTCCACCTCCCGCGACGGCGACGCCGGGTCGCTCGCGGCGAGCCGCAGCATGATCGCCCGCACGTCGGCCCGCACCCGCACCGCCTGCGGGCCCCGCGACTCGACCAGGTCCAGCCGCGACAGCGTCCCGAACAGCCGCCGCGCCTCCTGCGGCCCCGGCACGGCCACCCCGCACGGCTCGGCCAGCACCTCCCGGATGACGTCCGGTGTGATCAGCCGCAGCACCAGTCCGGCGTGGGCCAGGCGCCGCACGTCCGGGTCGGGGATGTGCTGGAGGATCCGCTCGTAGAGGATGCCCTGCACCAGCATCTGGTCGACGCGGCGGAAGAAGTCCCGGCGCCGTGCCGGGAGGCTGCCGACCAGCTCCCTCACGCCCGCCGTGTCCGACCCGGCCAGCGTCGCCGCCCGTGCCGCGAGCCGCAGGCTGAGCGGGTGCCCGCCGACGCGTTCGGCCAGTACCCGCGCCAGCTCCGGGTCGCGCACCCCGCACGCCCCGAGCAGCCCCACCGACGCCTCCGGGTCCAGGTCGCACAGCTCGATCTCCACCGGCCGCGACCCGGCCGCCGGGTGCCCGACCGGCGACCGGCCCGACACGACGACCCGCACCCGCGGGTACGCCTCCGCCAGCGCCAGGAACACCGCCCACATCCGGCCCAGCGCCGGCGAACCGCGGTACTGGGCCTCCTCGAACGAGTCGATGACCGTCACGAACGGCGCGTCGCCCGCCACCGCCCGCCGCAGCACCTCGCCGACCCGCCGGAACAGCGAGCTCTCCCGCTCGCTCGCCCCCGCCAGGAACTCCCGCGAGGTCCTGCGGCCGAGCCCCGCCCGCGTGGCCGCCAGCCGGTTGAGTTCGGTGACCCGCTCCTCCTGCGCCCGCTGGGCGCGCGCCTCCTCCTGGCACCCGGCGGCCAGCGCCTCCAGCTCGACGCGGAACGCCGGGTACTGGACGCCCAGCTGGCGGGCCACCTCCGCGATCAGCGTCACCGGCTCGTGCACCGACAGGGTGGGCCGCTCGAAGTCGATGTACGCGAAGGGGAACGGGAACCCCCGCCGCCCGCCGCCCGCCGCCCCGCCCTCCGTCCCCCCGCGCAGGCTGCCCAGCAGGAAGTTGGCCAGGAGCGTGCTCTTGCCCATCCCGCCGGGCCCGTGCACCACCAGTACCAGCAGCGGCGCCGGTGCGGCCGGGTGCGCGCCGGCCGGGGCGCCCGGCGCGCGGACGAAGTCGCGCAGCCTTGCCAGTTCGGCCTCCCGGCCCACGAACGACGGCACCCGCACCAGGCGCTCCAGCGGCTGGAGCAGCCGGGCCAGATCCAGCTCGTCCCGTACGGCGCGGGCGTCCGGGAGCCCCGTCACGCCCGGCACCAGCGACAGCCACAGCACGGCCTGGAGCAGGTCGGCCAGCTCGTCCGGCCCCGCGCCGACCGTTGAGGGCGGCCGTCCCCGCAGCACCGCGAGGCACACCCGCTCGGGGCCCGGCCCCTCGGGGACCGCGTCGAGGTTGGGCTCCAGCGCGCGCAGCGCCTCGCCGGGGCCGGACAGGCCGCGCAGCGTCTCCTCCCGCGCCTCGGGCTTCAGCGTCCACTCCGTGCGGCCCGCCGCGCCCGCCGACGAGCAGTCCCCGGCCAGCTCCATCACCGCCCGCCCGGTCGGCGCCGGCTCCCCCGGCAGCCGCAGCCTCCGCGGGTCGAAGCAGGCGAGCAGGCAGGCCGCCCGGCGGTAGTCGCGGCGGACGTCCGGCACCGCGCCGGGCGGCCCGGCGGCGGGCCGCAGCTCCTGCCGCAGCCGGGCCCGGAACAGCTCGCGCAGCGCGGTGGCGCCGGGGGTCTCAGGGGAGGGTGCGGTAGACACGGACCGCCCCCTCCACCGCGGTGCCCAGCCTCCGCATGTAGCTCGCCGTACCCGGGGGGTCCGGGCCGCCCCCCGGCGTGCCGCCGTCCGCGCCGCCGGCCGCCGCGAGGACCTCGTCCACGGCCGTGTCGACCAGTCCGGCGAGCGCCGCCTCGCGCTCCTCGGCCGCCAGCGCGGCCAGCGACGGGGGTGGCCGTTCGCGGACGTACCGGTCGAAGAAGGCCCGCACGTCGTCCGGTCCGGCGGGTCGCGCCCGGTCCCGGCACAGGCTGTGCCGCAGCTCGTACGGCAGCTGCCGCATCGCCTCCCCGTAGCCGAGGAGCACCAGGCGCGGCGCCTGGGCGCGGCGCACGGGCTCGTACTCGTAGATGGCGAGGGCGAGCTGGCCGATCAGGTCCCACACGTCGGAGCCCGGGTCGAGCCGGTCGCAGTCGTCCAGCACGAACCAGAACAGGTCCTCGGCGCCGGTCGCCTGCACGACCACCCAGTGCACCGCCTCGTCGAGCGCCGGCAGCGGGTCGTCGAGCTCCGTCGCGAGGGGCGGCACGACCCCCGCGCGCGGGTCGGAGACGAACGAGGCGAGGCGCCGCACGACCTTGGTGGCCGTCGTGGTGGGCCCCAGCAGGACCCGCGCCGGGCAGAACTCCCGGTGCTGGGAGAGGTACCGGATGAAGGCGTACGTGTACGAGCGGCCGCTGTGGGGCTCGCCGTCGACCAGCAGCACCGACTTGTGGTCGTCCGCCATGAACGCGCGCAGCGTCTCGCGCAGCTCCTCCCGGTCGAGGAACACCTCCGCGCCGCCGCGCAGCAGCTGGGTGCGGAACACGTCCTGCGAGGCGTGCGCCTCGGCGTCCCGCTCCAGCCGGGCCAGGTACTCCTCGGCGTCCCTGACGTACGGCAGGTTCCGCAGCCGGTCGTTGAGGACCAGTGCCCGCAGGAGCCGCACCTGCCCGTCGACGGTCCGGTGCGAGGACCGGACGAGCACGCGCGCGTTGTGGGCGCTGACGGCAGTCAGCGGGAGGCCGCCGATGAACTCGGGGGGGAAGCCGGCGTGCCGCAGCTGGGTGTAGGGGTCGGTGGAGTCCAGCAGGTACTCCCGCACCCACTCGGTGACCTTGTCCCACTCGGGGGTCTCCAACGGCATTGAGCACCTGCCCGGTCGTCGCCGTCGCGCGGTCGCCCTCCCGGTCGCCCCGAACCCCCCTTCGGCCCTCTCAGACCATGGTCACACCCGGTGCGCGGCCGTGCAATCCGCTCACGCCGGCCCCGCGTCCCGGTCCAGCACCCGGCGCACCGGCTCGCGCACCAGCGGGTTGGACAGGTACTCGCCGATGCCGTGGTGGTTGGCGCTCGCGTTGGCGACCAGCAGGTCCGTGACCCGGCCCGGAGGGGCGTAGTCGGGGCGCAGCGTGTGGTCGAGGGCCACCACGTCGCGCGCGTCGGACGCGTTCAGCCACAGGGCCGTGCCGGGCGGCACGGCGGGCGGCACGGTGAGGTGGTCCTGCACCTCGGCGATCCCGAGCGGCGAGCCGAGCGTGACGAACAGGTCGACCTCCCGGCCGTCCGCGGCCAGCACCTCGTACGCGGCGACGCTGCCGAGGCTGTGGCCGATCACGACGAGGGGGCCGCCGTCCCGCCCCCGGGCCTCCTCGGCGGCGTCCAGCGTCTCGGCCACGACCTGCCGCACCGCCGGCCCGGCACCGCCGAAGAAGTAGGCGTGGACGTCCTCGAAAGTGTGCTTCACCAGCAGCCGGAACAGCGCCGTGCGGGCGGGCCGGGGGAGCGGCAGCGCCTTCGGCAGCGGCTCCTCGCCCGGCCCCGGACGGGGCTCCTCGGCCAGGGCGAGCGCCTCGGCGAGGTACGCCATGTCGCGCAGCCACCCGTCGAGCTTCGAGGTGGCGGTGGCGCCGTACTTGAGGCCGGGTTCCAGGAAGGCCGCGCCCCTGCCGCTGTTCTCGGCGGCCTCGCCGAGCAGTTCGGAGACGTCGAAGCCGTACTTCAGCAGCACC
>JAAXOU010000102.1 GCA_012396115.1 Streptomyces somaliensis DSM 40738 | reverse complement strand
CCGCCCCCGGGCGCGGCCGACGGCGCGCCCGGGGGCGGTCAGCCGTCGAGCTCGGCCTGCGTCGCCGTGGACGGGCCCCGGCGGGCCGAGGCGTCGCGGGCCACGGCCTCCGCGTCGCGCAGCACGCGCACCGCGTTGCCCCAGGTCAGCTTGGACAGGTCCGTACGGGACCAGCCGCGGGCGAGGAGTTCGGCGATCAGGTTCGGGTAGCCGGCCACGTCCTCCAGGCCCTCCGGGGTGAAGGCCGTGCCGTCGAAGTCGCCGCCGATGCCGATGTGGTCGACGCCGGCGGCCTCCCTCATGTGGTCGAGGTGGTCGGCGACCGTGGCGACCGTGGCGACGGGGCGCGGGTTCGCCTCCTCGAAGGCGGCGTGCAGGCGCATCGCCTCCGGGCTCGTGTCCAGGTGGTGGAAGCCGTGCGCCCGCAGGTTCTCGTCCGCGCGGGCCGTCCACTCCACCGCCGCGGGCAGGATGAACTTCGGCACGAACGTGACCATGGCGACGCCGCCGTTGGCGGGCAGCCGTTCCAGCACGTCGTCGGGGACGTTGCGCGGGTGGTCGCAGACGGCGCGGGACGACGAGTGGGAGAAGACCACCGGCGCCTCGCTCGTGTCCAGGGCGTCCCGCATCGTCGTCGCGGCCACGTGCGAGAGGTCCACCAGCATGCCCAGGCGGTTCATCTCCCGGACCACCTCGCGGCCGAACGCCGACAGCCCGCCGACCGCCGGCTCGTCCGTCGCCGAGTCCGCCCACGGGACGTTGTCGTTGTGGGTGAGCGTCATGTAGCGCACGCCCAGCGCGTACAGCGCGCGGAGCGTGGCGAGGGAGCCGTTGATGGAGTGGCCGCCCTCGGCGCCCTTCAGCGACGCGATGCGGCCCCGGGCGCGGGCGGCCTCCATGTCGTCGGCGGTCAGCGCGGGGGCCAGCTCCGCGGGGTGGCGGGCCAGCAGCCGGTCGACGCAGTCGATCTGCTCCAGCGTCGCGCTGACCGCGTCGTCACCGGCCATGTCGCTGCGCACGTACACCGACCAGAACTGGGCGCCCACACCACCCGCGCGCAGGCGCGGCAGGTCGGTGTGGAGGCGGCCGGTCTGGTCGGCGGCCACGTCGAGGCGGTCCAGGTCGTACCCGGCCTGCTCGCGCAGCTCCCACGGCAGGTCGTTGTGCCCGTCGGCGACGGGGAACTCGGCGAGCAGCGCGCGGGCCGCGTCGAGGTCCCGCCCGCCGGCCACCGGGCCGCCGCCGGTCACTTCGCGAAGCCGAACGAAGCGGAGCCCTCGACCTTCGCGCGCAGGCGCCTGCCCTTCTCCGCGGCCTGGTCGTTCAGCTCCTGCTGGAACTCCTTCATCCGGGCCAGCAGGTCCGGGTCGTGCGCTGCGAGCATCCGCACCGCGAGCAGCCCGGCGTTGCGGGCGCCGGCCACGGAGACCGTGGCGACGGGGACGCCGGCCGGCATCTGCACGATCGAGAGCAGCGAGTCCATGCCGTCGAGGTACTTCAGCGGCACCGGTACGCCGATGACCGGCAGCGGCGTGACGGAGGCGAGCATGCCCGGCAGGTGCGCGGCGCCGCCGGCCCCGGCGATGACCACCTTCAGGCCGCGGTCGGCGGCGCGCTCGCCGTACGCGATCATCTCGTGCGGCATGCGGTGCGCGGAGACGACGTCGACCTCGTGCGGGACCTCGAACTCGTCGAGGGCCTGCGCGGCGGCCTCCATGACGGACCAGTCGGAGTCGGAGCCCATGACGATGCCCACGAGCGGCGCGGATGCGTTATTCAACGATCGTTCCTCGCAGATAGTCGGCGGCGTGGCGGGCGCGCTCCAGCACGTCGTCCAGGTCGTCGCCGTGGGTGTTGACGTGGCCCACCTTGCGGCCGGGCTTCACGTCCTTGCCGTACATGTGGATCTTGAGCCGCGGGTCGCGGGCCATGCAGTGCGGGTAGCCCTGGTACATGTCCGGGTAGTCGCCGCCGAGGACGTTCGCCATGACCGTCCAGCGGGCGCGCGGGCGCGGGTCGCCGAGCGGGAGGTCGAGTACGGCCCGGAGGTGGTTGGCGAACTGCGAGGTGACCGCGCCGTCCTGGGTCCAGTGGCCGGAGTTGTGCGGGCGCATCGCCAGTTCGTTGACGAGGACGCGGCCGTCACGGGTCTCGAACAGCTCCACCGCGAGGTGGCCGACGACGCCGAGCTCCTCCGCGATGCGCAGGGCGAGGCCCTGGGCCTCCAGGGCCCGCTCCTCGGGCAGGTCGGGCGCCGGGGCGATCACCGTGTCGCACACCCCGTCGACCTGCCGCGACTCCACGACCGGGTAGGCGACGGCCTGGCCGTGCGGGGAGCGGACGACGTTCGCCGCGAGTTCCCGGACGAAGTCGACCTTCTCCTCGGCGAGGACCGGCACGCCGGCGAGGAACGGGTCGCGGGCGTCCTCCTCGGAGTGGACGACCCACACGCCCTTGCCGTCGTAGCCGCCGCGCACCGTCTTCAGGACGATCGGGAAGCCCCCGCCCTCGGCCGCGAACGCCGCGGCGTCGGCCGGGTCCGCCACGACGCGGTGGCGGGGGCAGGGCGCGCCGATCGCGTCGAGCCTCGCCCGCATCACGCCCTTGTCCTGGGCGTGCACGAGGGCGTCGGGGCCCGGGCGGACGGGGACGCCGTCCGCCTCCAGGGCCCGCAGGTGCTCGGTCGGCACGTGCTCGTGGTCGAAGGTGATCACGTCACAGCCGCGCGCGAAGTCACGCAGCGTGTCCAGGTCGCGGTAGTCGCCGATGACGACGTCGCTCACGACCTGCGCCGCGGAGTCCTGCGGGGTGTCACTGAGAAGCCTGAACCTGATGCCGAGGGGGATGCCCGCCTCGTGGGTCATGCGGGCGAGCTGCCCGCCACCGACCATGCCGACTACCGGAAACGTCACCCTCCCAGGGTATCGGCCCCCGTCGCGGCACGTGACGAGGGCCTCCGGACGGGGCCGTGCGGGCCCGCTCGTCCGCGCGTCCCGACCGGGCGGTGGTTAGCATGGCGGGGTTGACGCACATGGCCGGCTGACGGGACTGAGACGATCATCATGACGGAACAGGGCGCCCTGCGGGCGCGGCTGGGACGGCTCGTCCGGGAGGTCGCGAAGTTCGGTCTCGTCGGCGGGATCGGCGTGCTCGTCAACATGGCGGCCTTCAACCTGCTGCGGCAGACCACGGACCTGCCCGTCGTCCGGGCCAGTCTGCTGGCCTCGGTCATCGCCATCGTCTGCAACTACGTCGGGTACCGCCACTACACCTACCGGGACCGCGACAAGACGCGGCGCACCCGCGAGGCGACGCTGTTCTTCGTGTTCAGCGCGGCCGGAGTCGTGATCGAGAACGGGATCCTGTACGCGGCGACGTACGGGTTCGGCTGGGACAGCCCGCTCCAGAACAACTTCTTCAAGTTCTTCGGCATCGGCGTCGGCACGCTGTTCCGCTTCTGGTCCTACCGCACCTGGGTGTTCCGGGCACTCCCGGACGCCCGGGAGGGGGCGGACGGCGGCCCGGTGCCCGGGGAACAGTCCGGCCCGGCCGTACCGGCCGGGCCGGCGTCGATCCTGGAGCAGCGGCGGACGGAGGAGGCCCCCTCCCCGGCGGGCCGCAGGTGACCGGCCGGGCGCCGGGGATTCCGGGGCCGCCGGGCACGGGTCGGGGCGCCGGACGGCGGGCGCGGCACGGCGGGCGTCGTACCGCGGGCCCGCGGCGGCGTGGAGACGGGTGACGTACCGCGGGTCCGCGGTCGCGTGGAGACGGGTGACGTCGACGGAGCCGGCTCCGATCCGCGGCCGGGGCACCAGGGCCCAGAGCGCCGCGAGCACCGCGAGGGCGGCCAGGACGGCGGCGGCGCCCGTCCGGCCGTGGGCCCAGCCGGCCCGGAACCGGACGGGGTCCTCCACCACGGCCTTGGAGAGCGCGGCGACGGCGACGGAGACGGCGAGCAGGACGGCGGTGCGGCCCCAGCCCGCCAGGCCGAGCCGGTCCTCGTCCAGCAGCAGGAAGACCGGCCAGTGCCACAGGTACAGGCTGTAGGAGACCAGGCCCAGCCGGCGCAGCGGGGGCGCGGCGAGGAGGCGGCCGACCGCGCTGCGGGGGGCGCGGGCGAGGCAGGCGACGAGCAGGGCGGCGGCCAGGGCGTGGAGGAACAGTCCGCCCCGGAACAGCCCGGGGGTGTGCTGTCCGTCCGCGGCGAGCCAGTACGCCGCGAGGCCGCCCGCCAGGAGCAGGCTCCAGCGGCCGGCCGTGCGTTCGCCGACGCGGCCCAGGAGGCGGGTGACCGGCCGCGTGGCCGCCAGCGCCCCGAGGAGCAGGGAGGAGGCCCGGGTGTCGGTGCCCTCGTAGACGCGTGTGGTGTCGACCGGGTCGGCCAGTCCGGCCATGAGGAGCAGGGAGGCGACGGCCCCGGCCGCCGCCGCCACCGCGACGCGGCGGTCCGCGTCGCCGCCCCGCGCCGAAAGGACCAGGAGCAGCGGCCACACGGCGTAGAACTGCTCCTCGACGGCGATGCTCCACAGGTGGCCGAAGACCTGGTTCCCGGTGGACTGCCAGTAGCCCGCCTGGTCGGCGACGAAGTGCCAGTTCGCCAGGTTGGCCACGACCCAGGGGGCGTCGTCGAGGGCCCGGCGGACGAGGGACGGTGATCCGAGGGCCCAGGTCAGGAGGAGGGTCCCGGCGACCATGACGGCCAGGGCGGGCAGCAGGCGGCGGGCGCGCCGCCCCCAGAACGCGAGCAGGCCGACACGGCCGCCGCGCGCCCGGGCCTCCTCCAGCAGCAGGCCGGTGATGAGGAACCCGGACAGGACGAAGAAGAGGTCCACGCCGAGGAAGCCGCCGCCGAACCGGTCGGCGTGGAAGAGGAGCACCCCCGCGACGGCCACCCCGCGCACCCCGTCCAGGGCGGCGACGTGCGGTCTCGCCCCCGCCGGCCGGACGGTGCGCGGACGGCGGCGGACGCGGGGACCACGGCGGGTGCGGGGACGGCGGCGGGTGCGCGGAACCGGGGCCGGGGCCGGGGCCGGGGCAGCCTGCCCGGTCCGTGCGGCGGGCTCGGCCCGTGCGGCGGGCTCAATCCGTACGGTCGGAGGGGTCGACGGGGTCAGCTCGGTCGGCGGGGTCGGTGGAGTCGGCGGGGTCGGCGGGGTCGGCGGGGCCATGGATCTCCCTCGGACGGCGGGGCGGGTGGGGCGGGTGGGGAGCCGGGAGGGCGGGAGGCGGCTCGGCCCGGTGGGCGGAGCCGCCTCCCACGCGGACGGGGCGGGTGGTGCGGGGCGGGGCGCGGCGCGGCGGCCGGTGGGGTCAGTCGCAGCCGAGCCGGCCGTACACCTCGTCGCCGGTCCACGGGCCGGTGGCCCAGCGCTCCGGGGCGGCGGGGGTGAACGCGGACCGTTCGCCGAGCCGCTCGCCGAACCACGCGGCGAAGGCGGCCGACCCCTGCTGGCAGGAGTGGATGCCGTCCTTGCTGCGCTGCGCCCGGGGGGCCTCGCCGTCACCGCCCCACAGCGCGGACGCGTCGAGGAAGCGGACCGTCTCCGGGTGCCGGGCGGCGACGTCCCGGGCGACCCGGGGGGCGGAGGCGATGGCGGCCCGGTGCGGCCGGTAGAAGTCGTCCATCCTGAAGGGCGGGGCGGAGACGATCAGGAGCCGGGCGCCCGCCTCGCTCACCGCCCTGGCCAGGCGCTCGTACCCGGCGCGCTGTTCGGCGGGGGTGCCCCAGTCGTAGGTGGTGATCTGGTAGGCCACGACGTCCGGTGCGAAGGACCTGAGCTTCCCCGGGAGGTCCTTCCAGGTCGGTGCGGCGGTCTCGCCGATCACGCCACCGCCGCCGACGGCCGCCATCGAGGCGAACTCCACCCCGCCGGCCCTCATCGCGGCCTCGAGTGCCGGGGCCTGCGCGACCCCGACGGAGTCGCCCATCCACAACAGCCTGCGCGGCGCCGCGGGCTCCTTCCCCGCCTCGGCCGCCCCGGTCCGCGCCCCGGCCGGGGCGCGCCCGCCGGCGGGATCGGCGTCGGCGGCCGGCCCCCCGCAGGCGGTGAGGCCGAGGAGGGCCGCGGCGCAGGCCAGGGCCAGGCCGGCGGTGCGGCGGACGGGTCGGGTACGGCGGGGGGCGCGGGAGCGGTTCGTGATGTCCATGTCTCCAGCGCAGCCCCTCCGGTGGCCGGTCGGGCGCCTTGTCATCGCTTCATCACGAAAGGCGGAACGGGCCGTCATACGCTTCGAGCACCCTGGTCGCAGAAGGCCGCAGCCCGCTGCCGGAGGAGAGAGCGCACCCGCCATGGCACGAGTCCTGCTGATCGAAGACGACCTCGCGGTCCAGAAGGGCGTCACCCTCGCGCTGAAGCGCCGGGGGCACGGCGTCGAGGTCGCGGGCAGCGGCGAAACCGGCCTCCTCGCCCTGGACCGCCACCGCCCCGACCTGGTACTGCTCGACCTGATGCTGCCGGGCATGAGCGGGCTGGAGGTGTGCCGCCGCATCCGGGAGAGCAGACAGGTCCCGATCATCATCCTCTCCGCCCGGGGCGACGACGTCGACATGGTCGTGGGGCTGGAGGCCGGTGCCGACGACTACATCGTCAAACCGGCCGGCGGAGAGGTCCTGGAAGCGCGGATCAGGGCGGTCCTGCGCCGGGTGGCCCCCGCCCAGGACGGCGGGTCCGCCGCGCCCGCGGCGGGCGGTGAGCGGCACGGCGCCCTGGTCGTGGACCGCGCGGCGCTCATCGTGACCCGCGACGGCACGGAACTGGCCCTCGCCCCCTCCGAGCTCAAGCTGCTGCTGTTCCTCTCCGCCTCGCCGGGCCGGGTCTACAGCCGCCAGCAGCTCCTGGAGCAGGTGTGGGAGCACTCCTTCTACGGCGACGCCCGCCTGGTCGACGCGTGCGTCATGCGTCTGCGGGGCAAGGTCGAGGAGGACCCGCGCGCACCGGTGTACGTACAGACCGTGCGCGGCTTCGGCTACCGCTTCGGGCCCCTGCCGTGACCGCGCGGCTCCGCCTCCCCCGCGGCCTGCGGGTGCGTCTCGTCGTCGCCTTCCTCCTCGCCGCCGCCTTCGGCTCCCTGCTCACCGCCGGGTTCACCTTCCAGCGGGCGCGCTCGGCGATCCTGGACCGCGCCGAGCGGAGCGCCGTCGCCGACCTGCGGGCCCAGGTCGGCTCCCTCGCCCCCGGCCTGCCGTTCCCGCCGGCCGGCGCGGACCTGCGCGACCTGGCCCGCCAGCTCGACCAGGCCGGCGGCGCGCGCACCTGGCACTCCGCCGCCTCCTACCGGGACGGCGCCCCCGTCACCGCCTCCCGCGCCACCCCGCCCGTGCCGCGGGCGCTCCGGGACGCGGTGCGCGAACGCGGCGGGGCGGTGTACCAGCGCGTCGAGCACGGCGGCCGCCCCTGGGCGGTCGTCGCCATGCCGGTCGTCCACATCGGCGGGCCCGCCGGCTCCGGCGCCCCCGGGGGGCCCTCCGGCCTGACGGTCTACGCCTCCTTCCCCCTCGACGACGAGCGGGCGGACATCGCCGCCCTGGCCACCGCCGCCCAGGCGGGAGCGGTACCCGCCCTCGCGCTCGCCCTGGTCCCCGCCCTGTTCGCCGCCCGCCGCGTCCTGCGCCCGGTACGGCGGCTGCACCACGGCGCCGAACGCATCGCCGCCGGGCAGCTCGGCACCCGCCTGGAGGCGGAGGGCCACGACGAACTCGCCGACCTCACCCGTACGTTCAACACCATGGCCGCCGCACTGGAGGAGGACGACGCCGAGCTGCGCCGGATGGAGGCGGGGGCCCGCCGCTTCGCCGCGGACGTCGCCCACGAGCTCCGCACGCCCCTCGCGGCCATGGCGGCGGTCACCGAGGTCCTCGACGAGGAGGTCGCCTCGGGGGCGCTGCCGCCCGACACGGCCGACGCCGTGCGCCTCATCAGCGAGGGGACCCGCGCCCTCGCCCGCACGGTCGAGGACCTGATGGAGGTCTCGCGCTTCGACGCCAGGGCGGCGGTGGTCCGGGCCGAGCACGTCGACCTGCGGATCCTCGTCGCCAAGACCCTCCAGCTGCGCGGCTGGGACGACGGCGAACGCGTCACCACCGACCTCGCCGGCCCCGTGCCGCTGTACGCCGACCCCCGCCGCATCGACGTCGTCCTCGCCAACCTCGTCGGCAACGCCCTGCGCCACGGCCGCCCGCCCGTCACCGTCCGCGCGCGGGCCGACCGCGGCCGGGCCGTGCTCACGGTCACCGACCACGGCCCCGGCATACCCGACCACGACCTGCCGCACGTCTTCGAACGCTTCTACAAGGCCGACGCGGCCCGCACCCGGTCCCACTCCCAGGGCAGCGGCCTCGGCCTCGCCCTCGCCCTGGAGAACGCCCTCCTCCACGAAGGCACCCTGGCCGCGGGCAACGCCCCCGGTGGCGGAGCCGCCTTCACCCTCACCCTCCCCCTCGCCCCCTCCCCGCCGGAACCGCGATGACCCGCCGCCCCGACCGTTCCCGCCGCCCGCGCCGCCTCCGCGCCCGTGCCGCCCTGGCCGCCGCGCTCACCGCCCTCACCGCCCTGGCCACCGCCGGCTGCGGCATCACCCCCACCGGCCCCCTCGACGCCGGGGCTCCCGCCTCGGGCGTGCGGCGCCCCGGCGGTGAGGACCGCACCGTCCGGCTCTACTTCGCCGGGCCGTACGGCCTCCGTGCGGTCACCCGCCCCGCGGACCGGCCGCTCGGCCCCCAGCAGGCCCTCGACCTGCTCCTGGAGGGCCCCACCCCCGCCGAAGGCGAACGCGGCCTGGTCAGCCGGGTGCCGTCCGCGGCCGGACGGCTCACCGCCACCGCCACCGGCGGGGCCGTCGACGTCTTCGTCCCCGGCTCCGTGAGCGGCGGCGACCTCGACGTCACCGCGATCACCCAGATCGCCTGCACCGCCGCCCACGCCCGGGTGCCCGGCGGCCGCCCGCCGACCCGCGTCGACATCCGCATCCACGAGGACCTCACTCCCGCCCGGACGCCCTGGACCGTCCGCTGCGGCCCCCGCGGCACCGTGGTCCCGGTGACCGACCGGACACCGGCGGGCCCGGCGGACGGCGATGACCGGTAGGCCGCCCGGCCGCCCACCGGATCGGACGGGGGCCGCCTACCGGATCGGGCGGGACGCCGGGAAGTCGTCGCGGCGGACGTCGTGGCGGACGGTCTCGCGGCTGAGGAAGAGCGCGAACACGGCGGGCTTCAGCTGGACGAGCTCCAGCCGGCCGCCGTCCGCCTCCGCGAGGTCGCGGGCCACGGCCAGGCCGATGCCCGTGGAGTTGCGGCCGCTGATGGTCCGCTCGAAGATCCGCGCCCCGAGGTCCTTGGGGACCCCCGGCCCCTCGTCGGTGACCTCGACGACGGCCTGGTTCCCGGTGACGCGGGTGCGCAGGGCCACCGTGCCGCCGCCGTGCATCAGCGAGTTCTCGATCAGGGCGGCCAGCACCTGGGCGACCGCGCCCGGCGTGCCGACGGCCCGCATGCCGGTCTTCCCGGACCGCACGATCGCCCGGCCCGCGCTGCGGTAGGCCGGCCGCCACTCCTCGATCTGCTGCTTGACGACCTCGTCGAGGTCGAAGGCGACCGCGGATCCCGTGCGGGGGTCGCGGGAGTTGGTGAGCAGCCGCTGGACGACGTCGGTGAGCCGCTCGACCTGCGCGAGCGCGATCGTCGCCTCCTCGTGGGCCGTGTCCAGATCGCCGGTGACGGCGATCTCCTCCAGCCGCATCGACAGCGCGGTCAGCGGGGTGCGCAGCTGGTGGGAGGCGTCCGCGGCGAGCCGCCGCTCGGCGGTGAGCATCCGCGCGATCCGCTCGGCCGAGGCGTCCAGCACGTCCGCGACCCGGTCCAGCTCGGGCACCCCGTAGCGCCGGTGGCGCGGGCGGGGGTCGCCGGAGCCCAGCCGCTCGGCGGTCTCGGCGAGGTCGGTGAGCGGGGAGGCGAGCCGGTTGCCCTGCCGTACGGCGAGCAGGACGGCCGCCACGACGGCGAGCAGCGCGACCGCGCCGATGATCAGCAGCGTACGGCCGACCTCCCGGGCGACGGACGAGCGGGGCTCCTCGACGGTGACCTTCTCGCCGTGCTCCCCCGTGGCCGTGCCGCGGATGACGCTGCCCTCCGGGCGGCTGCCGACCTCGATGCCGGGGCTGCCGGGGATCTCGATCCGGGCGTACCGCTCGGCGCCGCCGCGGTCGGAGAGGATGTCGGGGTCGACGCGCTCGCCGTCGACCAGGCGGCTGTCGACGATGCTGGCGAGCCGCAGCGCCTCGGAGTCGACGCTCTCCTGGGCACTGCTGGTGATCGTCCGGGTCTCGACGACGACGAGGGAGACCCCGAAGACGGAGATGACGACCAGCACCACGGCGAGCGTGGAGTTGATCAGGCGGCGGCGCACGGAGGGGCCGCCTCAGCTCTTCTCGAAGCGGAAGCCGACCCCGCGCACGGTGGTGATGTACCGCGGGTTCGCCGCGTCGTCGCCGAGCTTCTTGCGGAGCCAGGAGATGTGCATGTCGAGGGTCTTCGTCGACGACCACCACGTGGTGTCCCAGACCTCCCGCATCAGCTGGTCGCGGGTGACGACCCGGCCGGCGTCGCGGACGAGGACGCGCAGCAGGTCGAACTCCTTCGCGGTGAGCTGGAGCTCCTCGTCGCCCATCCAGGCGCGGTGCGACTCGACGTCGATGCGGACGCCGTGCGTCGCGGGCTGCGGGGCGGGCTCGGCGGCGCCGCGCCGCAGCAGGGCCCGGACCCGGGCGAGCAGTTCGGCGAGCCGGAAGGGCTTGGTGACGTAGTCGTCGGCACCGGCGTCGAGCCCGACCACGGTGTCGACCTCGTCGGCGCGCGCGGTCAGGACGAGGATCGGCACCGCGTGTCCCTCGGAGCGCAGCCGACGGGCGACCTCCAGGCCGTCCATGCCGGGCAGGCCCAGGTCGAGGACGACGAGGTCGACGCCGCCCCGCAGACCCGTGTCGAGCGCGCCGGGCCCGTCCTGCCGCACCTCGACCTCGTACCCCTCGCGCCGCAGGGCGCGGGCCAGCGGTTCCGAGATGGAGGCGTCGTCCTCGGCGAGCAGTACACGGGTCATGCAGTGATGGTAGTCCGCACGGCGCGCGGGCCGCGGGGGAAGCGGGCGGCGGCCGCCACGGCGCGGGGAGGACGGCCGCGATCCCGATGACGACCTTCAAATGCGTGCGTACGGTTCCGGTCAAACCTGTGATCCATCTCTCAAGCCCTTCCGTCTTCCCCGGAGTCGTGGCTTAGGGTGGCGAGACGCTTGAAGTGGTAACCGGGACCTTCGGCGGCGTGTCCACCGACCGCCCCGAGGGTCTCGTCTCTGCTCGGTGAAGGAATGTCCCCTGGCCCGGCTTCGCGGCGCGGCGTTCGGTGCGCGCGGCGGGGCGTGGATCCCGGTGCGGCACCCGCCGTACCGGTGCCGGCCGCCCGGAGCGGGCGCGGGTCGCCCACGAGGCGACGCGCGTCCCGAACGAACGAGGATCGACGATGGCGTCCAGCCTGACGAAGGACCCGGCGAGCGAACCCGCCGGAAAGACCTTCTTCGGCCACCCCCGCGGTATGGCCACGCTCTTCATGACGGAGTTGTGGGAGCGCTTCTCCTGGTACGGAATGCGCGCCATTCTCGTGCTGTACCTGGTGCACGGCGTCCTCGACGGACCGCTGGAGGGCCGCGAGGCGCTCGCCGCCTCCATCTACGGCGTCTACAACGCGGTCGTCTACATGGCGGCCATGCCCGGCGGCTGGGTCGCCGACCGCCTGTGGGGCGCCCGCAAGGCCGTCCTCGTCGGCGGCGTGATCATCGCCCTGGGCCACTACACGCTGGCCGTCCCCGGCGACGTGGCCTTCTTCCTGGGCCTGGGCCTGATCGCGACCGGCACCGGCCTGCTCAAGCCGAACATCTCCGCGATGGTCGGCGGTCTCTACGAGGGCCAGCCGGGCGCCCGCCGCGACGCCGGTTTCACGCTCTTCTACATGGCGATCAACGTCGGCGCGATGGTCGCGCCGCTGGTCGTCGGCTACCTCGGCGAGAACGTCAACTGGCACCTGGGCTTCGGCGTCGCCGGTGTCGGCATGACGCTGGCCGTCGTCCAGTACGTGCTGGGCGGCAAGTACCTCGGCGAGGTCGGCAAGGAGCCCGCCACCCCGGCCACGCCTGAGGAGAAGCGCTCCGTGCTGCGCAAGGCCGGCCTGTGGACGGCCGTCGCCGTCGCCGCGCTGCTCGTGGACGTCGTGCTCGGCACGTTCGACATCGAGCACATCGTCAACGTCCTGGCGATCGCGGGCATCGTCGTGCCGGTCCTCTACTTCCTGGCGATCTTCCGGAACCCGGCGCTGCGGAGCGACGACCGCCCGAAGATCAAGGCGTTCGTGTGGTTCTTCGCCACGGCCGTGCTGTTCTGGGTCATCTACGACCAGTCCGGCTCGCTGCTGACGCTCTTCGCCGACAACAAGACGGACCGCGTCATCGGCGGCTGGGAGTTCCCGGCCTCCTGGTACCAGTCCGTCAACCCGGCCATGGTCATCGTCCTGGCCCCGGTCTTCGCCGCGGTGTGGGTGCGGCTGGCCCAGCGGAACCGCGAGCCCGGCACCCCGATGAAGTTCGCGCTGGCGATGCTGCTCATCGGCGGCTCCTTCGCCATCATGGGCCTGGCCGGCGCCGCCGCGGCGGCCAGCGAAACCGGCAAGGTCACGGTCTTCTGGCTGCTGAGCGTCTACCTGGTCCAGACCCTCGGCGAGATGTGCCTGTCCCCGGTGGGTCTGTCGCTGTCGACGAAGCTGGCGCCGAAGCTGTTCGTCGGCCAGATCATGGGCCTGTGGTTCCTGGCCACCGCGACGGGCAACGCCCTGAACGGCTGGGTGACCAAGCTCAACGGCGTGCTCGGCGACGCCGTGTACTACACGATGTGGGCGGTCATCGCCGCCGCCGCGGGCGTCACCTTCATGATCGCCTCGAAGAGGATCAGCAAGCTGATGGGCGACGTGAAGTAGTCCGCCCCCGGGCTCCCGGGGCGCCCCCACGGCGAACGGGCCGGTGCGAACTCCTCGTACCGGCCCGTTCGCCGTTTTGCGCGGTCCTCCCGGACGGGGCGCGGGGCGGAGCCCCCGGGCCGCCGTACGCGGGCGACGCCCGGTCCTCCCCGGGGCG
>JAAXOU010000101.1 GCA_012396115.1 Streptomyces somaliensis DSM 40738 | reverse complement strand
GGGCTGCGCGCCCGCCTCGGCGCCGCCGGGCGGGCCCGGGTCCTGGCCCGCTTCACCTGGGCCCGTGCCGCGCAGGGCACCGCGGAGCACTACCGCGAGGCCGTCGCCGCGTACGGAGCGCGCCGGTGACGGCCGTCCCCTCCGTCTCCCCGCCCCCCGCCACGGACCGTGAAAGCAGGCCCCGCACGTGCTGACCGTCGACTTCACCCGCTTCCCGCTCGCCCCCGGCGACCGCGTGCTCGACCTGGGCTGCGGCGCCGGGCGGCACGCGTTCGAGTGCTACCGGCGCGGCGCGCGGGTCGTGGCCCTCGACCGGAACGGCGAGGAGGTCCGCGAGGTCGCCAAGTGGTTCGCCGCGATGGCGGAGGCCGGCGAGGCACCCGCCGGCGCCACCGCCACCGCGATGGAGGGCGACGCCCTCGGACTGCCGTTCCCCGACGCCTCCTTCGACGTGGTGATCGTCTCCGAGGTGATGGAGCACATCCCCGACGACGAGGGCGTCCTCGCCGAGATGGCCCGCGTCCTCAAACCGGGCGGCCGCATCGCCGTCACCGTCCCCCGCTACGGACCGGAGAAGGTGTGCTGGGCGCTGTCCGACGCCTACCACGAGGTCGAGGGCGGCCACATCCGCATCTACCGGGCCGACGAGCTCCTCGGCAAGGTCCGCCGGGCCGGCCTCCGCCCGTACGGCACCCACCACGCGCACGCCCTGCACTCCCCGTACTGGTGGCTGAAGTGCGCGTTCGGCGTCGACAACGACAAGGCGCTGCCCGTCCGCGCGTACCACAGGCTGCTGGTCTGGGACATCATGAAGAAGCCCCTCGCCACCCGCCTCGCCGAGCGGGCGCTCAACCCCGTCCTCGGCAAGAGCTTCGTGGTGTACGCGACCAAGCCCCACCTCCCGGCGGACACCGCGCCGTGACACCGCCCGAGCGCACCGAACACCTCGTCCTGCCCGGCGTGCTGACGGCCGCGCAGGCCGCCGAGACCACCGCGGGCATCCTCGCCGTCCAGCGCGGCAGCGGCGCCATCCCCTGGTTCCGCGGCCACCACCTCGACCCGTGGGACCACACCGAGGCCGCCATGGCCCTCGACGCGGCCGGGGAGCACGACGCCGCCGCCCGGGCCTACGACTGGCTCGCCCGCCACCAGAACGCCGACGGCTCCTGGTACGCCGCCTACCACGACGGCGACGCCGGCCGGCCGACGGACCCCGCGCGCGAGACCAACTTCTGCGCGTACGTGGCGGTCGGCGTCTGGCACCACTACCTGACCACCGGCGACGAGGCGTTCCTCGACCGCATGTGGCCCGTCGTCCGCGCCGCGGTCGAGTTCGTCCTCGCCCTCCAGCAGCCCGGCGGGCAGATCGGCTGGAAGCGGGAGGCGGACGGCACCCCCGTCACCGACGCCCTGCTCACCGGCAGCTCCTCCGTCCACCACGCCCTGCGCTGCGCCCTCGCCATCGCCGAGCACCGCGAGGAGCCCCAGCCGGACTGGGAGCTCGCCACCGGTGCCCTCGCCCACGCCGTCGCCCGGCACCCGGAGCGGTTCCTCGACAAGAGCCGCTACTCGATGGACTGGTACTACCCGGTCCTCGGCGGCGCCGTCACCGGCGAGGCGGCGAGGGAGCGCATCGCCGGCCGCTGGGACGAGTTCGTCGTCCCCGGTCTCGGCGTGCGCTGCGTCGTGCCCAACCCGTGGGTCACCGGCGGTGAGAGCTGCGAACTCGCCCTCACCCTCTGGGCGATGGGGGAGTGCGACCGGGCCGTGGACGTCCTGCGCTCCATCGGCCACCTGCGCGCCGAGGGCGGCCTGTACTGGACCGGGTACGTCTTCGAGGGCGAGCGCGCCTTCTGGCCCGCGGAACTCACCAGCTGGACGGCCGGCTCGCTGCTGCTCGCGGTCGCCGCGCTCGGCGGCGACGAGGCGACGGCGGCCGTGTTCGGCGGCGGGCGCCTGCCGGTCGGCCTCGCGCCGGACTGCTGCTGACCCCCGCGGGACGCGACCGCGTGCGAACGGGCCCGCACACCGCCCTCCGGCGTGGTGTGCGGGCCCGTTCGCGACGGCGGGACGGTCAGCCGCGCTGGATGCCCGTCGTGTCCTGCAGGACGCCGCGGCGGCCGTCCTGCGTCTGCGCGACCAGGGCCGCGCCGCGCTGTTCCACGGCCAGGTACCAGGTGCCCGGCGCCAGTTCGGCGACCGGCGTCGGCGAGCCGTCCTCGGCGTACAGCGGACGCGCCACCGGCACGGCGAACCAGAACGGGGCGAAGTCCCCGGCCGGCGCGCCCTGCTGGGCCGCGGCCGGGACGCCGTGCTGCTCCGGCTGCGGCTGACCGAGGTCCACCGGGCCCGGCTGCGGCTGGCCGCCGGCCGGGTAGCCGTAGCCGCCCGTACCGCTCGGCTGGCCGCCGAACGGCTGGCCGCCCGGGTACCCGTAGCCGGTGCCGCCCGTCACGCCCGGCTGGCCGCCGTAGGGCTGCGGGGCCTGCGGGCGCGGAGCGCTCACCAGCGGCGCCTTCAGCGCCGGGACGAGCGGGGAGGCCACCGCGGCCGCGGCGAGCACGAGGGCGGCGAGCAGGCCGAGGATCATGCCGGCGCCCGCGGAGTGGGCGTCGATGATCGTCCAAAGGGCCGTCCACAGCGCGAAGACGGTGAAGGCGACGCCGAACTGCCCCAGGTCGAGCCCGGCCACCCTGCGACCGGGCATGGCCCGCGCCACGACGATCAGCGCCGCGCCGATGACGCCCGCGAGGAACATGCTCATCAACAGACCCAGCATGTCCCAGGCGTTGGGTGTGTCGTAGTTCGAGCAGTCGATCCCGGCGGGGCAGTCGACGCTGCTCAGGCTGAGGAACGAGGCGATGAACAGCACCACCGCTGCTCCGATCACCACGCCATCGCCTCGAGTGAGGGAGCGGATGTTCACGTGAGAAGTCCTTCGTCGGTTCGTGTCGTCGTCGGGTGGCGCGGAACACGGGGGGCGCCCATCGTACGGACGAATGTATCGTCCGCACGGCCTACCCGAGCAGGTAGGTGCCGACCCCGTTCGCGATGCCCTGGGCGGCCTTCTGCCGCCATGCCGCGTTCGACAGCAGTGCGGCGTCCCGGGGGTCGCGCATGTTGCCGCACTCGACGAAGACCTTGGGCACGGTGGACAGGTTGAGCCCGCCGAGGTCCTTCCGCACGACCAGTCCCGTGCCGCCGCCGAGGTAGTCGGCCGGGGCGGAGCCGGTCGCCCGGGCGAACTCGGCCGCGACGTGTTCTCCGAGCCTGCGTGAGGGCGCGACGATCGCCGCGGTGTCGGCCGCACCCGCCTTGACCAGGCCGGGGACGATCACGTGGTGGCCCCGGCCGCCGCTCGCCGAACCGTCGGCGTGGACGGAGACGACGGCGTCGGCGCCCCTGCCGCCGTTCGCCTCGTTGCCGATGCGGGCCCGTTGGTCGATGCACGGGCCGTAGGGCCGGCCGGCGTCGTGCGTCAACTCCACGGTGGCGCCGAGGCGTCGCAGGATGGTGCGGAGGCGGTGGGAGACGTCGAGGGTGAAGGACGCCTCGGTGTAACCGTCCTGGGTGGAGGTGCCGGTGGTGTCGCACTCCTTGCGGTTGGTCCCGATGTCCACCTCCTCGGCGATCTCCGAAGGGTGCCGAAAGTTCCCCGGATTGTGACCCGGGTCGATCACCACCACCCGGCCCGCCAACGGCGCGGACACGGAGGTACCGCTCGGGGCGGGTGCGCCGGTCGGGGCGGGCGCGCCGTCCCCCCGGCCGCCGGGGGCCCGGCCGGCCTCCGGCGGCCCGCCGGACACCGCCCCCGTCACGGCCCGCCCCCCGGCGAGCAGGGCGGCCGCGGCGAGCGGAACGACGGCCGTGAGGGCGGCCCTCCGGAGGCGGGTGCGCTTCCGCGCGTCGTCGTCGTACACG
Organism: Streptomyces somaliensis DSM 40738; assembly: GCA_012396115.1. Taxonomy (GTDB): domain Bacteria; phylum Actinomycetota; class Actinomycetes; order Streptomycetales; family Streptomycetaceae; genus Streptomyces; species Streptomyces somaliensis. Next base: position 9,306 of record JAAXOU010000101.1, on the reverse strand, counting down.
CGGCCGAGCCTAGCTTGATCTTTAACCTGTGCGACGGGGTCGTGAGGTGGTCGGTTTCTTCGGTCTTGGTGTCTTCCACTGTGTTCCGTGAGGTGTGTGGACGTCGTGGCGTGGAGTGAGTCTGGTGTTCTGTCGGCCTGGTGGTCGTCCGGGGCCGGGGCGGGAGGGTTTCGGTGCCTGGGCCGGGCAGGCCGTGGTCGGGCGGATGTGCCGGAAGTCGCGGCGGACACGGGCGGGGGTGAGTCTGTCCGCCGGCAGCGGCTTCTCCCAGGGACGGCGCCGGTCGGCCGCCAGCGGCCGGGCGAGACGGAGTTGGGTGTAGGTGGCGAGGACGAGCCAGGTCCAGCGGTCCGCCGCCTGGGGAGTGCGGATCTTCGGGGAGGTCCAGCCGAGGGTCTGTTTGAACAGGCGGAAGGTGTGCTCGATGTCGAAGCGTCGCAGGTATGCCTGCCAGAGACGGTCGGTGTCTGCGGTGTCGGCGCCGGTGCCCGACCACCACAGCCAGACCGGCTCCGGCGTCGCGCCGCTGGGTAGGTGCTCGATCTCCAGGCGGATCGCCGTGCCCTCGATAACCGGCAGGATGCCGTCGGCTACAGCCCAGGAGGAACGATGGGTGAGCCTGGGGTGCAGGCGGTCCCACGACCTGGCGATGGCGGTGCCGTAGAGACGCGTCTGGGTGACGGTCTCGGTGTCCGGGGCGCCCCAGGTGTCGGGCTGCCCGAAGACGAACTCGCCTCCGTGCCGGGGCGGCCGGCCCCGGGTGTGGGGCCGGCGGTCAGGTGCGGGACGGCGAAGAACACGGTCCGAACGCATCCGGGCCAGCACCTGCACCGGCAGGTCGTTCAGGAGAAAGGCCAGGCGCGGGGCGTCGTATCCGGCGTCCGCGATGATCAGGATGTCCGGATCGCCCGCCTGCCACTGCCCGACACCGATCAGCCGCTCGACCAGCTCGCGCAACTGTCGGGCGGTCACCGTCGCGGTGTCGTTCCCCGGCGCCAGTCTCAGCGCGTCCAGCGGCGCGGTCCACGAGCTGCTACCGGGCTCGAGCGCGCAGACGATGGAGTAGGGCCAGCCGGGGACCGGGATGTGCTGGTTCTTGCCCCGGCCGTAGGTGTGGCACAGGAGCCGTTCCGGCGAGGTGTGGGCGTCAGGCCGCAGCCAGCAGGTGACATCGACGGCCAGCACCAGCCGGCCGTCCGCCGCCCGCGGCAGCGGGACGGCGGCCAGAGCCCGTCGTAGCCGGTTTGCGTCGACGCGGCCTTGGGCGAGCGCGGCATAGATCCCTCCGTGACCGCGGCGGCATTCCCCCACCAGCGACAGCTCGGCCAGCGACCGCACCGGCCCGTCACCGCACAGCACCGCGTCCGCCAGCTCGAACAACGCATCCGAACGAGCGGTCAGGCAGGAGTAGAACTCGTCCCGGAAGCGTGACAGTTGCGCCGATGCCTTCGGCCGGGCATCGCGGTGCGGCAGACTCATCCTCACGGCCTTCGCGCTGAATGTGTGTTCCTTGGTCGGAGCACATGTTCAGCCGAAGGCCGCTTCCAGGTCCGCCGGTTACCGCACCGAGTGATCAAGTACGACGCACCGTTCGAGGCCACGGGTTAAAGATCAAGCTAGGGCCTGTTGTGAAAGTGGATCAAGGTCGTAGATGATCACAGCCCGTGGGACGTGATGATCTGACGAATGGCCAGTGGGGGCGACTGGAACCACTGCTGCCGGCAGGCGAGAAGCCGGGCCGCCCGCGCACCTGGAGCCGTCGGCAGCTGATCGACGGCATACGGTGGTGGACCCGAACCGGCTCGTCGTGGCGTGACCTCCCGGAGCGCTACGGGCCATAGGAGCGGGCCTACGACCTGTTCCGGCGGTGGCAGCGTGACGGCACCTGGAAGCGGATCTTCGAGCAACTTCAGGCCGAGGCCGACGTGAAGGGCCTAATCACGTGGGACGTGAGCGTGGACTCCACCATCGCCCGCGCCCATCAGCACGCCGCCGGGGCGCGTAAAAAAGGGGATCTCCAGAAGGAGCCTCCCGGAGGCGTCGGCATTGAGCCGGACGACCACGGCCTCGGGCGCTCGCGCAGCGGGCTGACCACCAAGCTGCACCTGGCGGTCGAACAGGGACAGAAGCCGCTATCCCTGCTCGTCACCGTCGGCCAGCGCCATGACAGCCCCCAGTTCCAGCCGGTCCTGGACAGCATACGGGTGCCCCGCATCGGCCCAGGTCGGCCTCGCACGAAACCGGACAGGGCCCGCGCAGATAAGGCGTACGGGTCCCGTGCGAACCGCGCCTACCTGCGACGACGCGGCGTGAAGTGCACCATCCCGGAGAAGGCCGACCAGATCCGCAACCGTCAGAAGCTCGGTTCCCGCGGTGGTCGCCCGCCCAATTTGACCGGGAGGACTACAAGCAGCGGCATGCGGTCGAGTGCGGGATCAACCGGCTCAAGCGCCACCGCGCGGTCGCCACGAGATATGACAAACTCGCCGTCCGCTATCACGCAACCGTGCTGGTTGCAGCGATAAACGAGTGGCTGTGAGACACCATCGGCTGCGACCATGCGACCGTGAACGCAGATCTCCCCGACGGCTGGACAATCGAGCGGGTCCGCCGCGCATCGGGCGACGTCGAAGCGGAGCTGCTCTCCCTTGAACGACTCGTCGTTGTCGAGCAGTACGGCTCCGCCGACTACGACGTCCTCCAGCCTGACCTCATCCTCTCCTTCCACGACCTGTGCCTTGCAAGAGCCGGTGACGAGTGGTTCATAGGACAGATCGGTCCCGATGGGTCTGTGATCTGCTGGGCTTCCTATGGCCCTGACCTGGCCGAAGCCATCCGTGGACTGTGAGCCGTCAGACAGCGAGGCCGATCACTTTCACAACAGGCTCTAGTACCGCAACGGTCCTTGTCGTGATGGTTCATCGGTTTCGGACGGTGTGCGGCCGCGCTGTTCGTGGTGGTTGGCGCGGGCTCGGTGTTGTCGTCGGCGGCACCAGTTCGACCAGTGCGGGATGTGGTCGATCGAGGCCGCTCGGCGGTGGGCGAGGCGGTGGACCAGTCGTTTGGGTTCGGTCGGGCTGAGGGGGACGAGCCCGGAGGATCCGTTTCTGCTTTGACATGAACGAGCCGGTCGAGGGCGGCCTGGGCGGGGCAGCTCAGTCCCCGCGAAACGGCGACGACAAGATTCCGGTCTGTCCCAGCAGGCATCAGGGGTTCGAAACCCGTGGGCGCGAACCGGGTGGCGAGTCCCGAGCAGACCGGTTCGTCACCGGTGGTCACACGGACACCGATGCCGGCAGGTGCGTGGACCGTGATCTACGCCACCGTACGCGAGATGCCATCCGGGCGCTGACCGGTGCCGCTCACCCCCGCCGACGACCGGGGCCGAACTCGGGGACCGGAGGAAACAGCGGAACAGCCCGGTTCCGATCGCACCACGACGTCCGTCCCCGGCCCGGAGGGCCGACCGGTTGCTCGGCACCGGGGGAGTGTCCGAGGCGACGAACCCGGCCAGGTCCGCACGCTGGCAGACCCCGTCGACTTGTCCGGGGTGGTGGAGCGTCCCGTCCGGGTTCGCGCTCAGGTCGACCAGCAGCCCGCGGTCGGTGAACCGGCGCACCACGAACGCCGTCACACCAGCTCTCTGGCAGAACACGTTCGGGGTGCGAACACGTTCGGGGTGCCGGGCACGGCGGCGATCCGGTCGGCCGCCGGGGTGACGGTCGCCGGCCTGTGCCGGACGGGGAGGGCGAGGCGGCGGCGACCACCGCGCCGACCGGGTCGGCGACCACGGCAGCGGCGGCGGTACCGGCACCCCAGGCGCGTACGGCTGACGCATGCTTCGTCACCCGGGTGACGAAGAGGGGAAACGCCGCACCGGAAACGTAAGCGCATCAGTCGGTGACCGGATCGTTCGGCATGGGCAGATCGACTGGTGTGCCCCGTCCAGCCGTGCGGCCCGCCCCGAGCGCCCGCCACCCCTGGCGGGTGGCGGGCGCGGACTTCCGCCCCGGCCCGCCCCGCTGACCTGCGCGTTTCACGGGGGCGGCGGGTACACCGGGTTCGGGGCGGGAGGTGTCAGGCGTGGGCCCGCAGGGCGGCGATCGTCCACTCCATGGCCGGGACCTGCGGGGGCACCGGCGGGCGGCCGTTGAGGACGCCCAGCAGCTGCCAGTACCGCTCGACCCGGCGATCGGTGAAGGTGTCCAGCGTGTCGGCCAGCCGCAGCCGGTCGGCGGACGGCATCTCCCGGCCGACGATGCGGTTCAGGATCGCCGCACCCTCGGGGGACTCCGGGGACACGCCGTCCCGGACGGCCGGCGCGGCGTGCTCGCCGACCCGTTGCGGGTCCAACGCCGGCGGCTCGCCCGCCGACCGCGCGCCGGCCACCGCCATCTCGCGGGTGCGCCGTCGGAACTCCTCGTCACCCAGCAGGCCGACCAGTTCCACCCACGCATCCTCCTGCTCGGGCGTCGGGTCGTCCGGGAGGTTCGCGGGCAACGTCCGCATGGCCTGGGCGATATGGGCACCCGGCCCGTCGGCGCCGGTACTCTCGAAGGTCTCCCGTACGTAGTCGTCGAGGATGCGCTGCCGCTCCTCGGCGGTCATCCGGGCCAGTTCGTGCAACAGTCTCATCTCCTTGGTCGTACTCCCTTGACGAGCGACGCGACGCAGCACCGCGCGCCGCACCTGCAGTGTGCGGATCTCCGCCTCCACGGCACGCAGATGTGTCCCGGCCACGTCCCGCACGGTGGTCTGGCCGCGCAGCACCCGGCGTACGGTGTCCAGGTCGAGACCCAGCTCGCGCAGGGTCCGCACCAGGTCGAGGCGGACGGCCGCCGCCTGGTCGTACAGCCGGTAACCGCCCGCCGACCGCCCGGCCGGCGCGAGGACGCCGCAGTCGGACCAGAAGCGGATCGTGCGCACCGGCAGGCCGGTGCGGCGGGCGAGCTCACCGATGGTGAACAGCTCCGTTTCGTCGCTCACGGGGACAACCCTCAACCCTCCAGTCGGTGGAGACTCAAACCGATTGTCGGACTCGGGCTCCGGGGACGGCGGGCTGTGACGGGGCGGTCGCCTCCGGCGCGACCCTGGTCGAGGTAGCGGACCAGCAAGTTGGCGCTGCCGCTGTGGACCACCTCTCGGATCTCCTGCAGTAGTTGGACAACCGGTCCCGCCTGCCGCGCCGACCCGGCCCGGCTGGAGCAGGCCCCGGAACGGACCGGCTGGAGCAGGCGTTCCCGGTGCCAGCGGCGGACCACTGCCGCCGACGGCGTTCGCGGACGGTCTTCCAGGTCGCGGTCAGGTGATCGGACGGGACAGGCCCCGAGCGGTGCCGGGTGTCCCGGTCCGGGCCGCGGGAGCCGTCCGGCGCAGCACCCGCAGCGAGTCCGTCGCGGACACCTCCGCGAACAGCCCCGACTCCAGCGCCCGCCGGTAGATCCGGTACGGCGCCTGCCCGCCGTCCGCCGGGTCGGGGAACACGTCGTGGATGACGAGCAGCCCGCCCTCCGCGACGCGCGGCGCCCACCCCTCGTAGTCGTTCGCGGCGTGCTCGTCGGTGTGGCCCCCGTCGACGAAGACCAGCCCCACCCGCCCCGCCCACACCCGGGCCACCTGCGGCGACCGGCCGACCACGGCGATGACGTGCTCCTCCAGCCCGGCGGCGTGCAGGGTGCGCCGGAACGTCGGCAGAGTGTCCATCAGCCCCACCTCGGGGTCCACGACGGACGGGTCGTGGTACTCCCAGCCCGGTTGCTGCTCCTCGCTGCCCCGGTGGTGGTCGACCGTGACGGCGACGGTGCCGGCCGCCCGCGCCGCGTCGGCCAGCAGGATCGTGGAGCGCCCGCAGTACGTGCCGACCTCCAGCAGCGGGAGCCCGAGCCGTCCCGCCTCGACGGCCGCCGCGTACAGCGCCAGTCCCTCCCGCACGGGCATGAACCCCTTGGCCGCCTCGAACGCGGCGAGCACCTCCGGCGACGGCCTCGGCGGCTCCGGGCTCCGCTGCGGGGGCTGCGGCGTGGGTGCGGCGCTCATGGTGCGGGATCCTCCGGTTCGTACGGGCTGGTGAGAAGCCATCGTCCCCCACCCCTCCCCGCCCCGGCGGCCCCGCCCCGCCGAGTGGGATCGGCGCGCTCGAAAGAGGGGACGGCACGATGACGGTCATAAGCGGCCCACGGCGGTCACCCTCGACGCGGTGAACGCGAAAGGGTCCGTACGCGCGTCCGTGGACGTGCTGGTGGGCGCCGCCGACACGGCGGTGCGGACGGCGGGCCGCGCCCTCGCCGAGCCGCTCGCCCCCACCCCGCCGATCGGCGAACCGGGCCGGCGGAACCCCCCCCGCCGTCGCCCGACCGCTCGTGCGGGGTGCCGGGCGTGCGCTTCCCGGAGCCCCGGAGCCCCGGAGCCCCGGAGCCCCGGAGCCCCGGAGCCCCGGAGCCCCGGAGCCCCGGAGCCCCGGAGCCCCGGAGCCCCGGAGCCCCGGGGCACCGGCCACCGGGAGGACCGGGACGTCCGCGGCGACCGGTACCGGACCCGCTCGGTGGAGCGCACGAGCCGGGGGTGCCGGACGGAACCGGCGGACCACCACGTCGTGACGTGACGTGGTGGCCCTCGTGGAGCAGTTCGAGAGCGCGGGGGGCGGCTTCCCCCTCGTCCGGGAGGTGCCCGGCGCCCACGTCGCCGCCGGGGCGGACCAGTTGGGGTGCGGCCCCGCGGAGGTGGGGCCGGTGGAGCCGGAGCCGGGCGGCCGACAGCCGGAGCCGGGCGGCCGACGGACCGGCGTCCCGCGTCCGTGCGGCGGGACCGGGAATGTACGGGGCGGCACCCGGGTGCGACCATGACGGCCATGGCCAAGTCCCGTACCGGCGCACCCGCTTCCCCCGCCGTCCGGCCCGAACCGCCCGGTCACCCCCGGGCGGTGGTCCTCACCGCCTGCGCCGGTACGTTCCTCGTCGTGCTCGACGTGTCCGTGGTGAACGTCGCCCTGCCGTCGATGCGTGCCGACCTCCACCTGTCCGCGACGGCGCTGCAGTGGGTGGTGAACGCGTACTCCATAGCCTTCTCCGGGTTCATGCTGCTCGGCGGGAGGGCCGCCGACCTGTTCGGGCGGAAGCGGATGTTCCTGCTGGGCCTGGCGGTGTTCACCGCCGCGTCCGCCGCGGGCGGACTGGCCGGGGAGGGATGGCAGCTGCTCGCCGCGCGCGTCGTGCAGGGGCTGGGCGCGGCCGTGCTGTCCCCGGCGACGCTGACCATCGTCACCGGCGCCGCGCCCGAGGGGCCCGCCCGGACACGGGCCATCAGCACCTGGTCGGCGGTCGGCGCGGGCGGCGGCGCGGCGGGCGGCCTCGTCGGCGGCCTCCTCACGGACCTGCTGGGCTGGCGCTGGGTCCTGCTCGTCAACGTCCCGGTCGGCGTCCTCGTGCTGGTCGCCGGCGCCGTGTGGGTGAGGGAGTCCCGTACGGGCGCCGGACGCCGCCTGGACCTGCCGGGCGCGCTCCTCGTGACCACCGGGCTCGCCGCGTTCGCGTACGGGGTGGTGCAGACCGAACGGGCGGGCTGGACGGAGGCCCGGACGCTGGTCCCGCTGCTCGGCGGGGCGGCGCTGCTGGCCGCGTTCACGGCGGTGGAGTCCCGTACCCGCGAACCGCTCGTGCCGCTCAAGCTGTTCCGGGTGCGGGCGGTGTCGGCGGCGAACGCCGCGCTGTTCGTCATCGGCTCGGCGACGTTCGCCTCCTGGTTCTTCCTGACGGTGTACGCACAGGGCGTCCTCGGCTACGGTCCGCTGGAGGCCGGGCTCGCCCTGGTGCCCAGTTCGGTCGGGATCGTCGCCGGTGCCGGGCTGGCACCGCGCCTGATACCCCGGGCCGGTGCGCGGAACCTCGCGGTGGGCGGCGCGCTGACCACCGCGGCGGGCTTCGCCTGGCAGTCGCTGATGGATGCGGACGGCACGTACGCCACGGACCTCCTGGGGCCCGGCGTCGTGATGATGACGGGCGCCGGGCTGGTCCTCACGCCGCTCGCCGCGATGGCCACGTCGGGCGCCGCGCCGGGCGACGCGGGCCTCGTGTCGGGCCTGGTCAACACCTCCCGCACCATGGGCGGCGCGGTGGGCCTGGCCGTCCTGTCGACCGTCGCCGCCTCCGGCGCGGCGGGGGCCGCCACCCCGCAGGCCCTCACCGCCGGGTACGCCCTCGCCTTCCGCACCGGCACGGGCGTCCTCCTCGCGGCGGCCGTGCTGATGCTCCTCTGGCTGCCCCGGGACGGCACCCGGGGGAAAAGGCCTCGCACCGCCACCCCGACCGTGCCGGGGTGACCCGGTCCGGCACCGCACGCGCCCTCGCACCGGGGGACCGGGGACCCGAGGGACCGGGGCCCGTGATCGCGGCGTTCACCGGCGGCCGCCGCCGGCACCGACCGCCACCCCCGCGGCGGCCCCGCGCCGCGGTGACGCGCACCCGCGCGCACCGGTTCACCGGCACCCCTGTGTGGGGTCACCCCGCCGTGGACGCCGACGTCCGGGACTTCGCCGTCGCCCCACCTCCGCCGCCGCCCCGAGTCCGTCGAGACCGGGGGCTTCGTCGTCGGCGTCGACCCGGGCACCACCAGCCCGTGCCTCGACCACGCCGCCCCGCTGCCCGGCGCGCGCCCCACGGCCCACGACGTCGCCGCGCTCGTCGCGGCCTTCCGGGAGCGCGGGCTCACGCCCCGACTGGAGTTCGCGCCGGACGCCGCCCCCGAGGTGGCGCCCGTCCCGCACGGGGCCGGGTTCGCGACGGAGGCGGTGCACGAGTACCTGGTGTGCGCGCCGGACCGACCGGCGCCCGGGCCCCTCACCCGCGCGAGCCCGGCGGCCCCGTGGGTCCGGCGCCCCGGTCCGGGGACCCCGGGGAACGCCGAGGGCCGCCCCGGAACCCCGGGGCGGCCCTCCTCTTCCGGTCCTGGGGCGGCGGGCGTTACGCCACGCCGCCCTCACCGGGCTCCCTGCGGTGGCGGCCGTGCGGCCGTACCGACGCGTCCTCCGACGGCGCCGGGCCCCCGCGGTGCTTTCCGGAGCCGCCGGCCTCCCCGTGCGCCCGCGTCGCCTGGGTCGTGTCGGTGCTGGCTTCAGACATGTGGTGAGGTCACCCCGTAATGATCGCTGTTCTGCTGCGACCGGTGAGTTTAACGGGGCGCCGCACGTCCCGTGAGGGGCGCCTGCTGCAACGGCACCGGCCGGAACGCCGTCGCGCCGCCCGGGGCGCGGTGCCTCCCCCCGCCCGGGGGTCTGCGCGGGCCGGAGGGGGGCGCCTCCGGCCCGGGCGGGGC
>JAAXOU010000100.1 GCA_012396115.1 Streptomyces somaliensis DSM 40738 | reverse complement strand
GAGGCGGCGCCCGGGCACCGGCCGGACGGGCCCGTCGGGCGCGCCGTCGTGCTGGCGCTGACGCCGGCCAAGCCGCGGCGGATCGTCGACTTCGCCAACCACCTCGTCGGGAAGGGCGTCGAGGTCACCCTCGTCACCGCCCAGTCGCCGGACCTGTGGGAGTCCCTGGACCTCGACCCGGGCGTGCCCGTGGTGAGCATCGGGGACGCCGAGCAGAAGCTGCGCATCCCGCGCGCCGAGCGGTTCCTCGTCTACCGCGCGCCCCGCGCCGTGCTGCGGCGGGCGCGGCGGCTCGCCGCGAGGAACCGCGAGGCGATCGGCCCGGAGCTGGCCGTCGCGACCGTGCAGCGGGCCCACACGAAGGTCGCCAACGCCTTCCACAAGAAGGTCTTCAACCGCGGCTACAAGGAGGTCAGGCCGCAGCTGTTCGCCCGCATCGCCAAGCGGCGGGTGCTCCCGGAGCTGCGCCTGGACCTGGTGGACACCGTGTTCGTCAGCGACATCAACTCGACGGTGACGGGCTGGAAGTGGGCCAAGTCCCACCCGCACCTGAAGGTGACGGCGAGCCTGGACCGCACCGCGTACGACCCCGAGTGACGGCCCGCTGAGCGGGGCGCACCGAAGAGGCTCGGCCGGGGGAACCCGGCCGGGCCTCTTCGGTGCGGCGCGGGGCCGTCAGCGGCCGCCGACGATCTCCCGCAGCCGCCGCTCGAACGGGATGAGCGTCGCCTCACGCGTGTACGTGTCGGCGTGCCGCCGCGCCGCCTCGCGCTGCTCGGGCGTCAGGTCGCGGGCCGCCTTGCCCGCGGCGACCATCGACGCCGCCAGCGCCTCGACGTCGAGGCTGTCGGCGTTGAACCACAGCGGGTACCCGTCGAGCACGTCCTGCGCGGCGATGCCGGGCTGGTGCACGGAGACGATCGGGTGCCCGAAGGCCATGTACTCGAAGATCTTGCCGGAGGTGACGTACCTGCCGCCGCCCGCGAGGAAGACCAGGACGTCGGCCTCCTCGTACACCCGGCCGACCTCGGTCTTGGAGACCGGCCCGCAGTAGCGCAGGCCGGTGTCCTCCACGCCCTCGGGGCGCGGGCCGTCCTGGAGGCCGAGGCGGGCCTTCAGGGTGCCGGGGCTGTTCTTGAAGAAGCCGAGGTGGCCGTGGATCTGCAGCTCCGCGCCGGCCAGGTCCGGGTGGCGGCGGGCGATCTTGAACGCTTCGGCCATCTCCTCCACCGGCTGCTTCGCGGTGAGCGTGCCGAGGTAGGCGAACTTCAGCGGCGCGAGCCGTTCATCGGCCGGGGCCTCCTCGTCGGGACGCTCCCCGGACGATTCCTCGGACGGCTCCTCGGCGGTCTTCGGCAGCACGTCGGCGTCCCACCCGTTGGGGACGACCATCATGCGGTCGGCGACCTCCGGGTAGCGCTCGGCGTGCCAGCCGCGCAGCGCCTCGTTGACGAAGACGGCCGCCGACGCCTTGCCGAGCATGCGCTTCTCCCACGCCCAGGCGATGTGTCCCTCGGGGAACGCCGGCTCGTCGTGGAAGAGGTCCAGCGTCCACGAGTCGCGGTAGTCCATGACGTACGGGACGCCGGTGAGCTTGTTGAACAGCCAGGCGGCGCCGAACGAGGCGAACGGGTTGCCGGTGGCGACGACCACGTCGAAACGCTGCTTGGCGTGCAGCTTCAGTGCCCGGGTGACCGACGCCCACGCCCAGGACGAGTACCGCTCGGGGAACAGCTTCGTCTGGCTGAACTGGTAGACCCGCTTGGCCATCAGCGGGAAGCTGCGGCGCAGCCAGCTGTAGTCGCGCAGGTCCTGCTGCCAGGTGTACTGGTTGAGCGACGGCCGCTCCACGCGGATGCGCGGGTCGACGGTCTTCGACAGCTCCTCGTCGACGGAGCCGATCACGTTGTAGAGGAAGTCGAGCGGGGCGGCGCAGACCGTGACGTCCCAGCCCTTCTCCACCAGATGGTTGGCGGTCGCCCGGGCGCGGTAGACGCCGCTCGCCCGCGACGGGGGGAAGTAGAACGCCAGGTAGAGCACACGGGGGCGCCGTTCGCTACGGTTCTTCATCAGTCTTCCTCGGTTGGTTCAGCGAGCGGCTGAGGGCTGCGGGGTCGTCCGGGCGACGATCGGCGGTACGACGGAGTCGACGCTGTAGGCCATGCGCGGGGTTCCCAGGCCCTCGCGCTCCCAGGCGTCCATCAGTTCGGCGGCGGTCCGCGTGGACAGGGCGTCGGCGACGACGACGAGGTCGGGGCCGCCCCGCCGGCCGAAGCAGCGGCGCAGGACCAGCCGGGCCGTGGCCGTCGGCCACACCCTGCGGTGCAGCGGCGTGAACACGCGGCGGTGCACGCGGCCGGCGACCCGCTTCTCGTACGCCTTGAGGGCCCTCCGGGTCTTCGCGCTCAGGGGGCCGCGGCCGACCGCCCCGGCGACGCGGCGCGGCGCCTGGTAGAGCACCGCCCGTTCGAGCCGGCGCGGCAGGTGCCCGGCCTCCAGCTCGTCGAGGGTCATCAGCCGCACGCCGGGGGCGAACGCCTCGGCCGCCCACGGCTGCCTCTGGCCGACCAGCACGACCGCCCGGCCGCCGGCCGCGGCGACGGCGGCGGACTCTTCGACCACGGCCCGCTTGCGCGAGGCGCCGAGGGCCAGGAACAGAACCTGCATGTCACTCCATCACGGGGAGTCGGGGAACCAGAGCCGGTAGTGCGCCTGGGCCACGGCCTCGTAGCCGTAGTCGGCGGCGAGCTTCGACTGGGCGCGTGCGAGGTCCAGCCCACCGTCGAGGAAGCGGGCGCGCAGGCGCCGGTACCCCTCGACGATCGACTCCGCGTTCTCCTCCACGTCGACGAGTTCGCCCGCGGCGTCCTCGATGCCGGCGAGGGTCTTCTCGGGTCCGCCGCAGCGGGTCGCGAGGACCGGCATGCCGGCGGCGACGCCCTCGACGATGGTCATGCCGAACGTCTCGTACCGGCTGGGGTGGACCAGCAGGTCGTGGTCGCGCATCAGCTCCAGCGCCCGCTCGTGCGGGATGGAGCCGGGCAGCTCCACCGCGTCGCCCAGGCCCAGTTCGGCGACGCGCTCGGTGAGCGGGCCGCGCAGCGGGCCCTCGCCGACGAGGGTGAGGGTGAGCGACGGGTCCTCGGCGTGGCACCGGGCGAACGCCTCGACGAGCCACTTCACGCCCTTGAGTTCGGTCACGCTGCCCAGGTAGAGCCACTTGCGCAGGTCCTTCACCGGCTCGGGGCGCGGCTCGTCGAAGGAGATCGGGTTGGGGATGCGCAGGATCCTGTCGGCGTGGTGCGGGAACCGGCGCTCCAGCACCTCGGTGACCTTGTCGCCGACGACGAGGAAGCCGGTGACGCCGTGCAGCAGCTCGTCGTACAGCTCGACGGCCTCGGGGTCCTGGAAGACCCGCTCCAGGAACGACGCGTGCTCGGTCACGAAGACCCTGGCGCCGGGGCGGGCGTTCCTCAGGGCGGCCCAGCCACTGGGCAGTCCGACGTGGGCGTGCACGACGTCCGCGTCGATCGGCTCGCCGCCGAGGAGGTTGCGGAGCTGGCGCTCGTGGTTGCGGGCCTGGGCGCCGTAGTCCTGGCCGCGCGGGGTGGTGACGGGGAAGGAGATCAGGTCGGCGCCGCCGGCGGTGGGGGCGCGGTGCGCGGCCCGGGCCATCACCTTGGCGTTGGCCGCCTCGACCGCCTTCGTCGCCGCCGCGTCCATGGGGGCCACCCAGGGGTCGCAGTGGTAGACGGTGAAGCTGTCGCAGCCGGGCGCGGTGGCCGCCACCATGGCCTGGACGAACGATCCCCGGAAAGGCAACTCCCGTGTCGGATACCACGGCGTGACCACGGCTGCATCCCTCGATGCTGCCTGCTTCATGTCGACTTCCTTACGAGATTGCGCGGCGACGCGCCACTTTATCACCGGCCGCCGGCCCGGCCCGGTGGCCGGGACGGCCCGCACCCCGGCCTCGGGGACGGGGTGCGGGGGTGGTCGGCGGGCGGTCGGTCAGCCGTCGCTGCGGACGGTGCTCTGCCATTCCTCGAGGATGCGGACGACGTTGTGCGCGGCGCGCCCGTCGCCGTACGGGGTGCCCTTGTCGGCGGTGGGCACGGCGCGGGTGACCGTGGCGGCCCACTCGTCCGCGGGGAGCGCGTGCGGGTCGGGGACGAGGACGTTCCAGCCGCTCTCGACGGTCTCGACCCACTCCGTCTCCGGGCGGATGGTGGTGGTGACGCGCTCCAGCAGGAACGCCTCCTTCTGCAGGCCGCCGGAGTCGGTGACGACGCCGGCGGAGGCCAGTACGGCGGCGACGAGACCGGCGTACGGCAGGGGGCGGCCGACGCGGACGGAGCCCTTCGCCAGGTCGACGCCGTGCTGCCCGGCGCGGGCGACCAGGCGCGGGTGGGCGAGCAGCGCGACCGGCAGCGGCAGCGCGGCCAGCGAGTCGACGACCGCGGCGAGGCGCTCGGGGTCGTCGGTGTTGTCCGGCCGGTGGATCGTGGCCAGCAGGAAGGGCTGCGACGGGTCGATGCCCTCGGGCAGGGCCGGGGCGGGGTGCTCGCCGGCGAGGACGGCGTCGCGGATGCGCAGGCAGATGTCGACCATGACGTCGCCGGCGAGGACGGCGCGGTCCTTCAGGCCCTCGTCGGCGAGGTGGCGCATGGCCTCCTCGGTCGGGGCGAGGAGCACGTCGGCGCAGTGGTCGGTGAGGACGCGGTTGTGCTCCTCCGGCATGCGCCGGTTGAAGGAGCGCAGGCCCGCCTCCAGGTGCGCGACGGGCAGGTGCATCTTCACCGCGGACAGGGCGCCGGCGATGGTGGAGTTCGTGTCGCCGTAGACGAGGACCCAGTCGGGCTTCTCCCGCTCCAGGACCGGGTCGAGCGCGGAGAGCACGGAGCCGGTCTGCACGCCGTGGCTGCCGGAACCGGCACCGAGGTGGACGTCCGGGTCGGGGATGCCGAGGCCCTGGAAGAAGACGTCCGAGAGGTCGGCGTCGTAGTGCTGCCCGGTGTGCACAATGAAGTGCTCGTGCTCCGTCTCCGCGAACGCGGCCGCGATGGGCGCGAGCTTCACCAGTTGGGGACGGGCGCCGACGATGCTGATGACTTTCACTGCGCACTCTTCATTCTGGATCGGGCCGATGAGGGGCACCGCCATCGTATGCCCGCGGGACGGTGCTCCGTGACCGGGTCTCGGCGGCGGCCCGGGGGCGGGCGGGTGCGAGATGCTAGGGTCGCGCGCCTGCGGAGGAGGGTCACTCGCCCGCGGTACAGGTACAGGGAAAGGTCGACGTCAGTCATGGCGGTCTTGTTCACGCGGAAAGCCAAACGCCGGGCCGACCGGCCCGTGCCGGCCGAGGAGGCGCCCCTCCCGGTCCTGGACCCGTCGGTTCCGGCGTCCACCGGCTGGCTGGTCCGCGGCAAGGACGGCCGGCTCACCGCGTACGCGCCCGGCGACGGCGGGGTGCTGCGCTGGACGGAGACCCGCCCCGGCGGCCCGGCCTGGACGGGGCCGGAGCTGATCCCGGCGCCCGGCGTGCTGCCGTACCTGGCCGTGGCCCAGGGCGAGGACGGGTACGTCCACCTGGTGGGGCTGCGGCGCGGGCGGCCGGCGGACGGGCGGACCGGTACGGACGTCGTGTACGCCCTGCAGTACCAGACCGGCCGCCCGGTGCGGGAGTGGCGGCCCCTGGGCACGCCCTACCCGAACGACCCGTCGCTCGCCGAGCTGACGGGCCTCCCGACGGCCGTCGTCGACGCGGAGGGCTCCCTCAACGTCTTCGTCCGCAACGCGGGCGGCGGCGTGTGCGCCCGCAGCCAGGCCAGGACGGGCGCCTGGGGTGCCTGGGCGGACCTGAAGGGCAGCGGTGTGCGGGGCACGGTGTCGGCGTCGCTCGCCGCGGACGGCCGCGTGGAGGTGCTGGCGCCGACGGCGGAGGGGCTGCTGCGGTGGGAGCGGGAGAAGCCCGGGGCCCCGTTCGTGCGCGGTGACGACGTGCCGCTGCGGGCGGAGCCCGACTCGCTGGGCGTCGCGGGGGCGGGCACGGAGGAGGGGCCGACGCACTTCTGGCACGACCCCGGGGACCGCACGGTGCGGGCCTGGCGGCCGTCGCTGCCGGAGGGGGCGCGGCTCGGGGACGGGACCGGCACGGGGCCGGTGGCGGCGCTGCGGACCGTCGTGGACGGCCGCGACCACACGGTCCTCGCGCACCGGGACGAGGCGACGGGGCGGGCGGCGCTGGCGGTGTACCCCACGCGGGACGAGGGCGCGGGGGCGACCTGGACGCTCACCGGCGGTCCCTGCCCGGGGGCCCCGTCGCTGGCGGTGGACGGGGCCGGGCGGGTCGTGATGGCCGTCGTCGGGGCGGACGGCGCGCTGTGGATCGCCCGCCAAAAGTCCGGGCCGGGCCTGACCCTGGGCGCCTGGGAGCGGGCCGCCTCCTGAGCGGGGGCGGGCGGGTGCTCCACCGGGGCCTCCCGGGGGTGCCCGCCCGCACCGGCCGGGCGCGGCTCAGGCGGGGCGGTCCGGGGCCGGGTGGTCCAGGCGCCAGCCGCGCCAGGCCGACTCGACCATCTCGCGGACGCCGCGGCGGGCCGTCCAGCCCAGTTCCTCGCGGATCAGGTCCGCCGAGGCGACCACCCGGGCCGGGTCGCCCGGGCGCCGCGGTCCGGTCTCGGGCGCGGTGTCCGCGATCCCGGTGACCTCCTGGATCACCCGGACCATCTCCCGTACGGAGACGCCCTCGCCGCGGCCCACGTTGAGCACGAGCCCGGCCCGCGGGTCCTCCACGAGCCGCCGGGCCGCCGCCAGGTGCGCGGAGGCGATGTCCTCGACGTGGATGTAGTCGCGGACGCACGTCCCGTCCGGCGTGGGGTAGTCGTCGCCGAACACCAGCGGCGCCCGGCCGGCCGTGAGCCGCTCGAAGACCATCGGCACCAGGTTGCACACGCCGCCGTCGGCCAGTTCGGGCACGGCCGCGCCGGCCACGTTGAAGTAGCGCAGCGCGGCGGTCGCCATGCCGTGGGCGCGGCCGACCGCGCCGGTCATCCACTCCCCCGCCAGCTTCGTCTCCCCGTAGGGATTGATCGGCGCGCACGGGGTCTCCTCGGTGACCAGGTCCACGTCGGGCGTCCCGTACACGGCGGCCGACGAGGAGAACAGGAACCGGCCCACGCCGGCCGCGACCGCGGCGTCGAGGAGGACGCGCAGCCCCTCGACGTTCTGCCGGTAGTAGAGGAGCGGCTTCGCCACCGACTCGGCGACCTGCTTCTTCGCCGCGATGTGCACGATGCCGGTGACGGCGTGCTCGCGCAGGACGCGGTCGAGGAAGTCCCGGTCGAGGACCGTGCCGCCCGCCAGCGGGACACCGGCGGGCAGCCGGTCGGCGCGCCCCGTCGTCAGGTCGTCGACGACGACGACGGGCTCCCCCGCCGCGGCCATCGCCCGCACCACGTGCGCGCCGATGTATCCGGCGCCTCCGGTGATCATCCAGGTCATCGTGGAACCTCCAGCAGGTCGGCCCCGCCCCGCCGGGCGGCGGGACAGGGCCTGGGTGTCGGCGGCTGCGGAGCCCGGGGGCTCAGCCGCCGATGACGACGCGGCGGACGCCCTCCCAGCGGGCCGGGTCGGTGGTGCGGCGCCCGTCGACGAGGACCTTCACGTCCGGCAGGTCCGAGGCCGCCAGGTCGCGGTACTCGGCGTGGTCGGCCTGGAGGACCGCCGCGGTGACCTTCTCGCCCCGGTGCGGGGTGAGGCCGTGGGCGGCCAGTTCCTCGTCGGTGTACATCGGGTCGGAGACGTACGGGACGGCGCCGCGCGCCCTGAGGGCCTCGACGACCCCGAAGACGCCGGAGAAGGCGGTCTCCTTGACGCCGCCGCGGTAGGCGGCGCCCAGCACGAGGACGTTGACGTCCTCCAGGTCGCCGTAGGCGGCGGCCAGCAGGTCGACGGCGTACTGCGGCATCGCGGCGTTCGCCTCGCGCGCGGAGCGGACGACGGTCGCCTCCGGGTCGTTCCACAGGTACATCCGCGGATAGATCGGGATGCAGTGGCCGCCGACGGCGATGCCCGGCTGGTGGATGTGGCTGTAGGGCTGCGAGTTGCAGGCCTCGATGACCTTCTTGACGTCGATGCCGTTCTTGTCGGCGAAGCGCGCGAACTGGTTCGCCAGGCCGATGTTGACGTCGCGGTAGGTGGTCTCGGCGAGCTTGGCGAGCTCGGACGCCTCGGCGGTGCCGAGGTCCCACACGCCGTTGGGCCGGGGCAGGTCGGCGCGCTCGTCGAAGTCGAGGACCTGCTCGTAGAACTCGACGCCGCGCCGGGCGGACGCCTCGTCGATGCCGCCGACGAGCTTGGGGTAGCGGCGCAGGTCGGAGAAGACGCGGCCGGTGAGGACGCGCTCGGGTGAGAAGACCAGGTGGAAGTCCTCGCCGGCGGTGAGGCCGGAGCCCTCCTGAAGCATCGGTGCCCAGCGGGTGCGGGTGGTGCCGACGGGGAGGGTCGTCTCGTACGAGACGAGGGTGCCCGGCTTCAGGCCCTGGGCGATGGCCCGGGTGGCGGAGTCCATCCAGCCGAAGTCGGGGGTGCCCTCGGCGTCCACGAACAGCGGGACGACCACGACGACGGCCTCGGACCGGGCGACGGCGGCGGCGGTGTCGGTGGTGGCGGTGAGCAGGCCGGCGTCGACGGCCTGCTTCAGCTTGACGTCCAGCTCGTGCTCGCCGGGGAAGGGCTCGGTGCCGGCGTTGACCAGCTCGACGACCTTCTCGTTGACGTCGGCGCCGATGACCTTGTGGCCCTTGTCGGCGAACTGCACGGCGAGCGGCAGACCGATCTTGCCGAGCGCGACTACACAGATGTTCATCGGGTCAGTTTCCTCTTCACACGGGACAGGACGCGGCGCAGTCCCAGGGCGGCGCCGGGCGGGGGCTCCCACAGCGGGGCCGTGGTGACGACCAGCCGCCCCCTGGCGTCGGCGGTGGCGGAGACCCGGTACGGGACCTTCTCGCGCCAGCGCCGGGCCAGGGGCAGCGGCACCCCCCGGGGCTTGACGGGGACCTCGTACGTCGAGCCTGCCACATCCACGTAGGCGCGGACGCCGAGGCGGGCCCGGACCGGCTGGAGCGGGACGCGGGCCAGCAGCACCGTCCCGGTGCCGTCCGCCGCCTCCTCCCGGCGGGACTCCGCCGGCGGCGGGGGCAGTTCGGTGCCCACCGGGACGCGCCGGCCGCCGGGCCCGTCGGCGCTCTTCGGCACGGCCCCGGCGGCGAGGCGGACGGTGGCGGACCCGGTCTCGCCGGTGACGGGGACGCGGACGGCGAGGGAGACGGCCATCTCGTCGCCGTCCTGCTCCCACGCGGCGGAGACCAGTCCGGTGCCGCCGGCGAGCTGCCCGGCGACGGCCTCGCCGATCACCTCGAACAGCCGGTCGGGCAGGCCGAGGGCGGGGTCGCGGAAGCCGGGGTAGCGCACGTACGCGCGGCCGTCCTCCAGGAGCATCGGCGGGGCGCCGCGCTCCGACTCGTCCTCTATGGCGCGGACCAGCAGGTCCACGGCGCCGCGCTGGGCGAGGGCGATCCGCACCCGCCGCCGGACGTCCATGGAGTCGCGCAGGGCGTCGGTGAAGTACGCGTCGGCCAGTTCCGCGATGCCGGCGCACACCTCGGTCCGGGTGGCGCGGTCCAGGGACGGGAAGTCGCCTTGGACGAGCTTGGCCAGCTCCCAGATGAAGTGCCGCCTGAGGACCCAGTCCCGCTTCGGGCCGGCCTCGATCAGCTTCGCCGCGTGCTCCATCATCCGGGCGGTGCAGCGCAGCCGGGACAGGTGGCCGGAGCGGTAGGTGATGTTGGACGCGTCGCCGCGCTTCACGGCGTAGTAGCACGTGTAGTCCGCGAGGACGGAGATCCGCCGGGCGCGGACGCACGCCTCTATGGTGAACGGCTGGTCGGAGCCGACCGGCATGTCCTCGGGGAAGCGCAGCTTGTGCTCCTCCACGAAGTCCCGCCGGAACAGCTTGGTGTTGGCCAGCGAGAACGGCAGCGCCGAGTCGTACAGGGTGATGTCCGGGGTGTTCTGCTTGAAGAGCGCCTGGTGGACGTACCGGCCGTTGGTGCCGACCATCTTGCCGACGAGGACGTCGGAGCCGTGCTCGTCGGCGTAGTCCACCATGCGTTCCAGGGCCTGCCGGCCGAGGTAGTCGTCGGAGCCGACGAAGTACACGTAGCGGCCGGTGGCCATCTCCAGGGCCCGGTTGCTGGGCGCGGCCGGGCCGCCGGAGTTGGCCTGGTGGACGACCTTCACGAGGCCGGGGTACCGCTCGGCGAAGCGGTCGAGCTCCCGGCCGCTGTCGTCGGTCGAACCGTCGTCGACGGCCACGATCTCCATGCGGTCGGCACCGATGCTCTGCTTGACGAGCGAGTTCAGGCAGTCCGTCAGGTACGGCATCGTGTTGTAGACCGCCACCACGACGGTGACATCGGGTCTGGTCAAGGGAGGTTACCCCTGCCCCTTTGCGGAGCCGTCGAGGCGGACGGTCTCACCGGTCGCCGCGGACTCCAGGACCGCCGCAGCGACCTCCACCGTCCGCAGGCCCTGCCGCAGCGTGCAGATGTCGTCGGACCTGCCGAGGACCGCGTCGCGGAACAGCTCGTGCTCCACGAGCAGCGGCTCGCGCTTCGGGATCGCGTACCGGACCATGTCGCCCTCGGCGACGCCGCGGAAGGCGCGCAGCGCCTCCCACTCGGTGGCGACGGCGGCGTTGGAGTGGAACGTCAGGTCGGCGGTGAGGGTGTCGGCGATGAAGCAGCCGCGCTCACCGGTGACGGACGTGAAGCGCTCCTTGAGCGGGCTCAGCCAGTTGACCAGGTGGCTGACCATCGTCCCGTCGGAGAGCTGGCCGACGGCGGAGACCATGTCCTCGTGCGGGCGGCCCGACTTCGACACCGTGTGCGCGGCGATCGAGGTGTACGTCTGGCCGGTGACCCAGCCGGTGAGGTCGATGTCGTGGGTCGCCAGGTCCTTGACGACGCCGACGTCCGCGATGCGGTGCGGGAAGGGGCCCTGGCGGCGCGTGACGACCTGGTACACGTCGCCCAGCTCGCCGGCCTCCAGCCGGGTGCGCAGGGAGCGCAGCGCCGGGTTGCACCGCTCGATGTGGCCGACGCCGGCGACGAGGCCGCGCGACTCGAACGCCTCGACGAGGCGGCGGGCGCCCTCGACGGTGTCGGCGACGGGCTTCTCGACGAGCGCGCACACACCGGCCTCGGCGAGCTTCAGGCCGACCTCCTCGTGGAGGGCGGTCGGGCAGGCCACGACGGCGTAGTCCACGCCGAGGGCGAGGAGTTCCTCGACGGTGGCGAGGACGGGGGCGCCCTGCGCCCAGCCGTTCTTGTCGCCCATCGGGTCGACGACGGCCACGAGCTCGACGCCGTCCAGGCCGGCGAGGACGCGGGCGTGGTGGCGGCCCATGGAGCCGAGGCCGACGAGACCGGCCCGGAGCGTCGCTTCGGCGGTCACAGGCCCTCCCCCAGCGCGTTCACGGCGGTGACGATCCGCTCCAGGTCGCCCTGGGACAGCGACGGGTGGACGGGCAGGGAGACGACCTCGGCGGCCGCCCTCTCCGTCTCCGGCAGGTCCCAGTGGCGGCCGGCCTTCTGGTCCGGCTCCCAGTACGGCTTCAGGCGGTGGATCGGCGTCGGGTAGTACACGGCGTTGCCGACGCCGGCCTCGGTGAGCTTCGCCATGGCGGCGTCGCGGTCGCCGCGGACGCGGATCGTGTACTGGTGGTAGATGTGGCGCGCGCCCTCGGCGACGACCGGGGTGACCACGTTCGGCGCGGTGATGTGCTCGGAGAGGTACGCGGCGTTGGCGATGCGCTGCTCGGTCCAGCCCCGCAGCTTCGCCAGCTGGACGCGGCCCACGGCGGCGGCGACGTCGGTCATGCGCATGTTGGCGCCGACGATCTCGTTGGCGTACCGCTGCTCCATGCCCTGGTTGCGCAGCAGGCGCAGCGTGCGGGCGATCTCCGCGTCGGCGACCGTGATCATGCCGCCCTCGAGGGAGTGCATGTTCTTGGTCGGGTAGAAGCTGAACGTGCCGCCGGTGCCGAACGCGCCGACCGGGGTGCCGTTCAGGGCCGCGGCGTGCGCCTGGCAGGCGTCCTCCACGACGAGCAGCTTGTGCTTGGCGGCGATGGCCGTGATCTCGTCCATGGCGGCCGGGTGGCCGTACAGGTGCACCGGCATGATCGCGACCGTGCGCGGGGTGACGGCGGCCTCGACGGCGGCCGGGTCCACGCAGAAGGTGTCCGGGTCGATGTCGACGAAGACCGCGTCGGCGCCGACCAGCCGGACCGCGTTGGCGGACGCGGCGAAGGAGAACGACGGCACGATGACCTCGTCGCCCGGGCCGATGTCCAGGGCCATCAGCAGGAGGTGCAGCGCCGAGGTGCCGGAGTTGACGGCGACGCAGTGGCGGCCTTCGACCAGCTCGGCGAAGCCCTCCTCGAACGCCGCGACCTCGGGGCCCTGCACGACGCGGCCGCTGCGCAGCACGCGTACGGCGGCTTCGATCTCCTCCTCACCGATGACCGGGCGGGCAGCGGGGATGGGCTGCTCGTTCACGCTCGGCATGGACGTCCTCCTTGAACACCGCAAGAGCTCTTCGTGGCAGAGGTCCGGAGTGCGCGTACGTCTCGTCGAGAGCGCGCGCCCACCCCTCCGGCGCGATGCCGACGCCCCACCGATGACGGCCGGGACGGGTCCGGCCCGGAACCGGGTCGCACACCGTCCGCGCGTTCCGGTGGGGAACGGTGAGCGGCGTCGACCGGCGTCACATTATCAGGAATGTCTCTGTCGATTTCCGGGCCGTTAAGCGCCGGAAGCATCGGTTCTGAAACAGAATCCCGCCCCGCCCCGCGGAATGCGGGGCGGGGCGCAGATCATTTCAGTCGCCTCCCACCGGGCGGTCAGCTCTCCGTGACCACCGTCACGGAGGACCCGGACGGTTCCCCGGCGGCTTTCCCGGCCGATCCGGCCGTCTTCGACGCCGTCTTGACGGCCGCCGCCTTCTTGGCGGTCGCCTTCTTCGCCGCGGTCTTCTTGGCGGCCGTCTTCTTGGTGGCGGCCTTCTTGGCCGTCGCCTTCTTGGCGGTCTTCCGGGCGGGCTTCTCGCCGGCCAGCGCCTCCGGCCCGGCCTCGTCCGCCGCGACGGTCGCGTCCCCCGCTCCGGCGGAGTCCGCCGCGGCGGTCTCCGGCCCGGCGGCCGAGGGGCCGGCCACCACGACGACGGCAGCGGCCTCCGCGACGCCCGACGGCGAACCGGCCGGCGC
>JAAXOU010000010.1 GCA_012396115.1 Streptomyces somaliensis DSM 40738 | reverse complement strand
TGCCGCCCGGCAACCGCCGCCGCCCCGCTCCGCGACCGCGTCGGCGGCCCGGGACGGGGCGGGGCGGTCAGCCGGCCGGCCGGGTCCTAGGCGGAGAAGCCCAGTTCGCGGGCGATGAGCATCCGCTGCACCTCGCTGGTGCCCTCCCCGATCTCCAGGATCTTGGAGTCCCGCCACATCCGCGCGACCGGGTACTCGTTCATGAAGCCGTACCCGCCGTGGATCTGCGTCGCGTCGCGGGCGTTGTCGACGGCGACGGTCGACGAGTACAGCTTCGCCACCGCCGCCTCCTTCTTGAACGGCTCGCCCAGCACCAGCCGCGACGCCGCGTCCCGCCAGCCGATGCGGGCCATGTGCGCCCGCGTCTCCATGTCGGCCAGCATGAACTGGACGGCCTGGTTGTCGCCGATGGGCCGGCCGAAGGCGTGGCGCTCCTTCGCGTACCTCACCGACTCGTCGACGCAGCCCTGGGCCAGGCCGGTGGCCAGCGCCGCGATGGCGATCCGGCCCTCGTCCAGGATGCGGAGGAACTGCGCGTACCCGCGGCCCTCCTCGCCCAGCAGGTTCGCCGCGGGCACGCGGACGTCGGAGAACGACAGCTCACGGGTGTCCGAGGCGTTCCAGCCGACCTTCGAGTACGGCGCGGCGACCGTGAAGCCCGGCGTGCCCGAGGGGACGATGATGGAGGAGATCTCCGGGCGCCCGTCCGGCTTGCGGCCCGTCACGGCGGTCACCGTGACCAGGCCCGTGATGTCCGTGCCGGAGTTGGTGATGAAGCACTTGGTGCCGTTGATCACCCACTCGTCGCCGTCCCGCACGGCCGTGGTGCGCGTCCCGCCCGCGTCGGAGCCGCAGTCCGGCTCGGTCAGGCCGAAGGCGCCCAGCATCTCGCCGGAGCACAGCTTCGGCAGCCACTGGCGCTTCTGCTCCTCGGTGCCGAACCGGTAGACCGGCATCGCGCCCAGCGAGACGCCCGCCTCCAGGGTGATGGCCACCGACGAGTCGACGCGGGCCAGCTCCTCCAGGGCGATGCCCAGCGCCAGGTAGTCGCCGCCCATCCCGCCGTACTCCTCCGGGAACGGCAGGCCGAACAGGCCCATGCGGCCCATCTCCCGCACGATCTCGTACGGGAACTCGTGGCGCTCGTAGAGGTCGCCGATCTTCGGGGCGACCACGTCGTGGGCGAACTCCTCGACGGTGCGGCGCAGTTCCTCGTGCTCGGCGGAGAGCCGGTGGTCCAGGGACATGGGGGGTCACTCCTTGTGGGAGAGGGCGCGGACGGTACGGGACGGGCTCGGGCGGCCCAGCTCCTCGGCCAGCCACGCGCTCGTGGCGGTCAGCCGGCCCAGGTCGACCCCGGTTTCGATGCCGAGGCCCTGGAGCATCCACACGAGGTCCTCGGTGGCGAGGTTCCCGGTCGCGGACTTGGCGTAGGGGCAGCCGCCGAGCCCGCCCGCGGAGGCGTCGACGGTGGTCACGCCGTGCCGGAGCGCGGCGAACGTGTTGGCGAGGGCCTGCCCGTAGGTGTCGTGGAAGTGCACGGCGAGCCGGGACGCCGGCACGCCGGCCTCGCCGAGCGCCCCCAGCAGGGCCTCCACGTGGCCGGGCGTGGCCACTCCGATGGTGTCGCCGAGGCTCAGCTCGTCGCACCCCAGGTCGGCCAGGCGGCGCACCACGCCGACGACCTGCGCGACGGGGACGGGGCCCTCCCAGGGGTCGCCGAAGCACATCGACAGGTACCCGCGCACGCCCAGCCCCTCGGCCTTCGCGCGGGCGACGACCGGCTCGAACATGGCGAGCGACTCGTCGACCGTGCGGTTCAGGTTGGCCTTGGCGAACGACTCGGTCGCGCTGGCGAACACGGCGACCTCGCGGGCCCCGAGCGCCAGCGCCCGGTCCAGCCCGCGCTCGTTCGGCACCAGCACCGGCAGCCGTACGTCCAGGTCGCTCACGAGCGGGAACAGCCTCTCGGCGTCGGCGAGCTGCGGCACCCACTTCGGGTGGACGAAGCTGGTCGCCTCCACCGTGTCCAGGCCGGCGCCGGCGAGGCGGCGGATGAACTCGGCCTTCACCTCGGTCGGCACGACGCCCTGCTCGTTCTGCAGGCCGTCGCGCGGGCCGACCTCGTGGATCCGCACCCGCGCGGGGAGCCCCGGCGCGGGCACGGTCATCGGCAGTCCGCCGGTCACTTCGCGTCCTCCTGCGGTGCGTGCGGCTCGACCACGGCGAGCACCTGGTCCATGGCGACCGTCGTGCCGGGCGTGACGTCCAGCTCGACGACCGTGCCGTCGTGCGGCGCGGAGATGACGTGCTCCATCTTCATCGCCTCCACCACGAGCAGCCCCTGCCCGGCCGCGACCTCGTCGCCCACGGCCACCTTCACCACCGTGACCGTGCCGGGCATCGGCGCGGTCAGCGAGTCCGCCCCGGCGTGCGCCGAACCGGTGAGGGAGGCCGCGACCGGGTCGTGGTCCAGGACGTTCCAAGCGTCCCCGTCCCGGCCGAGCCAGGTGCCGGCGCGGTGGAAGGTGTGGGTGACGCCGTCCAGCGTGACCGTCACCCGGTCGGCGGTGACGGCGCGGTCGGTCGCCCGCACGCGGTGGGCGACGGGGTCGAGGCCCGGGATCCGCAGGTGGTGGGTGACCGGCAGCCGCTCGCCGCCGATCCGCCAGCCGCTCGGCACGGAGAACGGGTCGGTCCAGCCGCGCCCGTCGGGCCGCGCGGCGAGCGCCTCCTCGCGCACGGCCGCGGCCGCCTCGTACACCTCCTCCGGCACCCCGTCCGGGATCAGCGCGTCGGCCTCCCGCTCCACCAGGCCCGTGTCCATGTCGCCCGACACGACGACCGGGTGGGCCAGCAGGCGGCGCAGGAACCCGGCGTTCGTCGGCACGCCGAGCGTGACCGTGTCGGCGAGGGCGGCGCGCAGCCGGCGCAGGGCGGTGGCCCGGTCGGGGCCGTGGACGATGACCTTCGACAGCATCGGGTCGTACAGGCTGGACACCTCGGTGCCCTCGCTGAGCCCGGAGTCCGTCCGCACCCCCTCGCCCTGCGGTTCGCGCAGCGCGAGGACCGTGCCGCCGGAGGGGAGGAAGCCGCGGGCCGGGTCCTCGGCGCACAGACGGGCCTCCACCGCGTGCCCGGTGAGGGTGACGTCCTCCTGCCGGAACGCCAGCTCCTCGCCGGCCGCGACGCGCAGCTGCCACTCCACCAGGTCCAGGCCGGTGACCAGCTCGGTCACCGGGTGCTCCACCTGGAGGCGGGTGTTCATCTCCATGAAGTAGTACTGCGAGGGGTCGCCGCCCGGGACGATGAACTCCACCGTCCCCGCGCCCCGGTAGCCGCAGGAGCGGGCCGCCTGGACGGCCGCCTCGCCCATCGCGGCCCGCGTCGCCGCGTCCAGCAGGACCGACGGCGCCTCCTCGATGATCTTCTGGTGGCGGCGCTGGAGGGAGCACTCGCGCTCCCCGAGGTGCACCACGTTGCCGTGGCCGTCGGCGAGGACCTGGATCTCGATGTGCCGGGGCCGGTCGATCCACCGCTCCACCAGCAGCGTGTCGTCGCCGAAGGAGGCACGGGCCTCCCGGCGGGCCGCCGCGATCTCGTCCGCCAGCGCGGCCTCGTCCCGCACCAGGCGCATGCCCTTGCCGCCGCCGCCCGCCGAGGGCTTCAGCAGCACCGGAGTGCCGATCTCGCGGGCGGCCGCCGCCAGCTCCGCGTCGGACAGGCCGCTGCCGGAGGAGCCCGGCACGACGGGCACGCCCGCCGCCCGCACGGTCTCCTTGGCCCGGATCTTGTCGCCCATCAGGGCGATCGCGTCGGCGGGCGGCCCGATGAAGACCAGCCCGGCCTCGGCGCAGGCCCGCGCGAACGCGGCGTTCTCCGCGAGGAAGCCGTACCCGGGGTGGACGGCCTGCGCGCCCGTGCGGGCGGCGGCCTCCAGCAGCCGGTCGACGCGCAGATAGCTCTCGGTGGCCGCCGGAGGGCCGATCCGGACGGCCGTGTCGGCCTCCCGCACGTGCCGCGCCCCGGCGTCGGCGTCGCTGAACACGGCGACCGAGCGCACCCCGAGGGCGCGCAGCGTCCGGATGACGCGTACCGCGATCTCGCCGCGGTTGGCGACGAGGACAGTGTCGAACATCGTCATGGTCGTCAGGTCCCTCACATCCGGAAGACGCCGAAGGCGGGCGCCCCGGGCTCCCGCTGGGGGAGGGGGGCGTTGGCACAGGCGGTCAGGGCCAGTCCCACCACCTGGCGGGTGTCGAGCGGGTCGATGACCCCGTCGTCCCACAGCCGGGCCGACGCGTAGTACGCGCTGCCCTGCCGCTCGTACTGGGCGCGGATCGGGGCCTTGAACTCCTCCTCCGCCTCCGCGGGCCACTCCTCGCCGCGCGCCTCCATCTGGTCGCGCCTGACGGTGGCCAGCACGGACGCGGCCTGCTCACCGCCCATGACGGAGATCTTGGCGTTGGGCCACATCCACAGGAAGCGGGGGCTGTAGGCCCGGCCGCACATCGAGTAGTTGCCCGCGCCGTAGGAGCCGCCGACGACGACCGTCAGCTTCGGCACCCGGGTGCAGGCCACGGCCGTGACCATCTTCGCGCCGTGCTTGGCGATGCCGCCCGCCTCGTAGTCCCGGCCCACCATGAAGCCCGAGATGTTCTGGAGGAACAGCAGCGGGATGCCGCGCTGGTCGCACAGCTCGATGAAGTGGGCGCCCTTCTGGGCGGACTCGGCGAAGAGGATGCCGTTGTTGGCGACGATCCCCACCGGGTGCCCGTGGATCCGGGCGAAGCCCGTCACCAGCGTCTGCCCGTACTCGGACTTGAACTCGGCGAACCGCGAGCCGTCCGTGATCCGCGCGATGACCTCCCGCACGTCGTACGGCGTGCGCGGGTCGACCGGCACCGCCCCGTACAGCCCCGCCGGGTCGACCTTCGGCTCCTCGACCGGCTCGACCGTCCACGGCAGCGGCCCGCGCGCGGGCAGGGTCCCCACGATGTTCCGCACGATCCGCAGGGCGTGCGCGTCGTCCTCGGCCAGGTGGTCGGTCACGCCGGAGGTGCGGGAGTGGACCTCGCCGCCGCCCAGCTCCTCGGCGGTGACGACCTCGCCCGTGGCGGCCTTCACCAGCGGCGGGCCGCCCAGGAAGATCGTGCCCTGGTTCCGGACGATGACGGCCTCGTCGCTCATCGCCGGCACGTACGCCCCGCCGGCCGTGCACGAGCCGAGGACGGCCGCGATCTGCGGGATGCCCGCGCCCGACATGCGGGCCTGGTTGTAGAAGATCCGCCCGAAGTGGTCCCGGTCGGGGAACACCTCGTCCTGCATCGGCAGGAACGCGCCGCCCGAGTCCACCAGGTACACGCAGGGCAGCCGGTTCTCCAGGGCCACCTCCTGCGCGCGCAGGTGCTTCTTGACGGTCATCGGGTAGTACGTGCCGCCCTTGACGGTGGCGTCGTTGGCGACGACGACCACCTCGCGGCCGCCGACCCGTCCGATGCCGGCGATCACCCCGGCGGCGGGGGCCTGGTCGTCGTACATGCCGTTCGCCGCGAGCGGTGCCAGCTCCAGGAAGGGCGAGCCCGGATCCAGGAGCGTGTCGACGCGGTCGCGCGGCAGCAGCTTGCCGCGCGCGGTGTGCCGGGCGCGCGCCTTCTCGCCGCCGCCGAGCCGGACGGCGGCGAGCCGCGCCCGGAGGTCGTCGGACAGTTCCCGGTGCGCCGTCTCGTTGGCCCGCCAGGCCGCCGACGCGGGATCCGCCGCGCTCGTCAGCACAGGTGCCTGCTGCATCGTGTCGAGTCCCCTTGCCCGTACGAGAGCGTTAATGAGCGTTAACGTGCATCGCCAAGGTTAACGAGCGCTAACCGCCTTGTCTAGAATCGGTCCATGACGACCAGGACCGACGCCCCGACCCGGCGCGAGCAGATCCTGCGGGAGGCCGCCCGCCTCTTCGCCGAGCGCGGTTTCCACGGCGTGGGCGTCGACGAGATAGGCGCGGCGGTCGGCATCAGCGGTCCGGGCCTGTACCGGCACTTCGCGGGCAAGGACGCCATGCTCGCCGAGCTGCTCGTCGGGATCAGCGAGCGCCTCCTCGACGGCGGCCGCCGCCGCGTCGCCGAGTCCGGCGGCGACCCCGAGGCGCTGCTGGCCGCCCTGATCGACGGCCACATCGACTTCGCGCTCAACGACCGGTCGCTCATCACCCTCCACGACCGCGAGCTGGACCGCCTGCGCGACGCCGACCGCAAGCGCGTCCGCCAGTTGCAGCGCCAGTACGTCGAGCTGTGGGTCGACGCGGTGCGCGAGGCGTACCCGACGCTGGACGAGGCCGACGCCCGGGCGGCCGTCCACGCGGTGTTCGGCCTGCTCAACTCCACCCCGCACCTCGCCGGCGCCCTCACCGGCCGCCCCTCCACGGGCCCCCTGCTCCACCGCCTCGCCCGCGGCGCCCTCGCGGCGGCGGCCCCCCGGGACCCGGAGGGCCGCTGAACCCGCCGCCCGCGCGGGCGCACGCCCGCGCGGGCGGAAGGCCCCGGCGGACTCGGGAACCCCGGCGGACTAAGCCGTACGGGGGCGGCATGGGGCCGGCTGTGGCGCTCACCACCCCGGCCCGCGTCACCAGCGAACGCGTCCGGCTCTACCGGCCGCAGACGCACCGGGTTGGATTCGTCCTGTTTTACAAGCCCAGGGCTTCGTCCAGGTAGTCCTGCACCGGCTCGAAGAGTCCGTACGGCACGTACTGCGGGATCTCGCCGTGGGCGACCCAGGCCAGTTCGGCCAGTTCCTCCATGTCCGCGACATGGGCCGTGCCGTCCAGTACCTCACAGGCGGTGTACGACATCAGCCGGCCCGTCTTCGGGTGGACGCGCTCGCCGAGCAGCTTCACGGCCGCCACGGTCAGCCCTGTCTCCTCCCGGGTCTCCCGCACGGCGGCGTCCTCGCGGGTCTCGTCGGGCTCGACCTCTCCGGCTGGGAACTGCCAGGAGAGCTGTCCCTCACTGACCCGGCGGCGCACCATCAGCACGCGTCCCTCGTTCACGACGATGGCTGCGGCGATGCCCGGTCGCTCGTCCGTGTTCTGGTTCGTCACGTCTGCTCCTCCAGGGCCGCCAGGATGGGTGGGAAGATCGTATCGACGGGGATGAAGCGGGGCACCGCGTCTCCGGGGACCCACATGACGTCGATGTTCTCGGCCGTGTCGCTGTTGGTGGCCTCGCCGGCCAGGTACTCGCACAGGAAGTATTCGCAGAGCACGCCGGTCACGGGGTGGAGGCGGTTCCCGAGGTGCTGCCGGACCGCGCAGTGCACACCCGTCTCGTCCAAGGTCTCCCGCACGGTGGTGGTCTCCGCCTTGCCGCCCGGCTTGATGACACCGGCCGGGAACTGCCACGTGATTCCAGCGGCGTTATCGTCCCGCCGGCACACCAGGAGGACATCGCTGTCGCGGGCGACCACCGCGATGGCCACCCGCAGCGCCTGCGCGCCGGGCGGCGTCGAGTCCACCGGGGCCCGTTCCTTCGCCAGCAGGAGCGCGAAGCGCTGTCGCGCAGCCGGAGGAGCCTGCTCATGGGCCGTGTCGAGGAGCTGCTGCATCTCCCTGCGAGGCACGACGGACGCGTCGGAGTGCCAAGCGGCCACCGTCCTCACGGCGATGCCCAGGTGGGCGGCAAACTGTTCGTTGCCGAGCCGTAGGGCGGACTGCAGCAGGCAGGCGTACCGGCCGCTCCAGCGCTCGATGACGTCCACAAGACTGCCCCCTTCGTCGCCGCCTCCGTGCAGGAATCCGCGCGCCGGAAGTGCACTCCCACTGCACTGGCACTTCATGGTCACGTGGGAAGAGCCCCGGAAGAATCGGAGTCACCAGGGGCCAAGGAGCCACCTACCGAAGGCTCAGTCCCTGGAAGGCGTATGAGAGGCGCGGGAGCGCCAGACGACCACAGGGAGATTCTAGGTGCGCACCCCCAGCGGATAGCGGAAAGAGGGAACTTGGCCGAATCGGTCCTCTCAGTCGGCCGATCGGTCGTGCCTCCGCCAGCATTCGCCCGTCCGGGGCATTGCCCGCACGCCCGAACCGTCCTGTCAGCGCCGGTAACCTCAGCGGATGACGGATGATTGTCCGTCATGTTCGGTTGCTAGCAAGGCGAAAGGGAGTCAATGGCCGAGGTTCAGGCACACACTGTCGAGCGCACGCTCGTCCTGCTCAAGCCCGATGCGCTGGCGCGTGGCCTGGCAGGAAGGATTATCACTCGATTCGAAGACGCCGCACTGAAGATCGTCGGCACCAAGATGAAGTGGATGGACGAGGAGTTCACCCGCAAGCACTACTTCGACCTGGAAGAGCGGCTGGGTTCGGAGGTCTACAGCCTCACGGCGACGTTCATGCAGCAGGGGCCGGTCATCGCCCTGGTGCTGGAGGGCTTCGACGCCATTGCCACCGTCCGCAAGATCGTCGGCAGCACGTACCCGAATCAGGCTCCGGCCGGCACGGTGCGGGGTGACTTCTCGCACTACAGCGCTGCGGCCAGCATCGCCTCCGGCAAGGCGGTCGCCAACCTCGTGCACGCCTCCGGCAACGTGGAGGAGGCTAAGCAGGAGGTGGAGCTGTGGTTCGACAAGGATGAGCTGCAGGACTACCAGACGCTGGCCGAGATCTACACGTACTAGCGGCGGGTCATGGCGTCACCGCGAAGACGCCGGGGCGTTGATCACCACTGGGGCACGACCGTTTGAACCGAGAGGGCACCATGACCAACCAGACCCGCCCGGCCTCCACCGACGAGCTGGAGTCGATCTTCCAGCGTGAGCTGGTGACCGACCGGTGGGCCGCCACCGAGACCGCGTACGCCCTGGCCGTGCGCCACCGTGACCTGGGTGACTGGCCCGCGTCGCAGGAATGGGCCCAGCAGTGCCTGCGGC
This sequence comes from Streptomyces somaliensis DSM 40738, assembly GCA_012396115.1. Lineage (GTDB taxonomy): Bacteria > Actinomycetota > Actinomycetes > Streptomycetales > Streptomycetaceae > Streptomyces > Streptomyces somaliensis. The sequence goes on along the minus strand of JAAXOU010000010.1, from coordinate 32,483 downwards.
TGCTGGAGGGCTTCCCCAGCGAGACGGAGGAGCAGGTCGCCACCAGCCGTTCGTCGGTGGGAGGCGTCCCGTTGCCGACCTACCTGCACTCGGGAGTTGTTGAGGAGCGCTTCGGCACCTTCGGCTGACACCCGCCGATCCACCGGGGTGATGCGGCCGGCACCCGCATCGGCCGCATCACTCCGCGCTCGACCACCAATCCCATAGCGATCGCCCGACCGGACAGCCCCCGAACGGCAGGGGCCGGCTGGCTTCGCCATGCCTGAAACGAGGAGGCAGCAGCCCCGTGGCCGTCGAAATCGAGATGCGCGCCCGCTTCACCAAGGAGGTCCACGACCGGCTCGTCACCCGCCTGAAGGCGGACGGCGAGGACCTGGGCCCCGACGACAAGCACATCTACTTCTACGTGCTGCCCGACCAGCTCCTGAAGGTCACCGACAACACCGCCGCCGGCACCGCCAAGATCACCCTGAAGGGGAGCAAGATCGGGCAGGGCGCGGCCTTCACGGAGACTGAGTTCGCCATCGCCCCCACCGACGTTCCCGCCGCGGTGAAGGTGTTCAACGCCCTCGGCTTCGAGGCGGCGATGCACGAGGCGTTCAACTTCCGTCATAACTTCCGCTTCGACGGCGTCGAGATCGCGGTCAAGTGGAGTGAGGCGTGGGGCTACCACGCGGAGTTCGAAGTTCTGCTGGAGGACGGGGCCTCGGACGCCGCTCGCGCCGAGGCGGAGGCCAAGATCACGGATGTCGCCATGGCACTCGGCGTGGCCTTGATGACGGAGCAGGAGCTGGCCGACTTCACCGCTGCCTTCGAGGCGGCCGAGAAGGAGCGCAAGGAGCGCGAGCAGCAGGCTGCGCCGATCCGGTAGGGAACTTCACCGCGGACACCACCAAGGGGGTGGGCACGAGTGAGCACGACCCCGTTGACCACAAGTCTGATCGACCTGGCTGCCCGAGGGCAGCTCCCGCTCCACCAGCACATGGACCACGCCACCATCGCGTGGATCAGCGATCACAGGACCAGCCTTCCGCCGACGCAGGCACCGGTCTTGCGCCCGCAGTCGAAGGAGCTGCTCGCGAACGGCGGACTGCCCACCAGATGGTGGGCGGACCCCCGCCTGTACACGTCGCTTCACGGCGTCCGGCACGCCATGAGGACGGCGGCACTCGCCGCTGTCCTCGCTGAGGTGAACGGCCTCGGCGACGCCGATGCCGCTACGGTGATCCTGGCCGCCGCCGTACACGACTGCCAGCGGCGCCACGACCAGGACGATCGCGGACATGGCGCTCGCGCGGCCATCTGGCTCGCCGCAAACGCCGACACCGTCTGGGAGCACTTCGGGCTCACCGCAAGTCCACGGCGGATCATTCAGGCGGCTACCGCCGTCCGGCTGCACGATGTCCCGTACGAGGCGTTCACCGCAGACGACCAGCGTGACCACGCCCGGGCCGAGCGCATCACCGACGTGGTGAAGGCCGCCGATGCCCTGGACCGGTACCGCCTGCCGAAGCTGAAGTGGTGGCCGGAGTCTCGGTACGTTCGCGAGCCGGCCTTCGACCAGCTGCGTGGCCTCGCCTTCGACCTGGTCCTGGTCTCGGAGCGGGCCTACCTCGCCGGGGCCAGCGGCAGTGCGGCCGTCCGCTACGCGCTCGCCGAGAAGGGCCTGGTCTGACCATGGACTTCCTCGACGCCTACCACCTGTGGGCCGACGCCCACGCCTTCTTCGACTCCACGCTCATCCCTGCCTCGGTCGACCGTTTCGACCCGCTCGCCGTCCAGGCCGCGGACTGGGAGCGACGGCTCGCCGAGGAAACCCCGAACGGCCACCTGCTGCGGCAGAACGCCCTCTTCGAGGCCCTGAGCGTCAGCGGCAAGCTGTACCTGCTGCACGTCACCCACGCCCTGGAGGAGATCAGCCGGCAGGGAGTGCTCTACCCGTCGGGCGGTTGCCTCGTCGGAAGCATCTACTGCGCACCGCTCACCGCAACCGACCAGGGCTTCCGCATGCACAACCTCGGCGCCTACGTCCTGACCAAGGAAGCGCCGGCCTTCCTGGCCAAGCTCGGCGTCACCGATCGCGTCCCCACCCCGCTGATCTTCGAGATCGGCACTCCGCCGCAGGCGTATCGCGGACTCGCCGGCGTGGATTACCTGCGACTGGGCCTCATCCACCTGCAGATCTACAGCCACCTCGAATACCTGCTGAGCAAGAACGAACGGCACCAGCTGCGCGAGACCGTCGTGAGCCGGGTCAAGAACTCGGCCGCGTTCCTCGCTACTGCTGCCGCTGTCGCCTACCAGGGCAGCCTGGTCGACGCCGAGCCGTTCCTCAAGCTGCTCGACGAGACGATCCCTCGGCTGCCGATCCTGGGCTACCTGTACTTCGAAGCGGTCGCCGAGTACCTGATGCTCCACTCGACGTCTCCCCACACCCGGCGCCTGGCCGAACTCGGCGAGCTGAACAACTGGCTGTACAAGGAGATGCTGTTCGCCTCCTTCCCCGCCATGGCCGGCAAGTTCGACCTCGCGCGGTTCCGTCCCCGTCCGAAGCAGCTGGCCGTGCTCATCCACCGAGTCGACCCGACTATCGACACCAGCCACGCGAGCGCGTACCTGGTCGAGCGGATCAGCTACCTCGTCGCCGCCCGCCTCTTCGCGCCCGGCGACGCCCCCGGAGCCTGGCACCACACGCGCTGGGAGTTCGACTCCCTGACCGCCCAGCTCGGACCGCTGCTCGGTCACCTCATCCACCGGGAACTGCGCACCTTCGGCCGCTACCCCGACTTCTACTTCTACTTCGACCAGCACAAGGCGCTGCAAGCCTGGAACTACTGGAACCACATGGACATCGTCACCCCGTTCAACGGCACGATGCCCAAGGGCGAGATCGGCATCAACCCGGCCTACCCCAACCTCGACTACCGCGTCTGGCGCGCCGAGCAGGACGACACCGGTCACCTCCACCCGGCCGAAGAGTTCGCGCTGACCATCGCCCCGCGACTGGTGGACATCAAGTACACCCTCATGCGCAACAACCAGTGGACCGCCCCCGCACCCAGTGCCGCCTGACCATCACCGCCATTCGCGGCCCACCTCACCCCGAGCAACCTCACACGTAGGAGATCCGTGATGAGTCCCTCCGGCATGCCCTCCGTCGACCTCCTCGGCGAACAGATCGCCTCGGTGCTCACCGACCCCGCCACTCCCCACGGCCTCGCCCGCACCCTCCGGGCCGCCGCCAAGGAGATCGAACTCCACCGCTACCACCACGCCAGCCGCCGGGCCTGGCCCAACGGCCGCATCGACGACAAGCCCGGCAAAGTGCAGATCGGCGGCGGAGCCCACCGCATCGACGGCTTTTTCAACATCGACCTCGTTCCGCCGGCCGACCTCCTCTGGGACATCCGCGAGGGCATCCCCCTCCAGGACGACAGCACCGACGAGATCTTCTCCGAGCACTTCCTGGAGCACATCGACTACCCGCGCTCGGCCAAGCACTACGTCCGCGAGGCCCACCGCGCCCTCATGCCGGGCGGCCGAGTCATCACCGGCGTTCCCGACGCCGCTTTCGCCCTGAGCCAGTACCCCGGCCCCCTGGACACCTCTGACGAGACGATCGAGCGCTGGTACGCCAAGCGCGACTGCCGCGGCGACATCAATACGCGACTCGACCTCGTGAACCTCGTCTTCCGCGACCAGGACGACGACCCCACCTACACCCCGCACCTGTGGGCGTACGACCACGAGAAGCTCGTCCAGCTCTTCACCGAGGCCGGCTTCACCACCGTCGAGCCCTGGACGTTCGACCCCACCATGGCCAACCCGAAGCGCCGCTGGGGCAGCGTCTACGTCGTCGCCACGAAGTAGCTCCGCAGAGACCCGCGAGCCCGGAATGCCCCTCCCTCCGCTCCGAGCTCGCGGACCCTCACCCCCGCAACATCTCGTACTCACTCCGCCTTGCCGTCGAGGAACCACCCTCATGTGCCGAGTTCCCTTGGCCATCGCCGCCTGATCCGCCGCTCCACCACGGACGCCCTGCTCCACCGTCTCGCCCGCGGTGCCTTCGCGGCAGCAGCTCCCGACGGCGTGCCCGTGGATCGAGCCGCACGCACGGCCCCGGCGGCCGCGCCGCCACCCGGACGGCAAGCGAAGGGCCGCCCGGGGGGCGGGTGCCACCTCGGACGGCCCGTTCACGCCCCCCGATCTCAGCAGGCGTACGTCGTGCCGTCCGCCGCGAGGTTCCAGTTGCAGGAGCTGATGGAGCCGGTGGACGTGTTGTCGTCCGGGCTCCCCGGCTTCTTCAGCCGCAGGTCGGGGGTGCGGGACCGGGCGTCGTTGGGCAGGACGTGCCGCCCGTAGCCCCGGTAGAGGTGGTGCCAGCCGCTGCCGTCCCGGTGGTTGGTGCCGCTGCCGGTGTGCACGTACGCCTTGGCGCCGGCGGGCAGGTTGTACGAGGGCAGCACGCGGCCGTAGGTGTTGGAGGTGATGTCGGGGACGTACCCGCCCGTGTTCACCGTCCGCGTGGTGACGTTCCTGATGAGGAAGTACTCGCCGTTCAGGTTGAGCTGACGGCCGTCCCGGACGTCCGCGCCCGAGGTGTTGGGCCGCACGTGGGTGATCATCAGGGCGCCCGTCGTGGACGCGGCCCGGGCGTCCGCGGACAGCGCGGCGGGGGACAGCGCGGCGAGGGACAGGACGGCCGTCGACAGGGCGGCGGCGCGTATCGCACGGTTCAAGGAGGTGCCTTTCTCCAGCGGTGCCGGGCACGGGCGGCCCGGCCGTTCGGGGACGTCCGCGTCCCGGGCGGGGTGGGGTGGCGGGCGCCAGTCTGCCGGGCCAAGCGGAGGTTGCGGGCGGGTTTCCCGCCGGTAGGGCCGAAGGTCCCGCCCCGGACACGCCGCGGACGCGCCGCCGGACGCCCCGGCCGCCGCCGGAGGCGGGCGGCACAATGGGGGAATGCCGATACCCAGCCGCGCCGCCCTCGTCGAGCACCTCGTCCGCACGCGCATCGCGGGGGACGTCGCCACCCCCCGCGACAACAACCTCGCCCACTACCGCGGGCTCGCGAACGGCGACCGCCACTACTGGCTGGGCCTGGAGCTGGGCGACCGCTGGACCGACGAGCAGGACGTGCTCGCGGTGATGGCCGAGCGGTGCGGCGTCGACGACGACCCCGAGCACCGCACCGGCCGGGACACCATCGACCCGGAACTCACCGTCGACGCCCTGGACCGGATGGCCGTCCGCCTCCGCAAGGCCGCCGACGCCCGGCAGCGGGTGCTCCTGGCGACCGGCCACCCCGGCGCGCTCCTGGACGTGCACGGCCGCACCGCCGCCGCGCTGCGCGCCGCCGGCTGCGACGTCGTCCGCATCCCCGGCGGGCTCACCGCCGACGAGGGGTACGTGGTGCAGTTCGCCGACGTGGCGGTGTTCGAACGGGGCGCCACGCTGTGGCACACCCACTCCCCGGAGCCGATGAGCGCGATCCTGGACGGCCTGCGCGCCGCGGGCGAGGCCCTTCCGGACCTCGTCGTCGCCGACCACGGCTGGGCGGGCCGCGCCGCGCAGCGCGGCATCGACACGGTGGGCTACGCGGACTGCAACGACCCGGCCCTCTTCGTCGGCGAGGCCGAGGGCGTCCTCCAGGTGGTCGTCCCCCTCGACGACCACGTCCTGGACCCCCGCTCCTACGAGCCGATGACCGCCTACCTGCTGGACGCCGCCGGGCTGCTGTGACCGCGGCGGCCGTCCGGGGCCGCGCGGGGCCGCACGCGGACGCCCTCCCCGGGCCGCTTTGTCACGAGCGGCCCGGGGAGGGCGTCACGGTCACGCGGTCCGGCCGCGGTCACAGCCCCATCGACTTGGCGATGATCGACTTCATGATCTCGCTGGTGCCGCCGTAGATGCGGTTGACGCGGTTGTCCGCGTACAGGCGGGCGATGGGGTACTCGTTCATGTAGCCGTAGCCGCCGTGGAGCTGGAGGCAGCGGTCGATGACGCGGTGCGCCACCTCGGTGCAGAACAGCTTGGCGGACGCGGCCTCGGCGGGGGTCAGCTCCCCGGCGTCCAGGGCCTCCAGGGCGCGGTCGGCGACGGCCTCGGCGGCGTCCACCTCGGCCTGGCAGGCGGCCAGCTCGAACTTGGTGTTCTGGAAGTGCGCGACCGGCTTGCCGAAGACGGTGCGCTCCTGCACGTACTGCTGGGCGAACCGGACGGCGGCCTTGGCCTGGGCGTACGCGCCGAAGGCGATGCCCCAGCGCTCGGAGGCCAGGTTGTGGCCGAGGTAGGAGAAGCCCTTGCCCTCCTCGCCGAGCAGGTCCTCGGCCGGGACCTTCACGTCGACGAAGGCCAGCTCGGCCGTGTCGGAGGTGCGCAGGCCCAGCTTGTCCAGCTTGCGGCCGACGGAGTACCCCTCGGACTTGGTGTCCACCGCGAACAGGGAGATCCCGAAGCGGCGGTCCTCCTCGCTCGGGGGCGAGGTGCGGGCGCAGACGATGACCCGGTCGGCGTGGACACCGCCGGTGATGAAGGTCTTGGCGCCGTTGAGGACGTAGTGCGTGCCGTCCTCGGAGAGCCTGGCGGTGGTCTTCATGCCCGCGACGTCGGAGCCGGTGCCCGGCTCGGTCATCGCCAGCGCCCACATCTCCTCGCCGGTGACGAACTTCGGCAGGTAGCGCCGCTTCTGCTCCTCGGTGGCGAGCATCTTGATGTAGGGGAGCGCCAGCAGCACGTGGACGCCGGAGCCGCCGAAGATGACGCCCGCGCGGGCGGTCTCCTCGCACAGCACGGCCTCGAACTTGTGGGTGTCCAGGCCCGCCCCGCCGAACTCCTCGGGGACGTTGATGCCGAAGATGCCCAGCTCGCCGAGCTTGTAGTAGAAGTCGCGCGGCGCCTGGCCGGCGGCGAACCACTCGTCGTAGACGGGCACGACCTCGGCTTCGATGAAGGCGCGGAGGGTGTCCCGGAACGCCTCGTGGTCCTCGTTGAATACGGTACGGCGCACGAGCCGCCTCCTTCGGTTCCCGTCCTGGTCCGGCCGGGTGCTCCGACGCTCCGGCATGTGCCTAAGCGCTTGCTCATCCTGTGTCAGTCGAAGTTACTTACCAGTCACCCGGTCTGTCCAGACTCCGCGTCCGTGATCCAGAGCCCCTCGACGGAGTCGTACACGTACGCCGGTCTCCCCCGGGTCCCGCTCGTGCGGAAGGGCTTCCCGCCGTCGGTGATCCGCACCGTCCCCGAACGGCCCCCGGCGCTCCACTCCAGCTCCAGGTACCAGCGGCAGTCGCACCCCGCCGTCCGGGCGGAGACGAGCAGCTCCTCGGGGTCGGAGGAGGTGACCTTGTACGGGAAGGAGACGGCCGGGATCGTCCGGACCTCGGCGCCGGAGGCGTCGAGGCCGTCGACGGGCCTCGCGAACGGCCGCGGCCGGTCGAGGTCCACGGCGAAGTGGCGCGGTGTGACGGCGCCGCCACAGCCGTCGTCCATCCGGTACGCGTTCCACGGCAGCGGCGCGGCCCGGTCGACCACGCGCACGTGCAGGGCCTGGAGGACGACGGCGTCGGAGGGCGACCGGCCCTGGAGCGTGATCCGCACCAGCGCCTCCCCGCCGTGCACGGCACCGTGCCTCCGGGCCCACGCCCCGGAGTCGGCCGCGACCGGCGGCGGGGCGACCGCGCGGGGGGCCCGGTCCACGATGTAGGTGTGCCCGCAGCCGCCCTGCCAGAGCTGGGAGCCGACGGTCCAGGTGAAGGGGAGGGGGGCCGCGGTCCGCCCCGGAGGGGTGGAAGCGGGAGCGGGAGCGGGGGCGGAAGCCGTACGGGCGCGGTGGCCGAGCAGGGCGGCGGCGAGGGCGAGCACGACGAGGGTGACGGCGGCGACGACGAGGGGAGCGGGGGCGGCACGACGGGCACGGGGGCGGGGCGCCTCCGGCGCGGCCGGGTCCGGGGCGGGGCCGGGTCCCGCTTCGGGCGCGGCCCGTTCCGGGTTCGGTTCCGGCGAGGCCGGTGCGGGTCCCGGCGAGGCCGGTTCCGGGTTCGGTCCCGGCGCAGAGGGCTCGGGCGTGGGCGAGGGCGCGAGGGAGGCCGTTCGGCGGCGGGTGCGGTCCGCCTCCGTCCAGGCCGCCTCCAGGATCCGCCGTTCCTCCTCGTCCGCTCCGCACAGCAGGGCGAGGCGGTCGACCACAGCGAACTCCTCCGGGACGGTCGCGCCGGAGCAGTAGCGGTGGAGGGTGGACGCGCTGACGCTCAGCCGCCGGCCCAGCGCCTCGTAACTCCGCCCGTCCCGCGCCTTCAGCGCCCGCACGAGCCCCGCGAACTCCTCGACGGCTGCGTCCTTCGGCATTCCATCCCCCTCGACCCCCGCGTCCCACCCTTCACGTTCTTGCACGTCAGCGGGGGTGGAATGGTTCCGGGACGGATGGTGGGCGCGTGATCGTTGCAGGCGGCGGGCGCTGGCCCCACGCTGGTTGAGCACTGACCGAACGAACGACCCGACGGGGGATCCACCACCGTGAACAAGCTCCGTACCGCACTCGCCACCGCCGCCGCTGCCGCCCTGGGCCTCGCGGCCCTCGCCACGGCCCCGGCGCAGGCCGCCGCCCAGCCTGCCTTCCTCTCCGCCTCCGAGATGCCGAAGTCGTCCACGCCGTGGACCGCCTCCCAGGTCTTCGCCGGCGTTCCGGAGAACGGCGGCGCCCTCTGCGCCCCGTACAAGATCCCGGCGCAGAACAGCCGCTATCGCGAGTTCAACACCGAGCTCGACACCAACGGCGTCCAGATCACCAACGTCGCCCGCACCGAGGCCGACGCCGTGAAGCTGGTCGACACCCTGCGCAAGTCCCTCGCCGGCTGCGGCCCCCTGCTGGAGCAGCAGAACCCGGGCCTGCAGGCCGTCAGCGGCTCCCACGGCAGCCTCGCCGTCGAGGAGGGCGCCTGGGTCTACAGCCTGGACACCGCCGACCCGCAGATCGGCAACAGCGACATCCACCTGTTCGCCGTCGGCCGCGACGGCCGCACCGTCACCCTCGTCCGCTGGGGCCAGATGGGCGACCTCGAGGACGCCCCGCTGACCGCCTTCCGCACCACGACGAAGACCGCCGTCAACAAGCTCCACTGACCCGGGGGGCTCCCCCGGGAGCTGACCACAGCTCGGCAGCGGCGAGGCCGGAACCCGGTCGCGCCGCTGCCGAGCCCTGGTCCGGGGCGCGGGGAGCCAAGTCCACCCCGCCAGGGCGGGCGTCGAGCAGCGGGCCCGGCAGGCCCCTCCACAGGTCTTGCCTTTCGCTGGCGTGCGCCTACGTGAGCATGTCGCTGTCAAGCGTCCAGTCGCCTGCGCCCCGCCGCGAGGGAGTCAGCGCCCCGGGTCCGCCGGACCCCTGCCGAACACCGTGAGGTGGCCGTACGGCGTACCGTGCGCACCGCCGAACGCCGAGGCCGGGGCGGACCGGGAGGTGTCGACGGCGACACTGTCGGGCAGCGCCACGCGCGGCGACGCACCGTCGCACACCACGGCGTCCCAGGCGGTCACGGGGCTCCGGCCGGCCCGGTCGAGTACGAAGCCCAGGCACTGGGCGCGGTGCTGGTCGAGGACCCGCACGAGCGCCGCCACCACCTGCTCGCGTTCCGGCTCCTGCAGGCCGGAGAGGGAGTGGACGACGGCCGCCGTCGCCCCCTCCAGCCTGCGGACGGTGACCGTTGAGAAGGTGTCCGAGGCGAACCAGAGATGGAGGGCGACCTCCTCGTCCACCGTCTCCGCCAGCACGCCGGCGGGGTCCCGGCCGTCGCGCAGGGGCCGCGGGCCGTCGCCTCCCGCGCCGGTGACGAAGAGCGAGATGTCGTCCGTGAGGGGATGGCGCGTCTTCAGCCCGGCACGGTCGAGGTGGTCGAGCATCCGCTCGCAGCTCTGCCGGGTCAGATCCGACATGTACCAGGCGAAGAACCCGTCGGCCCCCGGTTCCCCGGTCACCCGGTCCGCGAAGGACGACCGCCCGAAGACCTCGAGGACGATCTCCTCAGTGCGTCGTCGCGACACCGGTGCGGCCGTGTACCGGGCGGCGCGGATCGTCGCCAGGAAGTCCTCCGGTAGCTCGACGTGGTACCGCTCCACGTAATGGCGCAGCTCCGCCGGCCACAGCCACGTGCCGTCGGTGACCAGGGAGCCGGCTCCGACGATCCACTCGTCGCCGGAGATCGCGTCGCGCTCCGCTCCCATCGCGCTGAAGATCTCGGTCCCGGAGTCGAGGTACGCCAGGACGCGGTACTCGTCCCCCGGCCCGGAGGGCCGGACCGCGTCACGGAGGGACGGGGCGGAACCGTCCGCATCCTGCGGCGCGAACTCGCGAAAGAACCCCACTCGCTTGATCATGGTCGTCCCCGCGCGCCTTTCACCGTTCGACCACGGGCAGCCCGAACTCCCCTCCGGCCCCCCGCTCCGACGTGGACGGTACCGCCGGGCGGGGGGTTCAGGTCGCGGGTCGCGGCGGCCGGTCGGGAGGCGGCCGTGGAGTACCACCACGCGTTGCGGGGGGCGCGGGGCGTCCTGCCGGCGGAGCTCGCGGAGGTTCCGCCCGGAGTCCGTCGGCGGAAAGCCCGTGGAGGGGACGGGCCGGCGGACCCGGTACCCCTTCCAGGCGCACCCGTTCCGGTCGCCGCCGCGCCGGATCGACTTCGTGCCGGTCGTCTCGCCCGGTCGGGAGCGCGGGCGGCGCGAATGGCCGCATGGGACGGACCCGGTGCGGCGGGCCGTGCACACCGGGCGGTTCCCACAGACCCTCCCCGCCCTGCCTCCGGAACCGGACCGGGTCCTCGCCACGCCCTTCCGCGCCCCGGTGACCCCGCCCCGGACCCCGGCCGGGACCGGCGGCGACCGGTGGTCCGGGGGAACCGCGCGGTGCCGCCCCGCGGAGGGGGCCGCGTCCACCGGGGCCGGGGTCACCCCCGCGGCCCCACACCGGCGGGGCCGTCCCGGAAGATCCGGTCCAGGTGGTGGTCGAGGACCGCGGCGGCCCCCTCCGGGTCGCGCTGCCCGACGAGCACGCCGGTGCCGAGCCCCGCGGACAGGGCGAGCAGGCTGACGGCCTCCACCCGCACGTCCACGCCGGGCCGGACGAGGCCGTCCTCCTCCGCCCGCCGGAGCAGCCCGAGCAGCGCGCCCTCCGCCGCGTCGGGGTCCCTGACGAAGGGCTGGGCGGCGAGGGCCCGGTCGGTGACCGACAGCACCGCGTACGAGGTGTAGACGAGGTGGAAGACGCGGCTCTCCTCGTCCGTCGGCAGCGCCGCCGTCAGCATCGCCACGACCACCGCGCGCGGCCCCGGATCGGGGCCGGCGGCCCGGACCCGGGCGCGGACCCGCTCCCCGAACCTCCCGGCCAGGTGCCGCAACCCGTGGAGCAGCAGTTTCTCCTTGGTCTCGAAGTAGTACTGCACCAGCCGCAGCGACACGCCCGCCTCCGCCGCCACGTCACGCATGCTGACGGCGTGCAGCCCGCGCCGCGCCGCCACGCGCAGGAGGGCCTCGGCGATCTCGGCGCGCCGCTCCTCGTGGTCCACCCGTTTGGGCATCGGCCGTTCCTCCCGTCCGTCGTCCGCAGGGGGCTCACCCCACCTTGATGATACATCCGTACCAATTCAGTGGTACGTTCGTACCATCAAAAACCGCACCCGGAGGTGACCGTGTCCAGGACCCCCGCCCGAAACCGGGCAGGCATCGGCCGATTCGTCGACGACGCCCGGCGCGACCGCTACTTCGCGGCCTGCGACGCGGTCCACGCGCTGGGCGCCCCCGCCCACGCGGAGACGGACGTGGAGACGTGCTTCGGCACCACGCACGTCTACGCGTACGGCCCCGAGGACCCGGCCGCCCGGTCGCGCGTCCCCGTCGTCCTGCTCCACGGCGCCGGCACCTGCTCCGCCATGTGGTACCCCAACACCCCCGCCCTCAGCGCGGCCCGCCCGGTCTACGCCGTCGACACCCCGGGCGACCCGGGCCGCAGCGTCCAGCGTGCCCCCGTCGACCGGCCCGAGGACGCCGCGCGATGGCTGGACGAGACGCTCGCCGGGCTCGGCCTCGACCGCGTGCACCTGGTCGGCGCCTCCTACGGCGGGTGGCTCGCCCTGAACCAGGCGCACCGCAGGCCCGGCCGCCTCGCCTCGGTCACCCTGCTCGACCCCGGCGGCCTGGAGAAGGTGGGGCTGCGCTTCTTCGCCTGGATATTCGCCAGCCTCTTCGCGACCTTCGCCCCCCGGGCGCTGCGTCCGCGGCTGGCGGCCTGGCTGGAGCAGCCGGTCCTCGTCGTACCGGAGCTGCGCACCATGGTCAGGGAGGGGATCCGCGCCTACCGGGTATGCCGCCCCGCCCCGCTGCCCCTGTCCGACGACGAACTGTCCACCATCCGCACCCCGCTCTACCTGGTGCTCGGTAAGCGGAGTCTCCTGGTGAACCCGCGCAGGCAGGCCGAGCGCGTCCCGCGCCTGATAGCAGGCGCCCGGGCCGAGATCGTCTCCGGTACCGGCCACGGTCCCCAGATCGACCAGGCGGACGAAGTCAACCGCCGGATGCTGGACTTCATGGCCTCCGTCGACTGACGCCCCGCCCGCACCCGGTCGGCGGCTCCGGGCGGTACGGGCGGCCACGGGTCCGGCACCGGAGCGGGAGCCTCGGGCCCGGGGCGGCAGCCCGGCATCACCGCCGGTGGCCCTGCGCCGAACGGTGGGAGGCGGGCGCTCAGGCCTCAGGGGCGGTCCTGGGCCCCTTCCGGGCTTGTCTCGGCGGTACCCGCCGCCACCCCAGCCACTACGCTGGCGGCGGAGAGGGGCCGGCATGCTGCTGAGATTTCGCACGGCCAACGTGCGGTCACTACGCGACGAGCAGGAGCTGACCTTCGTCGTGCCCGGGGACGAGCCGAGCGCCGCGGCGCGGCGCGTCGAGCTGGCGGGAGGCGCGGTCGGCGTACTCCCCCTCGTGGGCGTCTTCGGCGCCAACGCCTCGGGCAAGTCGAACGTCCTCGCCGCGATGACCGACATGAGCGGCGCGGTCCAGAACTCCTACGCCCGCTGGGCCGCCTACGACGGCACCGACCGGACCCCCTTCGCGCTGGACGGCAAGGCCGGTGGGGAGCCCAGCTTCTACGAGGTGGACCTCGTCCTCGACGGCGTGCGCTGGACGTACGGCTTCGAGCTGGGCCCGGACCGGGTGGAAGCCGAATGGCTGCACTGCTATCCGCGCGGGCACCGTCAGGTGTGGCTCGACCGGGACGCCTCGCGCGCCAAGGTCTACGACTGGCCGGGCGCACGCGTGCGGGACCGGGCGGGCCTGGAGCGCCGCACCCGGCCGAACGCCCTGGTGCTCTCCACCGCCGGCACGGACAACCACCCGCAGCTCACCCCCCTCTTCCACTGGTTCCTCCGCAACCTCTGGCTGGTCAACCCCGAGGTCGAACGGGAGGAACGGGAGACGTTCACGACGCGTGAACTGACCGGCAGGCGCGCGCGCCGCATCAACGAGCTGCTGAGGGTCGCCGACCTCGGCATCACCGGCGCGCACGCCGTGGAGGGCCCCCGGGGCCGCCCGGAGGCCCGGCTCACCCACCGGTCCGCCACGGGTGACGTCGCCCTCGACTGGCGGGACGAGTCCTACGGAACCCGCTCCTGGTTCGCCCTCCTCGGGCCGCTGCTGCTGGCCCTGGACGAAGGGGCGGTCCTGCTCGTCGACGAACTCGACGCCAGTCTCCACCCCCGCTTCGCCGCCGAGGTCATCCGCCTGTTCCACGACCCCCAGGCCAACGCCAGGGGGGCGCAGCTCGTCTTCACCTCGCACGACCCGTCCGTGCTCACCACGCCGAGCGGGGGCCGCCTGCTGGAGCCCGCCCAGGTGTGGCTCACCGAGAAGGACGAGGACGGCGCGACCGAGCTGTACCCGCTGACCGCGGCCTCCCCGGGGGAGGACGAGGACCTGATGAAGTCGTACCTGGCCGGCGCTTTCGGAGCGGTCCCCGCGCTGCTGGAGGGTCAGATCGCCCGGCGGCTGCTGGCGGTGTACGAGCGGGAACGCGAACCCGGGGCGGAGCGGAGCGGCAGCTGATGGCGCGTACGAGGGGGAAGGACTCGCTGGGGCCCGCGAAGAGGGGGCAACGGCGCTACAAGATCGTCCACGTCTTCACCGAGGGCCTGGTGACCGAGCCGCGGTACATCGAGATCGTGCGCGGCAGACCCGCCGACACGGGTGTCGAGGTGCGGATCGCGAACGCGTCCGCGCCGGGCTCACAGCGCAAGCCGATCACGCTGGTCGAGGCGGCGGCACGGCTGATGCGCGAGGAGACACGCGCCGCGAAGAAGGCGAAGCTGGACGAGAAGTTGTGGCCGGAGGTCTGGTGCCTCTTCGACCGCGACGAGCACCAGCAGATTCCGGCGGCCCTGCGGCTCGCCGACGAGACGGGGGTGCAGGTCGCCTTCTCACACCCCTGCTTCGAGCTGTGGCGGCTGCTCCACCACAAGCCGGTACACGGCAGGTTCAGCGGCGTGTGCGGGGAGGCCGTGAGACAGCTCCCCCTCGCGGGGACGCCGCAGGAGCTCAAGCACATGCGGCCGGACGAGCTCCCGGAGGGGAGCTTCGCCGAGGCGAAGAAGCGGGCGCAGAAGATCAACGCCCAGCACCCCGCCCACGTGCCGAAGGACCGGCGCGACCCGTACACGGACGTGTACGTCTTCGTGGAGAAGGGCCTGAGGGTCGCCGGTTACTGAGGCTGATGACCGGTGGGGCCCGCCGTTTTCGCCTCTGCTCCGAGTCGCCGTAGGGTTCCCTCGTCGTATCGGGTCGTAGGGAAGACGGTGACGTGGCCAAGCTCACGCTCGCGCAGCTGGAGCGGCATCTGTTCGCCGCCGCGGACATCCTCCGCGGGACGATGGACGCCTCCGAGTACAAGGACTACATCTTCGGCCTGCTGTTCCTGAAGCGGGCCAACGACGAGTTCGAGGCGGCACGCGAGCGGATCAGAGAGCACGCGAAGACCGTGCCGGGCATGACCGGGGAGCGGCTGGAGGGCTACCTGGAACGCCCGGCGCCGTACAGCGACCGCGGAGTCCTCTTCGTCCCGAAGGAGGCGCGCTGGGCCAGGATCGCGTCCGGCACCCACAACGTCAACGAGACGCGGCTGAGGCCCGCCCTCCAGGCCCTCGAAGGGCAGAACACCAAGCTCAGGGGCCTCTTCGACCAGCTCGACTTCAACCGCATCGGCGGCTCGGGTGCCACGGCGGGTGCCGCCAAGCTCGCCGACCAGCGGCTGAAGCTGCTGATCGCCCACTTCGGGCGGGTACGGCTGCGGACGGAGGACTTCGAGTTCCCGGACCTGATCGGTGCCGCGTACGAGTATCTGATCAAGGAGTTCGCGGACTCGGCCGGCCGGAAGGGCGGAGAGTTCTACACCCCGCGCGCCGTGGTCCGGATGATGGTCGAGCTGCTCGACCCCGAGGACGGCACGCGCATCTACGACCCCTGCGTCGGCTCGGGCGGCATGCTCATCCACGCCAAGGAGTACGTGGAGGAGCACGGCGGGGACACCGAGAACATGTTCTTCGCCGGACAGGACGCCAACAGCGGCTCCTGGATCATGTCCACGATGAACATGGTGCTCCACGGCGTCAGCACCCGCTTCGACCTGCGCACCGGCGACACCCTGTCGGAGCCGGCGCACGTCCCGAAGTCCGACGACGACCGGTACGACGGCGTGCTCAGCAACCCGCCGTTCTCCATGGACTACTCGTACGCGAACTACCCGCACAAGGCCGAGCGGGCGAAGTACGGCGCGACGAGCGAGCGCGGCAAGGCCGACCTGATGTTCCTCCAGCACATGCTCTGGATGACCAAGCAGGAGGGACGCGGCGGCATGGTCATCACGGTCATGCCGCACGGCGTGCTCTTCCGGGGCGGCGGCGAGCGGGACATCCGCGCCGAGCTGATCGAGAAGGACGCCATTGAGGCGGTCATCGGCCTCGCCCCGAACCTCTTCTACGGCACCGGCATCCCCGCCTGCATCCTGGTCCTCCGCCCGCCCGGCAAGAAGGACCGCGAGCGGGAGGGCCGGATCCTCTTCGTCAACGCCGACCGCGAGTACCACGCGGAGCGGGCGCAGAACGTGCTCCTGCCCGAGCACGCGGAGAAGATCGTCACCACGTTCCGCGCGTACGAGGACGTACCCGGCTTCGCCCGGGTGGTCGCGCGCGAGGAACTGCGGAAGAACGACTACAACCTCAACATCCGCCGGTACGTGGACAACACGCCCCCGCCCGAGCCGCAGGACGTGCGGGCCCACCTGACGGGCGGCATGCCGCGCGCGGAGGTCGAGGCCAAGCGAAACCTGCTCGACGCCTACGGGATCCGGCCGGAAGACCTGTTCGCCGAGCGGGACCCGGTCGACCCGGCGTACGTGGACTTCCTCCCGGAGGACGAGCGCCCGGACGCGGCCCGGCTGGCGGAGCTGACGCGGCCCCGCGAGGAGGAACTGCGGCGGGCCTTCGCCAAGTGGTGGGACGAGGAGGCCCGCCACCTGGAGGCCGTGGCCGCCACCGACGAGCGCCTGGCCGACCTGACGGCCCCGGAGCGCAAGGCGGCGCTGATGACCGTACGGAGCTCGCTCATCGACTCCTTCGTCGAACGGCTCGGCGGGATCGGCCTGCTCGACCGGTACGCGCTCGCGGGCGCGGTGGCCGGCTGGTGGTACGAGGCCAAGTACGACCTGCTGGCCCTGTCCGAGAACGGCTTCGCCGGGGTCCTCGACGGCTGGGTCGAGAACGTCGAGACGATGCTCGCACCCGAACAGGACCCCAAGACGCGGAAGCTGCGCAAGCGCACGGCGGCGGAGCGGCGCCAGGCCTACGACCACAAGGTGGTCGCGGCGATCGTCCCGGAGTTCCTGGCGGAACTGGCCGAGGCGGACGCCCGCAAGGCGGAGCTGGACGCCCGCTGGAAGGAACTCAACGCCGAGCCGGAGGCTTCGGAGGACGGCGAGACCGAAGGTGACGAGGACGCTGTCACACGGGAACAGGTCGAGCTGAGCGTGGAGCAGCTGGCGGAGCTGGCGCACGTGAAGAGGGAACGCACCAAAGCCGCGGCGCGCATCAAGAAGCTTGAGGCGGAGTTCTGGTTCCCCTGGCCGGACCCGTCCAAGCTGGCCGAGGACCCGCCGAGGCTGATCGCCGCGCGGAAGCGGTACGCGCAGGACCCGGAGGGCGAGCGCCGCGTGGTACTCAACCTGCTGCGGGACGACCTGGCGGGCAAGCTGGAGGGCCATGTGGTGCGGCGCCGACGGGAGTTGGTCGACGCGTACACGGTGTGGACGGACAAGTACGCGGTCTCGCTGCGGGAGATCCGCGCGGAGCGCGAGCGCGCGGCGGCGACGCTGGACGGGTTCCTGAAGGAGCTGGGCTATGTCGAGTGACGCCGAGATCCGTTGGGTTCCCGTGCGGGAGGTCGGCGAGGTCCGCATGGGCAAGCAGCTCTCGCCGAGCAGCAGGGAAGCCACCGGGAAATTTCCGTACCTACGGGTCGCGAACGTTCTTCTGGGGCGCATCGACTACTCCGACGTGAACTTCATGGGATTCAGTTCTGACGAGCGGAGAATCTATGGACTCAAGCCGGGCGATATCTTGTTGAACGAGGGGCAGAGTCTGGAACTTGTTGGGCGTAGCGCGATCTATGAAGGTGCTGCGGGTGATTACTGCTTCCAAAATACGCTTGTGCGATTTCGTCCTGGTGGTGAAGTCCTTCCCGCGTATGCGCAGATCATTTTTGAGCGGTGGCTAGCTACCGGTGTGTTCGCCGCTGTTGCAAAGCAGACGACGAGCATCGCCCACCTTGGCGGGGACCGTTTCGGGGCCTTGCTCTTTCCTCTACGGCCTCTGCCCGAGCAGCGGCGGATCGTCGAGGTGATCGACGCGGTGGCGGCGCAAGAAGGTGCCATTGCGCGGTCCGTTGCCAAGCTGCAGAAGGTCGGGGACGGCGTGGCGTCCGCGCAACTCGGCGGTGTCGAGCTTGGCCGTTTTGAGGACGTTATCGAGTATGGACCGCAGAACGGGATCTACAAACAGGCTTCTTCGTATGGTGTCGAGGGGACACCCATTGTTCGCATTGACAGCTTCAAAGGAGGCCCGTCGGACTTCACTCGGAACCTCCTAAGGGTCTCGGTGACCGAATCGGAGGCGTCCTCTTATGGACTCGCTGTCGGTGACATTGTCATCAATCGAGTGAACACGCCGGAACTGGTTGGAAAATCCACGGCAGTTCGTGAACTGACTGAGCCGACCATCTTTGAGTCGAACATGATGCGGTGTAAGGTTCGATCTGACCGAGCTGTGCCAGCATTTGTCGAAATGTGGCTGGGTAGTGTATTGCCTAAGAAGTACTTTAGGGTGCGCGCCAAGAGTGCTATTTCTCAAGCCAGTATCAACGGCGACGACGTCCGCGACTGCCCGTTCCCTTGCATCGAGGTACGGGAACAGCGCGCAATCCTTGACCGCTTGGCAGCCGTGACTGTACAGCAGCGCCTAGAAGAGGCCGAGCTTGTGAAGCTGAGGAACATGAAGCAAGGGCTCGTGGACGATCTGCTGAGCGGCAGGTCCTGATCAGGACTAGGTGTCTTTAACGGCGGCGACGAAAGACGACCAGTTGGAGTTGCGGAAGACCAAAGCTGGGCCATTAGGAATCTTCGAGTCACGGACCGGAACCCCCGAGGGGTGGTCGTCCAACACCTCTACGCAGCTGCCGCCGTCCCCGCTGCTGTACGAAGATTTGCGCCAGCCGCTCAATATGGCCGCGTTCGGGATGGTGCGCTCAGTCATCGTGCTCGTATTCCTCCGCAGTCGCCCTCAGTAGGGCGAGCGACTCCTTGCGGGGGAGCGCGTCGCCCAAGGCGAGAGTGTAGGTGCGCTGCAACGTCTCGACCATGGCGGGCGAGTCGTGCAGCTTGCCCATGAGCACTCCCTCGCCGTAGGCGACCGGAGGCTGGTCATCGAACATCATCAGCGACAGCATCCCTTGCAGTAGCGGGTGATAGCCCGCCCCGAAGGGGAGTACGTGCACACGAACCCGATCGGCCTCCACCAAGCCGACGATGTGGGTCAGTTGCTCCGCCATGACCTCTGGGCTCCCGACGTGGCGGCGTAGTACCGCCTCGTCCAGGAGGGCGCAGAATAACGGAGTGGCCGGGTCGGAGAGGATCGTTCCTCGCCTCAGCCGTGTGACAAGGAGCCTGTCACGTTCCTCTTCACTCCGGGGGGTGACACTCGGCCGCAGAACCGCACGGGCGTACCCCTCCGTCTGGAGGACGCCAGGCACGAGGGACAGCGCGAACTCCTGGATCACCGTCGCCTGCTGCTCCAGTTCAAGCGCCGTCTCGAAGTAGTCCGCGACCGCCACGTCCTGCTTCGGCAGGAAGCTCTGCAGGACGTTCCCCGTGCCCAGCGCCGCGTCCAGCCGCCGTGCGTCCTCCGCCGACGGGATCCGGCGGCCCGCCTCGATGTGGGCGATGTGGGAGCGCGTCATGATCGCGAGGTCGGCCAGCTCCTGCTGGGTGAGGCCGGACACCTCCCGCTGCGCCTTCAGCCACTCCCCGTAGACGTTCGTCATCGTCAACCCCTTCGTGACAAAAGCTCTGTCACCTCGAACCCCCTGGTCAGCGTAGCCCTGTCGGTCCCAGGCTGTGAGGGAATCGCTACGGAGCGAAGTTCCGGCGGGCGGACGAGCCCGGCGGAGCCGAACGCGCGAGACCCCCGCGACCGAGGTGAACGGTCCGGGGGCGTGGCCCTCAACTACAACGGAGTTGACGACGTGTTGCACTGTATCGCCCGGGTGCTCGACCCGCTGCTGCGGCTCTTGTGGCCGCCGCCCGGACGCCACCGTCAGCCGTGCACCCGTACCCGCCCCGTACCGCATGTGCCCGGACCCGATCCCGCACCCGCTCCCGCGCCCGAGCCGTACTTCCGGGGAGAGGACAGCCCGCTCGTCCGGCCCTACCTGCTCGCCCACGAGCGCCTTCAGGACGAGGCCCGACGTCAGCGGGGCCGCCGCCGCGCCCTCTGGCTCGCTGCGCACGGCATCGACATCGGACCCCGCGTCATCCACGGAAGGGAGGTCACGCCGTGACCCGGTACACCACCGACGCCGCCCGGCTGCTCCCCTGGACCGGTGCCGAGGGCCAGCCCTGCTACCTCATCGGGGACGGCGAGGGGTACGTGTCCCGCGTCGCCGACAACGTTGAGAGCGTGCAGCTCGGCATGGCCGATGATCTCCTCGGCCACGTCGAGGACCTGCTGGACGACCGTTCGGCGACGCCCGAGCAGCTCCGTTACGTCGTCGCCCGTCTGTCGGAGTCCCTGCGCGACGTGCACCGCATCGCGCGGAGCCGGGGCGCGCGGCTGGAGGGGGTCGCCGCTCGCGCCGGTCACCCCGGATAGCCCCACCCTCCGGCGGCCTGAACTCCCCTCCGCAGCACCTGTCATGGCGCAGAATGGATCGCCTGCACGGGTGTTTGAGCGGGCGAGGGGCGTGGGGGCATGGCGGTTTTGCAGGTCGAGCGGGACGAGGTGGAGCGGCCGACCGTCGCGCAGCTTGAGGCGATGGGCTGGAAGCACGTCCCCGGCAAGGACGTCGGCACGCTCGACGCCGGCGTCCCGTTCCTCACCGACCAGCTTTCCAGGGCGCTGCGGCGTATCAACCTCCGTGCCGACGACGGCCGGGCGTGGATGGACGCGGACGACGTCAAGCGGTCGATCGCCGCCCTGGCCGCCGTCTCCGTCGGCGAGGGCGTCGACCGGGCCAACCTCGCCGCCACCGACCTCCTCCTCAACGGCCACCTGCTGGCCGGGCCGTCCGCCGCGCACGGCGGGCCGTCCGCCGTCGTCCAGTACATCGAGTGGCACGAGGAGCACGTCAGCCGCAACGAGTTCACCGTCGTCGACCAGCTCCGGGTCCGCAGCCGGTCCGGTGAGGTGTCGGTCCTCGACATCGTCCTGTTTGTGAACGGCATCCCGCTCGTCGCCGTCGAGTGCAAGAGCCCGGACCTCGCCGACCCGATCCGCAGCGCCGTCCTCGACCTGCGGCACTACGCCGGATCGCCGCTGCCCGACGACGAACGGGACGGCGGCGGTCTGCCGCTGCCCGCCGGGGTCCCGGAGCTGTTCCGTACGGTGCAGCTGCTCGTGGCCGCGACGGCGGGGACCGCCTACCTCGGCACGGTCACCTCCACCCCGGAGCACTTCCACCCCTGGCGGAGCGTCGAGCCGGAGGACCCGGCGACACTCACCGCCGAACTGCCGGGCGGTGCGGGCAGGCTCAACGAGCGGCACAAGCTGGTGGGCGTCGTCCTGCGCCCCGAGGCGCTGCTCAGGGTCGTCCGGCACTACGTCATCCCGATGACCGTCCCGACCGAGTCGGGCGGCGCCCGGACGGTCAAGGCCGTCGCACGGCACCAGCAGTACCGGGCGGCCGAGAAGGCGGTCCGCAAGCTGCTCACCGGCAGGGCGCGCGGCAGTTCGGTCCTCGAGGACGAGCGAGGGGGTGTCATCTGGCACACCCAGGGTTCCGGCAAAAGCCTCACCATGACGTTCCTCGTCCGCCGGATGCACCACCACCACCGGTTGAACAACTTCATGGTGGTGGTGGTCACCGACCGCACCCAGCTGCAGGAACAGCTCGCAGGCACCCTGCGGCTGAGCGAGGTCGAGGTGGAGACCGCCGAGACCGCGGACCAGATGGCGGGGCTGCTGCGGGACGGCGGCCGGCGGGTCGTCTTCGCGATGATCCAGAAGTACGGGGCCGGCGGGTTCGCCTTCGCGGCCGAGGCGGAGGACGACGGCGACGACCGGGACCTGCCCGCCGAGTACGACGAGGCGGAGCAGGCCAGGCGGGAGCGGCGTGCGGCGAAGCTGCCCCCGGTGCCGAACTTCCCCGAGTGCAACACCTCCCCGGACATCCTCGTCCTCGTCGACGAGGCGCACCGGTCCCACACGAGCCTGCTGCACGCCGCCCTGCGCAAGGCGATCCCCAATGCGGCGAAGATCGGCTTCACCGGCACCCCCATCGTGACCGGCAAGGCGGGGGACACGCGCCGGATCTTCAGCGGCGGTCCCGACCGGGGGTTCCTGGACGAGTACCGGATGGCGGACGCCGAGCGCGACGGCGTGGTCGTCCGCATCCGCTACGAGGGCCGCACCGGTGAGGGGACGGTTCACGACCAGCGGGGCCTGGACCGGCGCTTCGAGGACCTCGTCCGCGACCGCACCGACGAGGAGCGGCGCCGGCTCCTCCACCGGTGGCCCACCGAGAGGGACGTCGCCGAGTCGACGCGGATGATCCGGGCCAAGGCCGAGGACATGCTGGAGCACTGGGTGACGACGGTGCTGCCGGGCGGCGGGTTCAAGGCGCAGGTGGCGGCGGTCAGCCGGAAGGCGGCCGTCGAGTACCACCACGCGCTGCGGGCGGCGCGGGACGCCCTGCTGGAGGATCTCGCCGCGTTCCGGCCGGAGGCGGTCGCCGGGACGCCGGTCGAGGCGATGGACCGGCGGACCCGGTACCTCTTCCAGGCCCACCCCTTCCGGTCGCTGCTGCGCCGGATCGACTTCGTACCGGTCGTCTCGCCGGGGCAGGAGCGCAAGCGGCGCGAGTGGCTCAACTGGACGGACCCGGTGCGGCAGGCCGCGTACATCGAGCGGTTCCACCAGGCGTTCCCCGTCCTGCCGCCGGAAGCGGACTGGGTCCTCGCCACGCCCTTCCGCGCCCCGGTGAACGAGCCCCGGGCCCCGGCCGGGGCCGGCGGCAACCCGTGGTCCCGGGAAGGAACGGACCAGCCTGGTAAGCCGGAGGCCGAACCCGACCCCGTGCACCCCGAGAGCCCCATCGCCTTCCTGATCGTCAAGTCCATGCTGCTCACCGGCTTCGACGCCCCGCGCGAGCAGGTGCTGTACCTGGACCGGCCGATCCGGGACGCCGAACTGCTCCAGGCCGTCGCCCGGGTGAACCGGCCCATGCCGGGCAAGGAGATCGGGTACGTCGTCGACTACTACGGGGTCTTCGAGCACCTGAGCGGCGCGCTCGCCGACTACCGGGCGGCGGACGTCGACGACACGATGCTCAGCATGTCCGTGGAGCTCGACGCCCTGGGACCGGCGGCGGAGGAGGTGCGCCGGTACCTGCGCGAGCACACCGGTGTCGTCGACGCCGATCTCGTCGACTTCGCCGCCGTGCGGTCCGCCGCCCTGGCCTTCGAGGACGAGACCGTCCGCAGGGGCTTCGACCGGGTCCTGCACGGGTTCCTCGCCACGCTGGAGCGGGTGCTGCCGCACGAGCGCGGCCTGGACTACGTGGGCGAGGCCCGCCGCTGGGGCCTGCTGCAGAAGCGCATCCGTACGCTCCACCGCGACGCTCCGGGCGGGACCTTCACGATGCGGCTGTACGGGCGCAAGGTGCGCTCGCTGATCGCCGAGCACCTGGAGGGCCCGGAGATCGACCAGGTGATCGCGCCCGTGTCGCTGGCGTCGCCGCTGTTCGACGAGCGGGTGCGGGCCATGCCCGCGCGCGAGGCCGCGGCCGAGATGGGGCACGCCCTGCGCTTCCACCTGGAGGAGCGGGTGAAGCGGGAGGACCCGGAGAAGTACACCCGGCTCTCGCAGCGGCTGGAGGAGATCCTGCGGGAGATGCCCGGCCGGTTCGAGGAGCAGCTCCAGGCGTTCGGGCCGCTGCTGGAGCAGGCGCGCCGCCAGACCGAGGAGGACCCGCGGCTGGCGGGACTCACGCCGCTGGAGCAGGTGGTGTACCGCATGCTGGACAAGGACGCGGTGGAGAACCCGGATCTCGACACGAGCCGGGTGAACCTGCGGGAGCTGGCCGAAGCGGTGTGCGAGACGGCGACCCGCACCATGTCCAAGACCTCGTACCAGGGACAGGGGCAGGACATCGGCCTCCTCGCCGACAGGATCGAGACGGAGCTGACCCGGGGGAAGGTGTTTCCCGCCGGGACGGACTGGGGGCCTCTTCGCGTGCTCGCGGAAGGACTCGCCGCCCACGCCAACCACAACCGGAAGTCGTTCCTGGCGAGGGGAAGGGGACAATAGGCGGGGTGACCGCCTCGATCCTCGACTCCGCAACGCCGGCCGCCCCCGTCCAGGGCGGCCTGCTCGCCGTGGACGGTCTCACGCTGGAGGTGCGTGTCAGCCCGCGGCGCAAACGGTTCGCGCTCACGGTGGAACTGGACGCCGCGGTCACCCTGCACGCGCCCCGGGGACGCTCGGCGGCCGACGCCGTGGACTTCGTCCGCGCACACCGCGCCTGGGTGGCGGACAAGGTCGCGCTCCGGGAGCGGACCCGTCCGCTGACTCCGCCCAAGCGCCTGGTGGAGGGCGAGGTCTTCCGGTACCTGGGGCGTACGTACCGGCTCACCGTCGACCACGAGCGCCCGGCCGGGGCCCCCGTGCGGGCGGTCGCGGGCCGGCTCGTGCTCAGCGCGGCGCAGGCCGCCGAGACCACCTTGGGACGGGCGGCGCTCACGGCCTGGTACTGCCGATCCGGCCGCCGGTGGGCCGTGGGGCGCCTCCAGCCGTGGGCCGCCCGCATGGGAGTGCCCGAGCCCGCCCTGGAGGTGTCCGACCTCGGGGGACGCTGGGGGAGTTACCGGCCTTCCCCCGACAACCGGGAGAAGGGGCGGATGAGGCTCGGCTGGCCGCTGTTCCAGCTCCCCATGCACCTCGTGGACTACGTCATCGCCCACGAGCTCGCCCACGTGAGGGTCCACGGCCACGGCCCGGACTTCTGGGCGCTGCTCGGCCGGGCCCTCCCCGAGTACGAGGAGCGCAGGGCCGAACTCGACGAGCTGGGGCGGCGCATGTGGATGGGGGACATCGCCTGAGCCCGTCGTCGGACGAGGCGAGAGCCCGGACCGCCGCTCCGGTGGCGCGGGAGTGGTGGAAGCGGCGCGGGGTGGGCCCTCCGCCCGGAGCCTGGACGGGGTCGGTCACGTCGTCACGGTTCCGGGCGGACTTCCACGGGTGCCCCACGGGTCGCCCGGACGCGCTGACCGGGTCGGCGGGCAACCTCCTCCGCCGGGGGTCCCGCCGGAGCACGGCGGATCAGAACACGGTGGGCCTCGCGCTCGCGCCAGAACACCGGTGGGGTCACGAAGCCCTGCGCGGCGGGGCCCAGCCGGGGGATCGGCTTCAGCCCCCGCCGCCCGCCGGAAACGGCCGTGCCGGCCGCAGCCGTCGGCGGACGGCTGCGGCCGGCACTCCCACGGCGGACCTAGCAGCCGCCGCCGCAGCCGCAGTTGCAGCACGAGTCGACGCGCACGTCGTCGACGACCGGGCCGTACGCGCCCGCCACGGTGCTGGTGAAGGCGAGCGTCGTGGTCGGCCCGTTGGCGACGAACGTGACCTGGCGGGTGACGTAGCCCATCGAGGCGCGCGTCTTGCCCGTGGAGTCGAAGGAGAAGTCCTGGAAGTTCTGGCCGTCGACCAGGACGCGGCCCGTCTTCACGGCCGGCCCGCCCTCCGGGTTCGCCGCCAGGGAGTAGGTGACGGTGTACTTCCTGCCCGCGGTGGTCGTGAAGGTCTGCGACACCGTCCCGGGCTGGGTGGCGTTGAGGTCGACGGACTGGGCGCCCTCGGCGGCCTGCCAGAAGCCGGCGCCGATGAGGTCGACCGCCCCGCTGGCGACCTTCCACGGCCCGATGGACTGGCCGGCCGAGAGGGTGGTGAACGCGTTCGCCGGGGCGGTCGGGTATTCGAAGCTGCCGTCGTCGAACCGGCTGGCGGCCGCGGCGGCCGGAGCGGCCAGAGCCACGACCGTCCCGGTCGCGAGCAGTCCGGCCGTGGCGACGGCGGCCAGGGAGCGGGAAACCACCATGAGCACCTCCTGAGGAGTGGGGAGTGGTGACGGAGCGGTGGAGCACCACGAGGCTGCTGCCTGGGCCGTACGGGGGACAAGGGACCGGACCGGGCGTGCGGAGGCGCCTCCCGGAACCCGCCGCGCGCGAGCGCCGAACCCCTCCGCCACGAGCCCGCTGCCCGGCACGGGCACCGGCGTACGACCCGCCGCATACCACCGGCCGGATCAGGCCGCGAGCCGGTGAATGCAGGTCACCGGGGCCGAAACGCGCCCCGGCGCCGGGCGGGGCGGCCCCGAGGGTTCCACCGCCGTCCCCGGTCGGGCCGGTGTCCACGGTGTCCCGTACGGGTGCGCGCAGCGGGCCGGGGCCGTCCGGGGTGGGCGCCGCACCGGGCCGCTGTCCTCGGTGCGGCCCCGTCGTCGGCGAGCGGGCGGGGGGGCTGTCGCGGTCCCGGTCCCGGTCGCGGCCCGGCGCGCGATCGGTCCCGTACGGCCGGGGGTCGTCGTGGTCCCGTACGGCCGGGGGCTGCCGCGTCCGTGGTGAGGGGCGATCCGGGCGGGGTGTGACCGTGCGGGCCGGTCCCGGCCGGGTCAGGGGTGCCCGCCGTGGCCGGAGCCGGTGTGTCCGCCGGGCTCGGTGTGTCCGTGTCCGCCGGTTCCGCCGGTTCCGCCGGTCGCGTGGGGCTCGGGGTGTCCGGTGGCCGCTCCGGTCGGGGAGGTGTGGACGGTGAAGGCGGCGGTGCGGACGGTGCCCCGGTGCTTGAAGTCGAGGAAGAGCCGGTAGGCGCCGTGGCTGGGGGCGGTGGCCGTGAAGGAGACGCCGGGGCCGGGCCGGGTGGTGCCGTCGCCGGGCTCGCCCTCGGGGTGGACGTGGAGGTAGGCCAGGTCCCCGGACCGCAGGGCGACGAGGTGGCCGTAGGCGCCGAGGTAGGGCTCCAGGTCCGTGACGGGTCTGCCGTCCTTCGCCACCGTCAGCCTGAGGCCGCCCGCGTTCCCGGGGGTGAGCCGGCCCTTCAGGGTGACGGTGTACCCGTCGACCTCGGCCGTGCTCCTCTGCGGGGGCAGGGCCCGGGGCCGGTAGGGGCCGGTCACGGCGAGGTCGGCGCCGAGGGTCAGGGCCCCGGCGCCCTTCCGGGCCGGGGTGAAGTCGGCGAAGACGCGGTAGTCGCCCGCCGCGGGCAGGTTCACGGGGACGCTCCAGGTCCCGTCGGCCCCGAGGGCGGGGTGCAGGTGGCGGAAGGTGTTCAGGTCGCGTGAGGCGAGGACGAGGTGCAGGTCCTTGTCGTGCGCCTCGGTGTAGTCGGTGACGGCCTTCCCCGCGGCGTCCCGGATGACGAAGCGCAGCGGGCTCTCCCGGCCGGCCGTGACGCGGGGCGTCCTCAGGTCGAGGGTGTAGCCGTCCTGGGAGACCTGCAACCCCCCGGGGAGGGCGGGCGTGCGGGCGGTGTGCCGGCCGTCGTGGTCCGTCACCGTCTTCCCCTGGTGCGTGCCGTGCCGCGGCGTGTCGGCCCCGCCGCCGAGGGGGCCGGCGGCCACGCCCAGGCCGTAGGCGGCGGCGAACGTGGTCACGAGGGCGGCGCCGTAGAGGCCGTTCCTGACTGCGGTGTTCATGGTCTCTCCTTCGAACGGGCGGGGGACGCGGGGCCGTCGTCGCAGCACACAATACCCCCGGGAGGTATAGAAACAAGGACGTCCCGACTTGTTTTCCCTACGGGGTGGGGGTATACATGAAAGCGGCCCTCCTTACCCCCCTAGGGTATGCCGGAAGGGTTCGCCACCCGCTCTCGGAGGAACCCGTGTCCCCGCCCCGCCGCACCCCGGGCCGCAGCCGCCCCTCCGGTCGGCCGGCCGCGACCGGAGGCACCCGAACCGCCTGACCCCCTCCCGCCCCGCCGGGGCCGCCGGGCCCCGCCCGCCCCACCAGCACGAGGAGCACGCATGACCACCACCACCTCCGGCGCCACCGGGGTCGAACTCGCCATCGGCGGCATGACCTGCGCCTCGTGCGCCGCCCGGATCGAGAAGAAGCTCAACCGCATGGACGGCGTGACGGCGACCGTCAACTACGCCACCGAGAAGGCGAAGGTCACCTTCGAGGGGGGCGTCTCGGTCGAGGACCTGATCGGCACGGTCGAGGCGATCGGCTACACCGCCCGCGAACCCGCCCCGCCCCGCCGCGGACCGGACGGGGCCGTGCGCGACGGGGCGGAGGCAGACGGGGCGGACGAGCTGCGGCCGCTGCGCCAGCGGCTGACCACCGCGGTGGCGCTGGCGGTGCCGGTCGTCGCGATGGCGATGGTCCCGGCCCTGCAGTTCGACCACTGGCAGTGGCTCTCCCTGGCCCTGACCGGCCCGGTCGTCACCTACGCCGCCTGGCCCTTCCACCGGGCCGCCCTCGCCAACGCCCGGCACGGCGCCGCCACCATGGACACGCTCATCTCGCTCGGCACCTCCGCCGCGTTTCTGTGGTCCCTGTGGGCGCTGTTCCTCGGTACCGCGGGCACGCCCGGCATGACACACCCCTTCGAACTGACCGTCGCGCGCGGCGACGGGACAGGGAACATCTACCTGGAGGCCGCCGCCGGGGTGACCGCCTTCATCCTCGCCGGCCGGTACTTCGAGGCCCGCTCCAAGCGGAAGGCCGGCGCCGCGCTGAGGGCGCTGATGGAACTCGGCGCGAAGGAGGTCACGGTCCTGCGCGCCGGCCGCGAGGAACGCGTACCGACGGACGAACTGCGGGTGGGGGACCGGTTCCTGGTGCGGCCGGGCGAGAAGATCGCCACCGACGGCACGGTCGTGGAGGGCACCTCCGCCGTGGACGCCTCGATGCTGACCGGCGAGTCCGTGCCCGTGGAGGTGGCCGCCGGCGACGCGGTCACCGGGGCGACGATCAACGCCGGGGGCCGCCTGGTCGTCGAGGCCACCCGGGTCGGGGCGGACACCCGGCTGGCACGGATGGCGAAGCTGGTCGAGGACGCGCAGAACGGCAAGGCCGCCGTCCAGCGCCTGGCCGACCGGATCTCCGCGGTGTTCGTGCCCGTGGTCATCGCCCTGGCCGTGGGCACGCTCGGCTTCTGGCTGGGCGGAGGCTCGGGGCCGACCGCCGCGTTCACCGCCGCCGTCGCCGTCCTGATCATCGCCTGCCCCTGCGCCCTCGGCCTCGCCACCCCGACCGCGCTGATGGTCGGCACCGGCCGGGGCGCCCAGCTCGGCATCCTCATCAAGGGCCCGGAGGTCCTGGAGAACACCCGCAGGGTCGACACGGTCGTCCTCGACAAGACCGGCACCGTCACCACCGGCCGCATGACCCTCCTCGCCGTGCGCACCGCGGACCGCACCGACGAGACCGAGGTACTGCGCCTGGCGGGCGCGCTGGAGAACGCCTCCGAGCACCCCGTCGCCCGGGCCGTGGCCGCCGCCGCCACCGAGCGCCTCGGCGACCTGCCGGTACCGGAGGACTTCGCGAACGTCCCCGGGCTCGGCGTCCAGGGCGTCGTCGACGGGCACGCGGTGCTGGTCGGCCGCGAGAGGCTGCTCGCCGAGTGGGCGATCGAACTGCCCGCCGCCCTGAAGGAGGCCGAGGACCGGGCCGAGGCGGCCGGACGGACCGTGATCGCGGTCGCCTGGGACGGTGAGGCGCGGGCCGTGCTGGAGGTCGCCGACGCGGTGAAGGACACCAGCGCCGAGGCGGTCCGCCGGCTCGAGGACCTGGGCCTGACGCCGATCCTGCTGACCGGCGACAACAGGGCCGTCGCCGAGGCGGTGGCGGCCGAGGTCGGCATCGGGCGGGTGATCGCCGAGGTCATGCCCGAGGACAAGGTCGACGTGGTCAGGCGCCTCCAGGCGGAGGGCCGCTCGGTCGCCATGGTCGGGGACGGCGTCAACGACGCCGCCGCCCTCGCCCAGGCCGACCTCGGGCTCGCGATGGGCACCGGCACCGACGCCGCCATCGAGGCCGGCGACCTGACCCTGGTCCGCGGCGACCTGCGGGCGGCGGCGGACGCCATCCGCCTGTCCCGCAGGACCCTCGGGACCATCCGGTCCAACCTGTTCTGGGCCTTCGCCTACAACGTCGCCGCCCTCCCGCTGGCCGCGGCCGGACTGCTCAACCCGATGATCGCCGGGGCCGCCATGGCGTTCTCCTCGGTCTTCGTCGTCGGCAACTCCCTGCGCCTGCGCTCCTTCCGGCCCACCGGCTGACCGCCCCGCCGCCCCCGCCGCCCCCGCCGCCCCCGTCCGGCCGTACGCCGGGCGGGGGCGGCGGTCAGCGTCTGACGCGGCTGCGGACGGCGAGGACGGCCAGGCCGAGGAGGACGGGTTCGGTCAGCCGGGAGACCATCTCGGTGTAGGTGCCGGTGGTGGTGAGGTCCTGTCCGGAGGAGCGGAACACCACCGAGTTGACCACCACCCGCAGGGCCTTCTCCACCCGCTCGGCGGTGACGCGTCCGGTCAGCGGACCGGTGGGGTTGACCGGGGCGGGGGTGCCGGTGGTGAGGACGACCTCCTGCCCGACGGCGACCTGCCGTCCGGTGGTGGTCGGCTTCGGGTCCTCGGCGGGCAGGCCCCACAGCACCATCACCGCGACCGTGACGGCCATGGCCGCCGCCAGCCAGGCCAGCGCCCGGGTGGCGCGCAGCCCGTAGCCGGACAGGAGCCAGTAGGCGGTCAGCAGCGCGCGCTCGCCCCGGGGCCGGCCGGGGTCGTGGCGGCGCATCTCGCACTCGCCGTAGTAGAAGTCGGCGGCGTCCGGCTCGTTCTTGCCGTCCTCCAGCGACTTGCGCAGCTGCCGGTACAGCGCCGCCACCGCCGCCGGCCTCAGCGCGGGCGCGTCGGGCGGCGGGGGCGTCCAGCCCCGGGCGGCGGCCCGGCCGGGGCCGCGGGCGGTGCGCACCCGCCAGTGGTGCTCCTCGGCCAGGGTGTTGCGCCGGCTCCACCGCCAGGGGAAGCGCAGGCTCCAGCCGGCGGGGGTGGTGGCGAAGGCGCACCAGCCGTCGACCCTCATCTGGTCGAGGTGGACGGCGCCGGCGAACCGGCACCCGCTCAGGTCGACGTCGTGCAGCGCCAGGTGCGCGGCGTCCACCCCGCCCACCGACGCCAGCCGCACACCGGGCCCCGTCTCCGGCAGCCCCGTCTCCGACAGGCCGGTCGGGGCGGTCGGGGCGGTCGGGCCGGACGGGGCGAAAGGGGTGGGGCGGGTGGCGACCAGGACCGGGTACTCCAGGACCGCGTCCCTCAGGTCCAGCTCCGCGTAGCGCAGGTGCAGCGTGGCGGTCGACGCCCACCGGGTGCGTGCGCAGCTCACCGCACGGGCGGCGATCTCCAGCGTCACCGGCTGCTGGAACACCGCGGCGTCCAGCACCACCCGCTCGCCGCACACCAGCGGCCCCAGGTGCGGCGCCGCCTCGAACCGCGCCCCGTCGAACCGGGCGCTGCCGGAGAAGGCCGCCCCGTCGAACCGGGCCTCCCCGGAGAAGGCGGCCCCGTCGAACCAGGCGTCCCCGGAGAAGGCGGCCCCGTTGAAATCGGCCTCCCCGGAGAAGGCGGCCCCGTCGAACCAGGCGCTGCCGGAGAAGACCGCCCCGCCGAACCAGGCGGCGCCGGAGAAGGCGGCCCCGTCGAACCCGGCGGCGCCGGAGAAGGCGGCCCCGTCGAACCGGGCGGGTCCGGAGAAGGCGGCCTCGTTGAACCAGGCGCTGCCGGAGAAGGCGGCCCCGTCGAACCGGGCGGGTCCGGAGAAGACCGCCCCGTTGAAATCGGCGGCGCTGGAGAAGGCGGCTCCGTCGAACCGGGCGGCGCCGACGCGGGGACCACCGGTCGCGGGGTCGCGCAGGGCGGTGAGCAGCCGGCCCAGCAGCTCGGCGGTGAAGGGGGTGTCGCGGTGGTCGACGTCGGTACCGGGGGACAGCGCCGCGAGGTGGGCGGCGCGGTCGGCTTCGTCCAGGTGGGCCAGGCAGGCGGTGCGGGAGCCGACGCGGACGCCGCGGCAGCGGACCGGATCGGCCGGCGCGGCGCCGAAGCCGCAGGGCTGCCACGGTGACGGGGGGCTGGACGGCGGTTCGGGTGCGGCGGGCGTCATACCCCGAGGACGTACCGGTGCCGCCGGTCGGTTGCCCGAGCGGGTCGCGGCGGTGGGGGGAACCGGGAACTCCGCCGCGCAACCGGGCCCTTCGGCACGTCGCAGGAGGTTCCGGTGCGTCACCGGGCCTCCGGCGGCCCCCACCGGCCCCGCGTGCAGCGCCGCCGGGGCGGGTACCCCCGCCGCGGCGCCCCACCGGCCCCGCGGCGGGCACCGCCTCACAGGCGGCGCAGCGCGAACCACAGCTCCATGCGCGTCCCGGCGTCCTCCAGGTCGGCGTCGAGCAGCGCCGCGCACCGGGCGATCCGCTGCCGGACCGTGTTGCGGTGCACGTCCAGCGCGGTGGCCGTGCGGTCCCAGCCGCCGTGCAGGGACAGCCACACCCGCAGGGTCTCCACCAGCACCGGCCTGTCCAGCAGCGGGCCCAGCAGGGTGCGGGCGTGGGCGTCCGCCTCGGCCGGGTCCACCAGGGCGTCCAGGCCGCCCGGCCGGTGCCGGGTCAGGCCCGTGCGGGCGGCCTCGGCGCGGCGCAGGGCGCGGGCCG
>JAAXOU010000001.1 GCA_012396115.1 Streptomyces somaliensis DSM 40738 | reverse complement strand
CTTCCGATCTCCGCGGACCCGTGCGGGACGGCCCGGGAGCCCTCGGATCAGCGGGACGGCCCGGCACACCGGTCACGGGGTGCCGGGCCGACTCCCCGGCCCGGGGCGCCACCGGCCGGCGCCGCCCCGGAGCCGCGAGGCGTCCCGGGAAGCGGCCGGCGACACCGGTGGCACCGGCGTCCGGCCCGTACCGGGGCCGGACGCCCGCGACCCGGTCAGTCGGTGGCGGCGACGGCCTCGTCGACCGTGGTGTGGATCGGGAACACCTTGGTCAGGCCCGTGATCCGGAAGATCTTCAGGATGCGCTCCTGGTTGCAGACCAGGCGCAGCGAGCCCTCGTGGGCGCGCACGCGCTTCAGCCCGCCGACCAGGACCCCGAGGCCGGTCGAGTCCAGGAAGTCCACGCCCTCCATGTCGACGACCAGGTGATAACTGCCGTCGTTCACCAACTCGACCAACTGCTCGCGCAGCTTGGGCGCGGTATACACATCAATCTCGCCACCGACCTCGACGACCGTACGGTCGCCACCAGGGCCGGACACATTGCGAGTCGACAGGGACAGGTCCACGGATCCTCCAGCACCTTGCTATCGAGCGGTCGCCCCCGGATCTCCCCGACGGAGTCAGGGGACGGATCGCCAGCCGCGATGGCATTCAACCACTTACCAGAAGCCATGCACGACGCCTTGGGAGCATTGTCCGTCACGCCGGTGACACACTCGGTGCCGATGGCCAGGAATCACCGCCCCAGTCGTCCCCCCGAGAACGGGGACGCCCGCCCCTCCCCCGGTACGGTCCTCGACCGGCTCGCCGGGCGGGCGAACCGGGCTGCGCGCATCACTCATACGGAGCACCTGCCCCCGAGGGAGGGCCGACATGCCGCCTGGCCGGACCGCATCCGGCCGGAAGTGGTCGACGCCGTCCGCCGGGCCGGCGTCGACCGTCCGTGGGTCCACCAGGCGGTCGCCGCCGAACACGCCCTGGACGGCGAGTCGGTGGTGATCGCCACGGGCACGGCGTCGGGGAAGTCCCTCGCCTATCTCGCACCCGTCCTCTCGGCGCTCCTGGAGGGTGCCGGGGCGGCCGACGGCCGGGGTGCCACCGCGCTGTACCTGTCCCCCACCAAGGCGCTGGCCGCGGACCAGTGGCGCGCCGTGCGGACCCTCTCGGCCCCGCTCGGCAACCGGATCCGCCCGGCCGTGTACGACGGGGACACGCCGTTCGAGGAGCGCGAGTGGGTCCGCCGGTACGCGAACTACGTGCTGACCAACCCCGACATGCTCCACCGGGGCGTGCTCCCGTCCCATCCTCGCTGGGCCTCCTTCCTGCGTGCCCTGCGCTACGTCGTGATCGACGAGTGCCACACCTACCGGGGCGTCTTCGGCTCCCACGTCGCGCAGGTGCTGCGCCGCCTGCGCCGCCTGTGCGCCCGGTACGGCTCCGACCCCGTGTTCCTCCTCGCCTCGGCCACCGCCGCCGAGCCGGCCCTCGCCGCCAACCGCCTCACCGGCCTCCCGGTGCGCGAGGTGGCCGACGACGCGTCACCGCGCGGCGAGCTCGTCTTCGCCCTGTGGGAGCCGCCGCTCACCGAACTGGAGGGCGAGAACGGCGCCCCGGTCCGGCGTACCGCGACGGCCGAGACCGCCGACCTCCTCACCGACCTGACGGTGCAGGGCGCCCGTTCGGTCGCCTTCGTCCGCTCCCGGCGGGGCGCCGAGCTGATCTCGGTCATCGCACAGGAACGGCTCGCGGAGGTGGACCGCTCCCTCGCCCGCAGGGTCGCCGCCTACCGGGGCGGCTACCTCCCCGAGGAGCGCCGCGCGCTGGAGCGGGCCCTGCACTCCGGCGAGCTCCTCGGCCTCGCCGCGACCACAGCCCTGGAACTGGGCATCGACGTGTCGGGCCTGGACGCGGTCCTCATCTGCGGCTACCCGGGAACCCGTGCCTCCCTCTGGCAGCAGGCAGGACGGGCGGGACGGTCCGGCGAGGGCGCCCTGGCGGTGCTGGTCGCCCGTGACGACCCCCTGGACACGTACCTCGTCCACCATCCGGAGGCGCTGTTCCGGCGCCCGGTGGAATCCACCGTCCTGGACCCCGACAACCCGTACGTCCTGGCACCGCACCTGTGCGCCGCGGCGGCCGAGTCACCGCTCTCCGACCAGGACCTGACGTTGTTCGGCCCGTCCGCGGCGGAGCTGCTGCCGCAGATGGAGGCCGCGGGCCTGCTGCGGCGGCGGACCTCCGGCTGGTACTGGACGCGTCGCGAACGCGCCGCCGACCTCACCGACATCCGGGGCGAGGGCCGGGACCCCGTCCGGATCGTCGAGGAGGGCACGGGACGCCTCCTGGGCACCGTGGACGCCCCGGCCGCGCACACCACCGTCCACGAGGGCGCCGTCCACCTCCACCAGGGCCGCACGTACCTGGTCCGGCGCCTCGACCTGGAGGAGTCCGTCGCCCTCGTCGAGGAGGCCGACCCGCCGTACTCCACCACCGCCCGCGACACCACCTCCGTCTCCGTGCTGGAGACCGACACCGAGGTCCCGTGGGGGGACGCCCGCCTGTGCTACGGCTCCGTCGAGGTCACCAACCAGGTCGTCTCCTTCCTCCGCCGCCGCCTGACAACCGGTGAGGTACTCGGCGAGACCAGGCTGGACCTGCCGCCCCGCACCCTGCGCACCCGGGCGGTGTGGTGGACGGTGACCGAGGACCAGCTCGACGCCGCCCGGGTGAACCCGGAGCAGCTGGGTGGGGCCCTCCACGCCGCCGAGCACGCCTCGATCGGTCTGCTGCCGCTGTTCGCCACCTGCGACCGGTGGGACATCGGCGGCGTGTCCGTCCCGCTCCACCCCGACACGCTGCTGCCGACGGTGTTCGTCTACGACGGCCATCCGGGCGGTGCGGGATTCGCCGAGCGGGCCTTCCACACCGCCCGCGCCTGGCTGGACGCGACCCGTGAGGCGATCGCGTCGTGCGAGTGCGACGCCGGCTGCCCGTCGTGCGTCCAGTCGCCCAAGTGCGGCAACGGCAACGATCCGCTGCACAAGCGCGCCGCCGTACGCCTCCTCACCGAACTCCTGCGGGATGCCCCGCAGGAGCCGGCGGCCCGGGAGACCGGGGCGGCCCGGGAGGAGTCCCGGGGTGTCCGGCAGTACCGGGAGGCCCGGGGAGAACCTCAGGAACCCCGGGAGGCCTGGGAGGAGCCGGTCCTCCCCCGGGCTCCGGCCACGCCTCCGGAGGGCCCGCCCGTGACCTGACCACCGGGGCGTACGGGCCGGACCGCACCCGGGCCGCCACCTCCGCGATCTCCCCCCGCAGGGTGCACCGCACCACTTCCGCCCGCTGCGCCCGGGCGACCCGGCCGGCTGCTTCGCAGGCGTCACCGGCGCCCCGCAGGGCGCGGCCGGCCGCCGCGAGAGCCGCCAGGTCGGCGGCGGCACCCGCCCGGTGCCGGGTCGCCACGGCCTGGCCCAGAGCCAGTACGGCGGCGAACACGACGCACAGCGCGCCCGCCGCCACGGCCGACCACACGGTCGCCGAACCGCGGTCGCCGCCGTCTCTCAGGAACCGTCGTCCGCCTCCGCCCCACCCACCGCGTCCTCCGCGAGGGCGACCGCCTCGGCGCGAAGGGTCAACCCCCAGGATGTGGGCCCGGGAGCGGGCGCCTCGACCCGTACCCGCCACAGGCCGCCCGTGCGTTCCACCGCCACCCGCGCCCCGTCCGGTGCGGTCGTCCGGGCCGCTTCCACCGCCGACGTCTCCGGCTCCGACCGGGCCACCGCACGCGCCCCGGCGCGTGCCGCGTCCACGCACTGGATCTGCGCGGCCGCCGCGACGAGTCCCCAGAGCAGGGTCATGGTGAACACCACCATCGCGGGCGCCGCCAGAGCCGCCTCCGCCGTCACCGAACCCCGGTCCGCGCGCCACCGGCCGAAGCCGCCTCTCAGAACGGCGCATCGAGCGCCCTCTCGATCGTCGACCGCAGCGCCGACGCCACGGTGCCGCTCGTCACGACCTTGTACAGCACCGCCGCGAAGGCGCACGCGGCGATCGTGCCCATCGCGTACTCGGCCGTGTTCATGCCGGTGTCCCGGCCCATGCCCGCCCGGGCCTCCGCCCAGCTCCGCTTCGTCCGCTCCACCACTCGCTGCCACACGGCAACCTCCTTGTCCCGTATCCACTCGTGTCGTCCACGCCGGCTCCCGGAGCCGGCGTCCTCACAGCAACCGGCCGGCCAGCCCGATCACGACCGGCGCCACGCCGACCGCGAGGAAGGCCGGCAGGAAGCACAGCCCCACCGGTGCCGTGATCAGCACCTGCGCCCGCTGGGCCCGGGCGGCGGCGGCTCTGGCCCGATCGGCGCGCAGTCCCGCGGCCAACCGGGACACCGGGGCCGCCGCCGGGGCCCCCGAGGCGGCCGCCCGCTCCAGGCACCGGGCCAGCGGTCGCGCGCCCGGGAGGTCCCCGAACCGGCCCCACACCTCGCCCGGGTCTCCGCCCAGGGCCAGTTCCGCCGCGGTCCGTCCGAGCCGTTCGCCCACGGGGCCGCCCATCGACCGGCCGACCGCCTCCGCCGCCTCGCGGGGCCCCGCCCCGGCCGAGAGGCAGGCCGCGAGCAGTTCCGCGGCGAGCGGCAGCGTCCCGGCCACCTCGGCGTCGGCGGCCGGGGGACGGGGGCGCCACCGCCGCCACCTCCGCACGCCGTACGCCCCGGCGGCACCGATCGCACAACCGACGACGCCGCCGAACAGCACCCACCCAGCGGCCACCGCCGTGACCGGACCGGCCCACCGGCGCACCTCGACCGCGGCGTGCCCCGCCCACCGGTGCCGGACGCTGCGAGCGCCCCCCGCCCCGGCCCGCATCACGAACCGGCCGCGTGCCCGCCCGGCCCGCCGGGCGCGAACCGCCGTCCACATCGTCCACAGGATGATCGCGAGCACCCCGACCACCGGCCACGGATGGCGGACGGCCTCACCGGCTTCCCAGGTCACGGCGCCTCCCCCGCTCCGACGATCCGTCCGGCCCACCACAGTCCCCCCGCCTCCAGGGCCCCGCCGACCACGAGGCAGGCGAGACCGGCCGGGGTGTGCAGGAGGACCCTCAGCGGATCGGCACCGAGGGCGGCGCCCATGGCGAGGCCCGCGACGGGCAGCAGGGCGAGGAGGACCACGGTGGCCCATGCGCCGGACAACTGGGCACGCAGCCGTTCCCGCTGCTCCCGTCGCTCGCGCAGTGCCGCTTCCAGCCGGTCGAGTCCGGCGGCCAGCCCCGCGCCGCCGTCCACGGCGACCTGCCAGCACGCCCCCAGGCCGGCCAACCCGTCGGCGCCCTCCGCCCTCGCCGCGTCGCGCAGCGCCTCGGGCACGTCACCGCCGAACCGCGCGGCGGCCAGCACGGCGGGCTCCCCGGCGCCCAGGGCGCCGGTGGTGCGGGCGGCGAAGCACAGCACCCGGGCGGGCTGGCCGCCGGCCCGCAGCTCCGCCGCCATGACGGCACACAACTCGATCACGGCGTCGGCGCGCCGGTCCCCCTCCCTGCCGCGGGCCCGCGCCCGCAACCGCCCGCCGACCAGCGGCACGACGGCCGCACCGGCCAGGAGCGGCAGCGGGGACTCGCCCAACAGGGCGAGTACGAGCCCGATCACGGGGCACAGCCACTCCGGCCGGAACCGCGGCGCACGCCTTCCGGGGCGCCGACCGGCCGGTGCGGGACTCGTACGGACCGTGCCGTCCGCGAACAACGACCTTCCCCGACGCGGCCCCCGCCCCCGTCCCGGGCGGAGTCCGGCCGCCACACCCGCGTACAACGCCGTCGCGGACACCAGTCGGTCCGTCACCACCGCACGCCCCCGATCAGGGCGCGCAACCTCTGCCCGCCCCGTTCCTCGGTGAAGCCGGTCGGCGCCCACCGCAGTGCGGGTACGGTGGTGACCAGCCCGTCGGGCCCCCGCTCCAGCACGTGGACCTCCGCGACCCTCCGGCGGCCGCCCGGTGCGCGCACGAGGTGCACCACGGCGGACAGTCCGGCGGCCAACTGACTGTGCAGGGCGGCCCGGTCGAGTCCGGCGGTCGTGGCGAGGGCCTCCAGACGCACGGGCACGTCCGCCGCCGTATTGGCGTGCACCGTCCCGCACCCGCCTTCGTGACCCGTGTTCAGCGCGGCCAGCAGGTCGGCGACCTCCGCGCCCCGCACCTCGCCGACGACCAGGCGGTCCGGTCGCATCCGCAGCGCCTGGCGGACCAGGTCGCGCAGGGTCACCCGGCCGGCGCCCTCCTGGTTCGGCGGGCGTGCCTCCAGCCGCACCACGTGCGGGTGGTCGGGGCGCAGCTCCGCCGAGTCCTCGGCCAGGAGGATCCGCTCACGCTCCCCGACGAGCCCGAGGAGGGTGGACAGCAGCGTCGTCTTCCCCGTGCCCGTACCACCGCTGACCAGGTACGACACACGGTTCTCCACGAGTGCCCGCAGGACGCCGTCACCGCGTGGCGGCACCGTACCGGCACGGACGAGTTCGGCGAGGGTGAAGGCGCGCGGTCGTACCACGCGCAGGGACAGGCACGTCGAGCCGACGGCGACCGGCGGCAGCACCGCGTGCATCCGCGTGCCGTCCGGCAGCCGGGCGTCGACCCAGGGACGGGCGTCGTCCAAGCGGCGTCCCGCCACCGCCGCGAGCCGCTGGGCGAGTCGGCGCACGGCCTCGGCGTCGGGGAAGGAGACCCCGGACGGTTCGAGTCCGTCGCCCCGGTCCACCCACACCCGGTCGGGCGCGGACACCAGTACGTCGGTGACGGCGGGGTCGGCGAGCAGCGGCTCCAGCGGGCCCGTGCCCACCAGTTCGCAGCGCAGCTCCTCCGCGGCCCCCAGGACCTGGGTGTCGCCCAGCAGCCTTCCCTGGGCCCGCAGCGCCGCCGCCACCCCGGCCGGCGTCGGTTCGGTGCCGCTCTCCGCGAGCCGTTGCCGTACGGCCTCCAGCAGTCCGGCGGTCACGACACGGCCTCCGGTGCGAGCACCCGCTCCCAGAACGCGGAGCAGAACCGCCCCAGTGGACCGGAGGCGCTGCCGCCGGGCGGGTGTCCCCCGTCCAGCGACGCCGGGAGCCCCGGTTCCTCGGGCAGCTCCCCGGCGAGCGGCAGGCCGAGCACCTCGGCGACCCACGTCTCGTCGATCCCGGCGGCGTACGGGCCGCGCACGACCACGCGCAGGTCGTCGAGGACCATGCCCGCCGCGGACGCCACCCTCTTCGCCGCGGCGACCGCCCTCAGCTCCCCGGGTACGACGAGCAGCCCCACGTCGACCTGGGCGAGCGCCTCGACGGTGGCGTCGTCGACGCGGCGCGGCAGGTCGACCACCACGGCGCCGCCCCGCCGGCGCGCCGCCGCGAGTACGGAGCGCACGGCTTCGGGAGGGATTCCCATGGTGTCGCCCCGGTCCCAGCTCAGCACGCGCAGGCCGCGCAGGGAGGGCAGCGACTCCTCGAGCGCCGCGCCGGCGATCCGTCCCTCGGAAGCGGCGAGGTCCGGCCACCTCACCCCCGGTTCCCGCTCGGCCCCCAGGAGGACGTCGAGTCCGCCCCCGAGCGGATCGCCGTCCACGAGCATCGTGCGGTGCCCGCCGCGGGCGGCTCCGACGGCCAGGGCGCACGCCAGGGTCGAAGCCCCCGCCCCTCCCCTGCCGCCCAGCACCCCGACGGTCGTCGCCTGCCGCCCGGCGCCCTCGACGACATCGGCGATCCGGTCGACGAGCCAGCCCTCCGCGTCCGGCAACCGCAGGACGTTCTCCGCTCCGACCTCCACGCCCCGCCGCCACACGCCGGGGTCGTCCTGGCCGCGGCCCACGAGCAGCACGCCCGGTCTGCGCGACGCCCCCCGGCAGCGTGCCGCCGCGTCGTCGCCCACGATGACCAGCGGCGCCGCCTCCCACCCGGCCTTGCGGTCCGGCGGCG
Organism: Streptomyces somaliensis DSM 40738; assembly: GCA_012396115.1. Taxonomy (GTDB): domain Bacteria; phylum Actinomycetota; class Actinomycetes; order Streptomycetales; family Streptomycetaceae; genus Streptomyces; species Streptomyces somaliensis. The sequence continues at coordinate 49,634 of JAAXOU010000001.1, read as the reverse complement.
CATGGTGCACCACGGGCTGGCAGCCCGCGGCGGCGCACAGCCTGAGCAGGTCGTCGAGCAGTCCGACGTCCTCGGTCACGATCAACGGTGCCGCCCGTCGGCCGTCCGCGGTCGACGGCCGATCGGCCGTCCTTGGTTCCGCCATGTCCTCCGCCCCTCTTCCCCTTGCCCACGGCACCCGTCCGGCGCCGTGTCCGCGCTTCGTCCCGCGTGTGGTCCGCGTGCACCGTCCGTACGGTCCCGCGCGTGGTTCCGGAGCGATCGGGCACCGGAGTCACGGCGTGCCGACGGGACGGGGAGAGCGGTGATTCCACGTCACGGCCACGCGGCCGGAATCACAGTGGCGGGCTTCCGGAAATAAAGTGGATCTTGCTGAAAAACTGTGGACAACCCATCGCTTGTGAATATCTCAATCACCCGCATCAGCGACTTCCCCACAGCAGCAACCCGGCTACTCTGAGTGAGGAAAAGCGGGGTGCCGGGACCGGCGCCGCAAGAGCGCCAAGGAGTGCCGATGAGCGCGTCCGGACAGGGTCGACGAGACGAAAACCCCCGGGACATGCGACGACCCCCGCCGGGGGGGGGAGAGCGGGGGTCGTCTTTCCGGCCGACTCGGGGGGGGAGGAGCCGGTCCGGTTCAGCACGGTCGCGAACGATCCGTGACTTCCATGGTGTACCCGAGAGCCTTCTCAAGCAAACCCACACGCCCCGGCGTACGCCGAATGGCGGGCACCTATGCTCAGGCTTGTGGAAAACCACTCCTCGCCTCGCGCCGCCGCCTTCTTCGACCTGGACAAGACGGTCATCGCGAAGTCATCGACACTGACCTTCGGCAAGTCCTTCTACCAAGGCGGCCTGATCAACCGCCGTGACGCGCTGCGCACCGCTTACACGCAGTTCGTCTTCCTCGCGGGCGGCGCCGACCACGACCAGATGGAGCGGATGCGCGCGTACCTCTCCAGGTTGTGCAAGGGATGGAACGTCCAGCAGGTCAGGGAGCTGGTCGCCGAGACACTGCACGAGCTGATCGACCCGATCATCTACGACGAGGCCGCTTCGCTCATCGAGGAGCACCGCGCCGCGGGGCGGGACGTGGTGATCGTCTCCACTTCGGGTGCCGAGGTCGTGGAGCCGATCGGCGAGATGCTGGGCGCGGACCGCGTGGTCGCGACCCGGATGATCGTCGGCGAGGACGGCTGCTTCACGGGGGAGGTGGAGTACTACGCGTACGGCCCCACCAAGGCCGAGGCGGTACGGGAGCTGGCCGCGTCGGAGGGGTACGACCTGTCGCGGTGCTACGCGTACAGCGACTCGGCGACGGACCTGCCGATGCTGGAGGCGGTGGGGCATCCGCACGCGGTGAACCCGGACCGGGTACTGCGCCGGGAAGCGGCGGCACGGAGGTGGCCGGTCCTCGTCTTCAACCGCCCCGTCCGGCTGAAGCAGCGCCTCCCCTCCTTCCGGATGCCACCGCGGCCGGCCCTGGTGGCGGTCGCCGCGATCGGCGCGGCCGCCGCCGCGGCGGGCTTCGTCTGGTACGCCGGCAGACGCCGCCGGTCGGCGCCGTCGCAGGCCACACCCGCTGCCGCATTCGTCCGCGCATGAGGGCAAAAGTAAAGATATCCGGATAGGGCTTTCCCCTCGCGGGCCCCGGTAGTACAAAGGACTTACGGCCCGCGAGACCGAGGACATCCGAGAGGATGCCCTGTTGAGCAGGAAGGCCCACGGACCGAACAGCACGGAAACCGAGCACCCACGCGACGTCGACCCGTCGATTACGGGCCAGCCGCACCAGGCGTAGGGCAGAGTTCCCCGCCTGATGGGCACATATCGAGGACGCATGGTAACTCGGTGGAAGTGCCAGCGGCGGTACCGGTTTCCGGTACCGCCGCACCCCTGCCCGAGTCGCCCGCCCGAGTCCGGCCGGGGCCTTGGATGCGGCCCTCCGGCCGGGCTCAGGCGGCGCCGCGCTGGAGCGCCTCGCACACGGCCGTCGACTCCCGGGCGCCGAGTTCCACGGCCCGGCCGCAGTGGGTGATCCACCGGGCCATGCCCTCCGGCGTTCCCGACAGATAGCCCTCGAAGGCCGCGGCGTACCCGGCGCGCCCCGGTTCCGCGTGGCCGACCTCGGCCGGGCAGACGGCCTTGGGGTCGAGTCCGCCGCCGACCAGCACCAGGCGTTCGGCGGCCCGCGCCACCAGGCCGCTGTACGAGGTGAAGGGCCGCAGCGCCAGCAGTTCGCCGTGCACCACGGCGGCCGTGACGAGCGCCGGGGCGGAGGTGCCCTCGACGATCAGTTCCGCGAGGCCGTCCAGCCGGGCGGCGACCTCGGCCGCGTCCGGCAGCGGCGCCTCGACGAAGGGCTCCTCGACCGCTTCTCCGGCCTGCCTCGGCCGCCCCACCGACGGCGCCGCGTCGCCGGCCGCCACGAGGTGCAGCCTGGCCAGGACCCGCAGGGGCGACTGCCTCCAGATGGAGAGCAGTTGGCCGACCTCGATGCCGAGCCTCAGCGCCGCGCCGACCGTCCGCGCCTGCGCGTCCCCGCTGAAGTCGCTGCGCCTGCGGACCTCCTCCAGAGCCCAGTCGGCGCCGGACAGCGCCGCGGAGGCGCGCGCGCCGCGCAGGGCGGCCTCGGAGGAGACCTCGTTGCTGCGGCGCCGCATGACGCGGTGCCCGTACACCCGGTCCACGGCCCTGCGCACGGAGTCCACTGCGTCGGGGACGCCCGGCAGCGAGACGAGGGCGGCCAGCGGGTCGGAGGCATGCGTGCTCATAGGGAGCGAGGCTACGCGCACAGGCGGCGCCGACCCGCGAGTAGTGGTGTTCCTCATAGGAATCGGCGACCGCACGTCACGGAAGCACTACGCTAGGTGAACATGAAGATCGCTTTTGTTGGGAAGGGTGGCAGCGGCAAGACGACGTTGTCCTCGCTCTTCATCCGCCACCTGGCGAGCACCGGGGCCCCCGTGGTCGCGGTGGACGCCGACATCAACCAGCACCTCGGGGCCGCGCTCGGCCTCGGCGAGGACGAGGCGGACACCCTCCCCTCGATGGGCGCGCACCTGCCGCTGATCAAGCAGTACCTGCGCGGCAGCAACCCCCGGATCAGCTCCGCCGACACGATGATCAAGACGACCCCGCCCGGTGAGGGGTCGCGGCTGCTGCGCGTCCGCGAGGACAATCCGGTGTACGAGGCGTGCGCCCGCCCGCTGCGGCTGGGCGGCGGCGTGATCCGGCTCATGGCGACGGGGCTGTTCACCGAGGCGGACCTGGGGGTGGCCTGCTACCACTCGAAGGTCGGCGCGGTGGAGCTGTTCCTCAACCACCTGGTCGACGGCTCCGACGAGTACGTCGTGGTCGACATGACGGCCGGTTCGGACTCCTTCGCCTCCGGGCTCTTCACCCGCTTCGACATGACGTTCCTCGTGGCGGAGCCGACACGGCGGGGCGTCTCGGTGTACCGCCAGTACACGGAGTACGCGAAGGACTTCGGGATCACCCTGAAGGTCGTCGGCAACAAGGTCCAGAACCGGGACGACCTGGAGTTCCTCCGGGACGAGGTGGGGGACGACCTGCTGGTGTCGATCGGGCAGTCGGACTGGGTGCGGTCCATGGAGAAGGGGCGGCCCGCCCCGTTCGGGGCGCTGGAGCCGGAGAACCGGGAGGCCCTGCGCGTACTGCGGGACGCCGTCGACGCGACGTACGAACTGCGCGACTGGGAGCGCTACACGCGCCAGATGGTGCACTTCCACCTGAGGAACGCCGAGAGCTGGGGCAACGCGAAGACGGGTGCCGACCTGGCCTCGCAGGTCGACCCCGCCTTCGTCCTGGGGGAGGGGGCGCGGATGCCGGTCTAGCCGTCCCGGCGCGCACCGGACGGTGCCGTCGCCCGGGCGGCCACCTGGCCCGTGTCCTTGCCGCCCGGCGACGTCGAGGCCTTCTCCGGCGGGGTGGTGAGGAAGCGGTCCCATCCCCCGGTCGGCGCCTGTCCCACCTTCAGCGTCCGCAGTTTGGCGAGGACGGCCGGGTCCTGGGCGTCCAGCCAGTCCGCCAGCTGACGGAACGACACACAGCGGACCTCGGGCTTCACGCAGACGTGAGCAATCGTTTCCTCGATGGCGCGCATGTAGGTGCCGCCGTTCCAGGACTCGAAGTGGTTCCCGATGATCACGGGCGCGCGGTTGCCCTGGTAGGAGCGGTTGAAGGCCTGGATGAGACCGTCCCGCATCTGGTTGCCCCAGAGCCGGTGCATGGCGGGGTCGCCCTTGGTGGTCCCGGACTGGTTGACCATGAAGTTGTAGTCCATCGACAGCGTCTCAAGGGCCCGGCCGGGGAGGGGGACCAGGTGCATGGACAGGTCCCACAGGTTCCCGTCCTTCCCGGGCCAGACCTGCTTGTTGACGCCGCTGGTGTCGTAGCGGAAGCCCAGTTCGCTCGCGGCGCGCACGAAGTTGTCGCGGCCTTCGAGGCACGGCGTCCGGGCCCCGACGAGCTCCTTGTCGTAGTCGAAGGGGAGCGGCTTCTCAGCCACCAGGCCGGAGTTGGTCTTCCAGTTCTTCACGAAGGACTTCGCCTGGGCGATCTCGCTCTTCCAGTCCTCGACGGACCACGTGCCGACGCCTCCTTGCGGGCCGCAGAAGTGCCCGTTGAAGTGCGTTCCGATCTCGTTGCCCTCCAGCCAGGCCCCGCGCAGCTCGCGCACGGTGGCACGGATGCCCTCGGTGTCGTTGAACCCGATGTCGGAGCGGCCGGGGGCGTGCCCGGGCGGGCTGTAGAGGGCGGCCTTCTCCTCGGGGAGCAGGTACACGCCGCTGAGGAAGTACGTCATCGTCGCGCCGTACCGCTTGCCGACGCGGCGGAAGTGGGAGAACAGCTTCTGGCCGTCCTCGCCGGCGCCGTCCCAGGAGAAGACGACGAACTGGGGCGGGCGCTGCCCCGGGGCCAGGCGGGTGGGCCTGTCGAGGCCGGGCTGGGCTCCGGTGTAGGCGGTGGAGCCGTCACCGATCAGCCGGACGCGGCTCTTGGGCGGTACGGCGCCCTCCTCCGGTCCCTGGGCACCGGCCCCGGAGGGCCGCCCGGAGCCGCCGCACCCCGCCAGCCCGGTGACCAGCGCCACCGCGACGGCACCGACAGTGATCCTCTTCCTGACGGCCCTCATCGGCCCACCCTTCCGTTCCACCGGTTTCCTGCGGGAGCCCCGTCAACGTCGCACCGAAGACCGGAGAAGAGCGGTATGACGAGCCGTATAGAACGACTAATCACTTCGACGGGTGACTCATTGGCCCGTTCGCCCGCGAGGGATGACCTTGATCGTCACTCTGAGTTACCATTCATTCGTCGAGCTTCGTGTCGGACTCCGTGCCGGAGCCCGGTGGTCATGGGAGGCGGCCCGGCCGGAGCGGGTGCCGGTGGCGAGGGGCGGTCCACCGGGCGGCGGGCGGCCCGCGCCGGGGTCGCCACCGCCGTGGGCGGCCGGGTGCCCGGCGGCCGTACGGAGTGAGGGGGGCGGCTCGGTCCACGCACCGCGCATCCGGCCGCCGGGAGGCGCGGGTGCCGTCCGGCGCCGGCGCCTCCCGGCACGGCGGCGCCGTCGCGGAGGGCGCGGGGGAGGGCACGACAGGGGAGAAGGGGGCGCGGGACCGGCGACGGCCCTTCCTCCGCCCGTCCGGGACCGGAAAGGAGGAGCGTTGCGCTCAGACGTGCCGGCGGACGCGACCGCCTTCCGCCCATCCATCCGCCCACCCACCAGAAAGGTCTAAACCAGCATTCGGGAAGCACTTGTCACCCCGGCATCCGGCTGATGAGCTAGGCACCGGGACCCATCGGACGCCCTGGGAATGGGAGATGTCGTGAGCAACGAGAGCCTGGCCAACCTCCTGAAGGAGGAGCGGCGGTTCCCTCCGCCCGCCGAACTGGCCGCAGGGGCCAATGTGACGGCGGCGGCGTACGAGCACGCGGCGGCGGACAGGCTCGGCTTCTGGGCCGAGCAGGCACGCCGCCTCAGCTGGGCGACCGAGCCCACCGAGACACTCGACTGGTCGAACCCGCCCTTCGCCAAGTGGTTCGCCGACGGCAGGCTCAACGTGGCGTACAACTGCGTGGACCGCCATGTGGAGGCGGGCCTCGGCGACCGGATCGCCATCCACTTCGAGGGCGAGCCGGGCGACGGCCGGACCCTCACCTACGCCCAGCTCAAGGACGAGGTGAGCCGGGCCGCGCACGCGCTGACGGAGGTCGGGATCCGCAAGGGCGACCGGGTCGCGGTCTACCTGCCGATGATCCCCGAGGCGGTCGTGGCCATGCTGGCGTGCGCGCGGATCGGCGCGGTGCACTCCGTGGTCTTCGGCGGTTTCTCGGCGGACGCCATCGCGGCCCGCATCCAGGACGCCGACGCCAAGGTGGTCGTCACCGCCGACGGCGGCCACCGGCGCGGCAAGCCGTCCGCACTGAAGCCCGCCGTCGACGAGGCGCTGAAGCGGGTCGACGGCGTCGAGCGCGTGCTCGTGGTGCGCAACACCGGGCAGGAGGTGGCCTGGTCCGAAGGGCGGGACATCTGGTGGCACGAGATCGTCGACCGGCAGAGCGCCGAGCACACGCCCGAGGCGTTCGAGGCCGAGCACCCGCTGTTCATCCTGTACACCTCCGGCACCACCGGTAAGCCGAAGGGCATCCTGCACACCTCCGGCGGCTACCTCACCCAGGTGGCCTACACCCACCAGGCCGTCTTCGACCTGAAGCCGGAGACCGACGTCTACTGGTGCACCGCCGACATCGGCTGGGTCACCGGCCACTCGTACATCGTGTACGGGCCGCTGGCCAACGGCGCGACGCAGGTCATCTACGAGGGCACGCCGGACACCCCGCACCGGGGCCGGTTCTGGGAGATCGTGCAGAAGTACGGCGTGACCCTCCTCTACACGGCGCCGACGGCGATCCGGACGTTCATGAAGTGGGGCGACGACATCCCCGCCGGGTTCGACCTGTCGAGCCTGCGCATCCTGGGCTCGGTGGGCGAGCCGATCAACCCGGAGGCGTGGATCTGGTACCGGGAGCACATCGGCGGTGGCCGTTGTCCGGTCGTGGACACCTGGTGGCAGACCGAGACCGGCGCGATGATGATCTCGCCGCTGCCGGGGGTGACGGAGGCGAAGCCCGGATCGGCGCAGCGGCCGCTCCCCGGCATCTCCGCGACCGTCGTGGACGACGAGGGGCGCGAGGTGCCCGACGGTGGGGGCGGCTACCTGGTGCTCACCGAGCCGTGGCCGTCGATGCTGCGCACCGTCTGGGGCGACGACCAGCGGTTCGTGGACACGTACTGGTCCCGCTTCGAGGGTCTGTACTTCGCGGGTGACGGGGCGAAGAAGGACCAGGACGGCGACATCTGGCTGCTGGGCCGGGTGGACGACGTGATGCTCGTGTCGGGCCACAACATCTCCACCACCGAGGTCGAGTCGGCGCTCGTGTCGCACCCGAAGGTCGCGGAGGCCGCCGTCGTCGGAGCCGCCGACGAGACGACCGGCCAGGCCATCGTGGCGTTCGTGATCCTGCGCGGCAGCGTGGCGGCGGAGGCCGAGACGAACGCCGACGCGCTCGTCGCGGAGCTGCGCGACCACGTCGGCGCCGTACTCGGCCCGATCGCCAAGCCGAAGCGCGTCCTGCCCGTCGCGGAGCTGCCCAAGACCCGGTCCGGCAAGATCATGCGGCGCCTGCTGCGCGACGTCGCCGAGAACCGCGAGCTCGGCGACGTCACGACACTCACCGACTCCTCGGTGATGAGCCTCATCCAGGCCAAGCTGCCGGCGGCGCCCCGCGAGGACTGACGGACGACGGGCCCGCGGACGGACCGCGGACAGACCGGACCGGACCGCGGACGAGCCGGTCCGGGCCGCGGACGGACCGGACTGAACCGCGGGCCCCGGGCCGCGGACCCCGGGCCCCGGAGCACGGGGAGGGACGCCCGGCCACGCCGTGCCGGGTGTCCTTCTCGCACGTAAGGTGACGATGGTCGGATAAGTCCCCGCGTCCTGCCTGTAAGGTGTGCCTCACATCCACAGAGCAATGAAGATCCAATGGGGCGCCGGGAAGTCTGGTCGGCATGTGACTCGCCATGTCCACCGACACCACCGGAGGTCTCCGCACCGTGGCCGCGCCCGAAACGCCCGACACCAACGACACCAACGACACCAACGACACCAACGGCACCAACGGCACCAACGGCACCGGCAGCACCCCCGCCGCCGACAGCAGGCCGAAGAGCACCGGAGGCACCGGAACCGCCGGGACCGCCCGCGGCACCACGGCTACCGGCGGCACCACCCGGGCGGCCGCCGAGCGCAGGGTCCTGGGCCGGCCGTCGCTCCCCGAGCGGACCTTCGTCCTCGACGCCCTGCGCACCGAGACCGTCGGCGGCGTCCTGCTGCTGCTCGCCGCCATCGCGGCCCTCGTCTGCGCGAACACCCCGCTGAGCCACGTCTACGAGACGGTCCGTGAGTTCCACGTCGGGCCGGCCGCGCTGGGGCTGGACCTCTCCGTCCGGCACTGGGCGGCCGACGGCCTCCTCGCGATCTTCTTCTTCGTCGCCGGCATCGAGCTCAAGCGCGAGCTGGTCGCCGGCGAGCTGCGCGACCCCAGGGCCGCGGCGCTGCCCGTGATCGCCGCGCTCTGCGGCATGATCGCCCCGGCCCTCGTCTACGTGGCGGTCAACACGGCCGGCGGCGGCTCCCTCGCCGGCTGGGCCGTCCCCACCGCCACCGACATCGCCTTCGCGCTCGCCGTGCTGGCCGTCATCGGCACGTCGCTGCCCTCCGCGCTCCGCGCCTTCCTCCTCACGCTCGCCGTCGTCGACGACCTCTTCGCCATCCTGATCATCGCGGTGTTCTTCACCGGCGACCTGGACTTCGCGGCACTCGGCGGGGCCGCCGCCGGCCTGCTCCTCTTCTGGCTCCTGCTCCGCAGGGGCGTCCGGGGCTGGTACGTGTACGTGCCGCTCGGCGTGGCCGTCTGGGGCCTGATGTACAACAGCGGCGTCCACGCCACGATCGCCGGTGTCGCGATGGGCCTGATGCTGCGCTGCACCCGCCGCGAGGGCGAGGAGCGGTCCCCCGGCGAGCGCATCGAGCATCAGGTGCGCCCCCTGTCCGCCGGCCTGGCCGTGCCGGTGTTCGCGCTGTTCTCGGCGGGCGTGACGGTGTCCGGGGGCGCGATGCGGGACGTGTTCACCCAGCCGGAGACGCTGGGCGTGGTCCTCGGCCTGGTGCTCGGCAAGACGGTCGGCATCTTCGGCGGCACCTGGCTGACCGCGCGCTTCACCCGCGCCCGGCTCAACGAGGACCTGGCGTGGGCCGACCTGTTCGCCGTCGCCGCCCTCGCCGGCATCGGCTTCACCGTGTCCCTGCTCATCGGGGAACTGGCGTTCGAGGGTGATGCGAGGTTGACCGACGAGGTCAAGGCAGCCGTCCTCACCGGGTCGCTGATCGCCGCGCTGCTGGCCGCCGTCCTGCTGAGGCTGCGCGTGCGCACGCACCGGGCGGTGGTCGAGGCGGAGGAGCGCGACGAGGACCTGAGCGGCGTCCCCGACGTCTACGAGGTGGACGATCCCGAGCACCACCGCCGCCTCGCCGAGATCTACGAGCGGAAGGCCGCGGAGCACCGGCGCCGGGCCGAAGAGACGGGGGCGGCGCGCGGGAACGGCGAGGGTCCGGCATGATCGGGGGTCAGACCGCAGAGGAGAGAGGGAGCGAGACGATGAGCGACCCCGCCGGGAGGACCGGTACCGCCGAGAACGGCGCAGAGCACGGTCTCGGCCAGCTGGTCGCCTCCGCGACCGCCGAGATGTCGGCGCTGGTGCACGACGAGATCGCCCTGGCCAAGGCCCAGTTGCGGCAGGACGTCAGGCGCGGCGCCATCAGCGGTCTGGGCTTCGCGGCGGCGGGCATGGTGCTGCTCTTCTCGCTGCCGATGCTGAGCTTCGCCCTCGCGTACGGCTTCCGGGCCTGGACCGGCTGGCACATGTCGGTCTGCTTCCTGCTGTCCTTCGCCGTGAACGTGGTCGTCGCGGGCCTCCTGGGCCTGATCGGCGCGGTGTTCGCGAAGAAGGCGAAGCGCGGCAAGGGCCCGCAGAAGACCGCCGCGTCCGTGAAGCGGACCGCCGCACTGCTGCAGAAGGCCAAGCCGCACCCCCGACCCGACGCCTCCGCCGTCCGGGAGGGAGCCGCGGGTGTGGCACGCTCGTCCGTATGACCGTCCCTGAGAGCAGTACCGGCGCCTCCGGCGGCCCCGTCCGGATCGACGGCCCGTGGACGCACCGCGACGTGGCCGCCAACGGGGCGCGCTTCCACATCGCGGAGATGGGCGACGGGCCCCTCGTCCTGCTGCTGCACGGTTTCCCGCAGTTCTGGTGGACGTGGCGGCACCAGTTGCCCGCGCTCGCCGACGCCGGGTTCCGGGCCGTGGCGATGGACCTGCGCGGCGTGGGCGGCAGCGACCGCACGCCGCGCGGCTACGACCCGGCCAACCTGGCGCTCGACATCACGGGGGTCGTACGGTCCCTGGGGGAACCGGACGCGGCGCTGGTCGGCCACGACCTGGGCGGGTACCTGGCGTGGACGGCCGCGGTGATGCGGCCCAAGCTGGTGCGGCGCCTGGCCGTCTCGTCGATGCCGCACCCGAGGCGGTGGCGCTCGGCGATGCTCTCCGACTTCGCGCAGACCCGCGCCGGTTCGTACGTGTGGGGCTTCCAGCGGCCGTGGCTGCCCGAGCGGCGGCTGGTCGCGGACGACGCGGCGCTCGTGGGGCGGCTGATCCGGGACTGGTCCGGCGTGCGCGAACCGGACGAGGAGGCCCTCGGCGTGTACCGGCGGGCGATGGCGATCCCGTCGACGGCGCACTGCTCGATCGAGCCGTACCGGTGGATGGTGCGTTCACTGGCCCGCCCGGACGGCATCCAGTTCAACCGGCGCATGAAGCGGCCCGTCCGGGTGCCGACGCTCCACCTGCACGGCTCCGCCGACCCGGTGATGCGCACGCGCAGCGCGGCGGGCTCCGGCCAGTACGTCGAAGCGCCGTACCGCTGGCGGCTGTTCGACGGGCTGGGCCACTACCCGCACGAGGAGGACCCGCTGGCCTTCTCGGCGGAACTCGTCAACTGGCTGAAGGACCCCGAGCCGGACCGCTGAGGCCCGCCCGGCCGGATCCGGGCCGCCGGGGCACGCGCCCGGTCCCGGGCCTCCGCGCCGCGACCGGGCACCCGCCCGGCGCACGGGCCGATTGGCCGTCCCCCGGGCGGTTACCGACCCCGGACCCCGGGCACACGTCCGGGTATGGGCTGGACGTACGACCATGTTGACGCCACGCGCGACCACCGCTCGGCCGCGGTGCCCCCTCCCGAGAGGAGCGGCGGCCCGCGCGACCCGCAGCTGGAGGCGCGCCTCGGAATCCCGCGCATCCTGCGCCGCCGGGTCCGGTGGGTCTCCGCACGCCTGCGGCACCAGCGCGACTGACCGCGCGGCGCCCGGCCCGCCGGGCCGCGTCGCGGACGGACGTCGGCTCCGTCCCCGGGCGACCGGGCCCGGGGGCCCGCTCCCGCCGGGCGCGGGCCCCCGGCCGGACCGTCACAGGGCGCAGCCCTGGCTGTCGACCTCCTGACCCGAGCTCAGGCCCAGTGCGATGTCCTCGCGGATCTCGTCGACCGTCAGCGCGTACCCCGTGCTGGCGTCGTCCAGGGACCGCGCGAAGATCACGCCGTACACCTCGCCGTCCGCGGTGAGGAGCGGCCCGCCGGAGTTGCCCGGGCGGATCGTCGCGTAGAGCGAGTACATGTCGCGGCGGACCTCGCCGCGGTGGTAGATGTCGGGGCCCTCGGCGTCGATGCGGTCCCGGACGCGCGCCGAGCGCACGTCGTACGCGCCGTTCTCGGGGAAGCCCGCGACGATGGCGCTGTCGCCGCTGCGCGCGTCGGTCTCGGCGAACCGCAGCGGCCTGGCCTCCAGGTCCGGCACGTCGAGCACGGCGATGTCGCGCTGCCAGTCGTACAGGACGACCGTCGCGTCGTACAGCCTGCCCTGACCGCCTATCTGGACGGTCGGCTCGTCGACGCCGCCCACCACATGGGCGTTGGTCATGACGCGGCGCTCGCCGAAGACGAAGCCGGTGCCCTCCATGACCTTGCCGCAGCCGCCGGCGGTGCCGACGACCTTCACGATGGACCGCTGGGCGCGCGCGGCGACCGGGCTGCCGGCGAGCGCCGGGTCGGGCGGGCGGACCTCCTGGATCGGCTCGTTGGCGAACGGGCTGAAGACCTGGGGCAGGCCGTTGTCCGCGAGGACCGACCGGAAGTCGTCGAACAGCTTGGGCGCCTGGTCGGGCATCACCCGCGACACGCCCAGGAACACCCGGGACTCGCGGGCCTTCTTGCCGAGCGGCAGGGCCGTCTGGGCGAGGAACGTGCCGATGAGCCAGGCGACGAGGAGCATCGCCACCACGTTGATCAGCGCGCCGCCCGTGGCGTCCAGGGCGCGGGCGGGCGACCAGGTGATGTGGCGGCGGAGCCGGTTGCCCAGGTGGGTGGTGAGGGTCTGGCCGACGGACGCGAGGACCAGGACGACGGCGACGGCCACGATGGCCGCCGTCGTGGAGACCCCGGCGTCCCCCGTGAGCGGTCTCCACACGAGCGGCAGCAGGTACAGGGCGGCGAGCCCGCCGCCGAGGAAGCCGACCACCGACAGGACGCCGACCACGAATCCCTGTCGGTACCCGACGATCGCGAACCACACGGCGGCGACCAGCAGCACGACGTCCAGCACGTTCACCGTCATCAGCCTCGCAGATTCGTCTCCGGTCGGCCCCGTACGGCCGCGGAGCCCAGAAGCCAGCCTGTCATGCGCGCCGGTCGAGCGGGACGCGCCTCCCCCGGTCCCACGGCTCCTCCCACCCGGCGAAGTGCAGGATCCGGTCGATCAGTCCCGCGGTGAACCCCCACACGAGGGTGGACTCCACCAGGAACGCCGGGCCCTCGTAACCGCTGGGGTGGACGGCCATGGAGCGGTGGGCGGGGTTCGCCAGGTCCGCCACGGGGACCGTGAAGACCCGCGCGGTCTCGGCCGGGTCCACCGCGCCGACCGGGCTCGGCTCCCTCCACCAGCCGAGCACGGGCGTGACGACGAAGGCGCTCACCGGGATGTAGAGGCGCGGCAGGGCGGCGAAGACCTGGACGCCCGCCGGGTCGAGACCGGTCTCCTCCCGCGCCTCGCGCAGCGCGGCGCGCAGCGGGCCGAGCGCGGCCGGGTCGCCGTCCTCGGGGTCGAGGGAGCCGCCGGGGAAGGACGGCTGCCCGGCGTGCGAGCGGAGGGTCCCGGCGCGCTCCATCAGCAGCAGCTCGGGGCCGCGCTCCCCCTCGCCGAAGAGGATCAGCACGGCGGCCTGGCGGCCCCCCTCCGGCGGCGGCAGGAACCGGCTGAGCTGCTCGGGCGCGACCGTGTGCGCCGCCTCGGCCACGGGCTCCAGCCAGGCGGGCAGCCCTTCGGCGCTGACGTCCACGGTCGGCAGCCCCCCGGCGCCGCCGGCGTCTTCCCTCGTACGTGTCACAGGCACCCCCGGATCACCCAACGCCTTCCGGCCACTCGATCGTTCCGCCCCTCAGGCCCGGTCCCCGGCCGCGTCCGCGCCGTCCGCGGGCGAGGGGGCGGCCGGGCGGCCCGGGTAGTCCGGCGGCGGGGCCAGGCGCTGGCCCGGATACCCGCCCATCTCGTACTTCAGCAGCTTCCGCGCCTTCTCCGGGTCCGTCTCGCCCTCCCCGTACGCGGGGCAGAGCGGCGCGATCGGGCAGGCGCCGCAGGCGGGCCGGCGGGCGTGGCAGATGCGGCGGCCGTGGAAGATCACCCGGTGCGAGAGCATCGTCCACTCGGACTTCGGGAAGAGGGAGCAGACCACCGCCTCGACCTTCTCCGGGTCCTCCTCCGCCGTCCACCGCCAGCGGCGGACCAGCCGCCCGAAGTGGGTGTCGACGGTGATGCCGGGGACCCCGAAGGCGTTGCCCAGCACGACGTTCGCCGTCTTGCGGCCGACCCCGGGGAGGGTGACCAGGTCCTCCAGGCGGCCGGGGACCTCGCCCCCGAACCGGTCGCGCAGGGCCGCGGAGAGGCCGATCAGGGACCTGGCCTTGGCCCGGAAGAAACCGGTCGGCCGGATGACCTGCTCCAGCTCCTCCGGGACGGCCGCCGCCATGTCCTCGGGGGCGGGGTACTTCGCGAAGAGCGCCGGCGTCGTCCGGTTCACCCTCAGGTCCGTCGTCTGGGCGGACAGGACGGTCGCCACGAGCAGTTCGAACGGGTTGCGGAAGTCCAGCTCCGGATGGGCGTAGGGGTACACCTCGGCCAGCTCGCGGTTGATCCGCCGCGCCCGGCGGACCAGGGCCAGGCGGGACTCCGGCGCGCCCGGCCCCCCGGCCCTCCCCCGCTCCTCGCCCGCGCCCGGCCCCTCCGGCGTCCCCCGCGGGCGTTTCCGCCCGGCCTTCCCGGTCGGCTCCGCGGCTTGTTCGCCCATGGCTGAATCCTGCTCCCCCGACATTCTCCCGGCTCCCTCGGCCCGCTCACTCACCGGCGCATTGGACACCCGGCCAGCCTAAGGTCACCAGCCGACATCCGCCCTGGACACGGGTGATGTGGACCCGATCGGGCCCCTGCCGTGCGGACGGGCGTGCCGGTGCGCCAAACTTGTCGTGATCGATCGCACGGCGATCAGCCTGCGGGGGCCGGTCCCCCGCGGGTCCGCGTCGCGCAGCGTTCCCCGGAAGAGCACCGCACGGTCCGGCATCATGGGGACCGATGCCCCTGAGCAGGTCGACATAGGAGAGAACTCGTGGACGACGTTCTGCGGCGCGCCCCGCTCTTCGCGGCGCTCGATGACGAGCAGGCCGCGGAGCTCCGCGCCTCGATGAGTGAGGTGACGCTCGCCCGTGGCGACGCGCTCTTCCACGAAGGCGACCCGGGTGACCGGCTCTACGTGGTCACCGAAGGCAAGGTCAAGCTCCACCGCACGTCCCCCGACGGCCGCGAGAACATGCTCGCCGTCCTCGGCCCGGGCGAGCTGATCGGCGAGCTGTCCCTGTTCGACCCGGGCCCGCGTACGGCCACGGCGACCGCCCTGACCGAGGTGAAGCTGCTCGGCCTGGGCCACGGCGACCTCCAGCCCTGGCTGAACGCCCGCCCCGAGGTGGCCTCGGCACTGCTGCGCGCCGTCGCCCGCCGCCTGCGCAAGACCAACGACCAGATGTCCGACCTGGTCTTCTCCGACGTGCCGGGCCGTGTCGCCCGGGCGCTCCTCGACCTGTCGCGCCGCTTCGGCGTGCAGTCGGAGGAGGGCATCCACGTGGTGCACGACCTCACCCAGGAGGAGCTGGCCCAGCTCGTCGGCGCCTCGCGCGAGACCGTCAACAAGGCGCTGGCCGACTTCGCGGGCCGCGGCTGGCTGCGCCTGGAGGCGCGCGCCGTGATCCTGCTGGACGTGGAGCGCCTGGCGAAGCGCTCGCGCTAGCCGCGCGGCGCCCACGCGCCCGTACGCGCCGGAGGGCCGCCCCGCGGTGAGGCGGGGCGGCCCTCGTCCACGTGCGGCCCGTGCCGGGCCGGGGGCGTCAGTTCCTCTTGCCGTCCACGATCACCGGCGTACCGCTGCCGGCGCCGCACGGCACCGCGTACACCGGGTTCTTCGCCGCGGCCTCCTTGTACGCCTCGATGCACTGGTTGAGCAGGACCTTGTCGCTCAGCGAGTTGCTGAGGATCCTGTTGGCGCGGGCGATGCCCTCCGCCTCGATCCGGCGGCGCTCGGACTCCGCCGTGGCCGTGCGGGCGGCCTCCTGGGCGCGCTCGGTGGCCTGCTGCTGCTGGATCTTGCGGTCGATCTGGTCCTGGAGGCGGTCGGACGGCTTCACGTTCCGCAGGTTCACGGTCGTCACGTCGATGCCGCGCGGGGCCAGGCGCTTCTTGATCAGCTCGCCGATCTCGGCGTTGATCTTCTCGCGGGCGGAGGTGTAGCCCTCCTCGCTCGTGTGGCGCGCGAAGACGTTGCGGACGATCTCGCGGCTGTCCGGGAAGACCAGCCGCTGCTGGATGGCCGCCTCGTTCCCGGCCAGCCGGTACAGCTCGACCGCCTTGGCCGGCGTGACCGCCCACTTCACCGTCAGCTCGGCGTACATGACCCCGCCCTGCGAGGAGCGGACCTCCACCACGTCCTTGTCGGAGAGGTTCAGGTCGACGGGGCGGGTGGAGAAGGTGGTGACGGTGGTGAACGGCGAGATGACGCTCACGCCCGGCCGCATCGGCGTGCCGACCTTGCCGAAGGCGACCGGGACGCCGACCTCGTACGCGCCGACGACGTGGACGCAGCTGGCGACCCCGGCCAGCAGCGCGGCGAGCAGCGCACCGGCCGCGCCGAGCCGGAAACCGGCGCGGCCCCCGCCGCGCCCGACGAAGTACAGCACCACCGCGGCTATGAGCAGCAGGACAGACAGGACGAACACGAAGACCCCCCGGGAAGCGGAACGACCGGTGCGATGACGGATGCGGGGGAAGCGTAAGCCACGCTCCCCCCGCCGGGATCCCGCCCTCGTCCCGGACGCGTACCGGCTCCGCCACGCCCCCGCGTCAGATCAGCCCGTGCCCGGAGAGGTACTCCAGCTGCGCGCGCACCGACAGCTCGGCCGCCGGCCACAGGGACCGGTCGACGTCCGCGTAGACGTGCGCCACGACCTCCGCGGGGGTCGTGTAGCCGTCCTCCACGGCGCTCTCCACCTGGGCGAGCCGGTGCGCGCGGTGCGCCAGGTAGAACTCCACGGCGCCCTGCGCGTCGTCCAGGACCGGGCCGTGGCCCGGCAGGACCGTCCGCACCCCGTCGTCGACGGTGAGGGAGCGCAGCCGGCGCAGCGAGTCCAGGTAGTCCCCGAGCCGCCCGTCGGGGTGCGCCACCATCGTCGTCCCCCGGCCCAGGACCGTGTCGCCGGTCAGCACGGCGCGGTCGGCCGGCAGGTGGAAGCTGAGCGAGTCCCCGGTGTGGCCGGGCGTCGGCACGACCCGCAGCTCCAGGCCGCCGACCGTGACGGCCTGCCCCGCGGACAGGCCCTCCCCGCCGAGCCGCAGCGCCGGGTCCAGGGCCCGCACGGGCGCCCCGGTCAGCTCGGCGAACCGCCCGGCGCCCTCCGCGTGGTCGGGGTGGCCGTGCGTGAGCAGCACCAGGGCGACGCGCTTGCCGAGGCGCTCGGCGGTGTCCCGTACGCGCACGAGGTGGCCCTCGTCGAGCGGGCCAGGGTCGACCACGACGGCGAGCGGGGAGTCCGGCTCGGACAGGACCCAGGTGTTGGTGCCGTCGAGGGTCATCGCGGACGGGTTGGGCGCCAGGACGTTCACGGCCCGCTCGGTGGCGGGCCCGGACACCACGGCGCCGCGGGGCCGGCCTGGGAGGGCGGCCGCGCCGGTCACGCGGCACCTCCGGCGGGCGCCTCGGGCACGTGCCGGGTGAACTCGTCGTGGCCGGGCCAGCTCAGCACCACCCGGTCGCCGTCCAGCTCCGCCCGCGCGAGGACCGGCGCGAGGTCCCGGTCCCGGGCGGCCTCCAGGGCGGCGAGCGGGGAGTCGTACGCGGTGAGGGTGCGCAGGGTGGCGATGGTGGGCGGCATCATCAGCAGTTCGCCCCGGTCGTAGCCGGCGGCGGCGTCCGCGGGGCGGATCCACACGGACAGGTCGGCCTCGGTGGAGGCGGGGGTCCCCCCGCCCCGGGCGGGGTCGAGGTCCTGGGGGAGGGTGCGCTGTCCGGCGGGGAGCGCGGCGACGAAGAACCAGGTGTCGTAGCGGCGCGGCTCGAACTCGGGGGTGATCCAGCGCGCCCAGGCGCCCAGCAGGTCGGAGCGGAGGACGAGGTCGCGGGAGGCCAGGAACTCCGCGAAGGACAGCTCCCGCGCGACGAGGGCGACCCGGGCTGCCTCCCAGTCGTCCCCGGTCGTGTCGCCGACGACCGAGTCGGGCGTGGGCCCGGCGAGGAGCACGCCCGCCTCCTCGTACGTCTCGCGGACCGCCGCGCACACGACGGCCTGGGCCTCGGCCGGCGTGGCGACGCCGAGGCGCTCGGCCCACTCGGCGGGCCCCGGCCCGGCCCAGCGCACCGGCTGCTCGTCGCGGGGGTCGACGCCGCCGCCGGGGTAGGCGTACGCGCCACCCGCGAAGGCCATCGAGGAGCGGCGGCGCAGCATGTGCACCTCGACGGCGCGGCCCGCCCCGCGCAGCAGCAGCACGGTGGCGGCACGCCGGGGCTCCACGACCGCCAGCTCGCCGGCCGCGAGGGCGCGGATCCGGTCGGGCCATTCCGGGGGGTACCACTGACCATTGGACATGGAGCGGAGCCTATGCCGATCGGACCGGATGTTCGAGGCCCGGCAGGCGAGGGGCCCGGCAGGCGAGGGCCCGGCGGCCGAAGGGCCCGACAGGCGAAGGGCCCGGTAGCGGGCGCCGCCCCGCCCGTACGGCACGGCCGGCCCGCCCGGGACGGCCCGGCCGTGCGCCGGACCGGTTCAGTCCTCCGGGACGAGCTCCACCTGGACCTCGACCTCCACGGGGGCGTCCAGCGGCAGGACCGCCACGCCCACCGCGCTGCGGGCGTGGACGCCCGCCTCGCCGAGCACCTCGCCGAGCAGCTCGCTCGCGCCGTTCAGGACGGCCGGCTGCCCCGTGAAGTCCGGCGCCGACGCGACGAAGCCGACGACCTTCACGACGCGCGCGACGCGGTCCAGGTCGCCCGTCACGGACTTCACCGCGGCCAGCGCGTTCAGCGCGCAGATCCGGGCCAGGTCCCTGGCCTCCTCCGGCGTGACCTCCGCGCCCACCTTGCCGGTGACCGGCAGCGCGCCGTCCACCATGGGCAGCTGGCCCGCCGTGTACACGTACGCCCCGGACCGCACGGCCGGCTGGTACACGGCCAGCGGCGGCGCCACCTGCGGGAGCGTCAGTCCGCGCTCCGCCAGGGCCGCCTCGACGCGCCCGGTCACGGCTTCTCCCTCTTCAGGTACGCCACGAGCTGCTCGGGGTTGTTCGGCCCGGGCACGACCTGGACCAGCTCCCAGCCGTCCTCGCCCCAGGTGTCCAGAATCTGCTTGGTCGCGTGCACCAGGAGGGGCACGGTCGCGTATTCCCATTTGGTCATGGGCCGACTGTATCCGCTGCCGCGCACCGCCCCGGGGCGGCCTCCTGCGCGGGCCGCGGCACCACTGGTTACGCTCGCCCTGTGAGCAGGCTCCAGGTCGTCAGCGGCAAGGGCGGTACCGGTAAGACGACGGTCGCCGCCGCCCTCGCGCTCGCCCTCGCGGCGGAGGGCGGACGGACCCTCCTCGTGGAGGTCGAGGGCAGGCAGGGCATCGCCCAGCTCTTCGGGACGGAGCCGCTCCCGTACGAGGAGCGGAAGATCGCCGTGGCCCCGGGCGGCGGGGAGGTGTACGCCCTCGTCATCGACGCCGAACGGGCGCTGCTCGACTACCTCCAGACGTTCTACCGGCTGGGGGCCGCGGGCCGCGCGCTGAAGAAGCTCGGCGCGATCGACTTCGCGACGACCGTCGCGCCGGGCCTGCGGGACGTCCTGCTCACCGGCAAGGCGTGCGAGGCGGTGCGCCGCAGGGACGGGGCCGGGCGGTTCGTCTACGACCACGTCGTGATGGACGCCCCGCCGACCGGCCGCGTCACCCGCTTCCTCAACGTCAACGAGGAGGTCGCCGGCCTGGCCCGGATGGGCCCGGTCCACAAGCAGGCGCAGTCGGTGATGCGGGTGGTCAAGTCGTCCGACACGGCCGTGCACCTGGTGACCCTGCTGGAGGAGATGCCGGTCCAGGAGACCGCGGACGGCGTCGCCGAGCTGCGCGCCGCGGGGATCCCGGTGGGCGACGTCCTCGTGAACATGGTCCGTCCGCACCTCCTCGACGAGGACGCGGTACGAGCCGCCTCCGGCGGCCGTCGCGCCGGTGTCGCCCGGGCGCTGGCGGCGGCCGGGGTGGACGGAGCGGAGCGGCTGGCGGACCCGCTGCTCGCCCAGGCGGCCGAGCACGCGCGGCGGCTGGAGCTGGAGCGGGAGCAGCGGGAGGCGCTGGCCAAGCTCCGGCTGCCGGTGCGCGAACTGCCCCTGCTCGGCCGGGGCGTGGATCTCGCCGGGCTGTACCGCCTGGCCAGGCGACTGCGGGAGGACCTCGGGGTGAGCGACGCATGACGGCCGCCGGAGCGGCACCGGACGCGGCCACCGCGCCGCGCGCCCTGGAGGTCGACCCCCTGCTGGACGACCCGGCGACCCGGATCGTCGTCTGCTGCGGCGCGGGCGGGGTGGGCAAGACGACGACGGCCGCGGCGCTGGGCCTGCGGGCGGCGGAGCGGGGCCGCAGGGTGGTCGTGCTGACGATCGACCCGGCGCGCCGGCTGGCCCAGTCGATGGGCGTCGAGGAGCTGGACAACACCCCGCGCCGGGTGCCGGGGGTCGAGGGCGGCGCCGGCGGTGAGCTGCACGCCATGATGCTGGACATGAAGCGCACCTTCGACGAGATCGTCGAGGCGCACGCGGACCCGGAGCGGGCCCGCGCGATCCTGGCGAACCCCTTCTACCGGTCGCTGTCGGCCGGTTTCGCGGGCACGCAGGAGTACATGGCGATGGAGAAGCTGGGGCAGCTGCGGGCCCGCGACGAGTGGGACCTGATCGTCGTGGACACCCCGCCGTCCCGGTCGGCGCTGGACTTCCTGGACGCGCCGAAGCGGCTGGGGTCGTTCCTGGACGGCAGGCTCATCCGGGCGCTGACGGCCCCGGCGAAGGCGGGCGGCCGGGCGGGCGTGAAGTTCCTGAACGTCGGCATGTCGATGATGACGGGCACGATGGGGAAGCTGCTGGGCGGTCAGCTGCTGCGGGACGTTCAGACGTTCGTGGCGGCGATGGACACGATGTTCGGCGGCTTCCGCACGCGGGCGGACGCGACGTACCGGCTCCTGCAGGCGCCCGGCACGGCGTTCCTGGTGGTGGCCGCGCCGGAGCGGGACGCGCTGCGGGAGGCGGCGTACTTCGTGGAGCGGCTGGCCGCGGAGGACATGCCCCTGGAGGGTCTCGTGCTCAACCGGGTGCACGGCAGCGGCGCCGCCGGGCTGTCCGCCGAACGGGCGCTCGCCGCCGCGGAGAAACTCGACGGGGCCCGCATGGCCGCCCCGGACGGTGGGCAGACTCCCGTCGGCGGCCCGGCTGTCGCCTCCCCCCAGGCCCATCCGTCCGAATCCGAACCGACGACCGAAGCACCCCGCGGCGACGCGGAGCTGACGGCAGGGCTGCTGCGGCTCCACGTGGAGCGGATGCGGGTGATCGACCGGGAGCGGCGTACGCGCGACCGGTTCACCGCCCTCCACCCGGAGGTACCCGTGGCGGAGGTCCCCGCGCTCGCCTCCGACGTCCACGACCTGACCACGCTGCGCGCCGTCGGCGCGCACCTGGCGTCACCCTCGCGGGACCGCTGACGGCCGCGCGCCGGGAGGACGTTCCGTCGGGGTGTCCGTCGGGGTGTCCACCGGCGCGGGTTTCGGCGGGGGTGTCCGCCGGGTCCCGGAACGGGGCGGGGCGTCCCGGCGCCCGGGCCCACGGCGGGCCGACCGGCGTCCCGCCGGCTTCCGGCCCGGAGGCGGCGGGTCAGCCGACCGCCGCGTACGTCTCGTACGTCTCGTCGTCGTCCAGTGCGACGGGCAGGATGCCCGCGCCGCGTTCGTACTCCGTACGCGCCGTCTCCAGGAGGCGCCGCCAGGAGGTGACGGTCGGCCGCCTCCGCAGCAGGGCGCGCCGCTCGCGTTCCGTCATGCCGCCCCACACGCCGAACTCGACGCGGTTGTCCAGCGCGTCGGCCAGGCACTCGGTCCGCACCGGACACCCGGTGCACACCGCCTTGGCCCTGTTCTGCGCCGCTCCTTGTACGAACAGTTCGTCCGGATCGGTAGTGCGGCAGGCCGCCTGCGCACTCCAGTCAGCTACCCAGCCCATGCCGGCGCCGTCCTCTCCCGAAATCGAGGCTCCCCCACGGCGGCAGCGGCATATTCACCGCTGCCAGTTGAGGACGTTACGGAAGGTCGACACACCGCAACACCTCCTTCGGGCCCAATCTTGAATGGCCCGAACGGACTATGCGTGCGCGGCAGATCACCCAGAGGAGTGACTCGGAGGCAAACTGGCCGAAACGCGCGGAACGGGGCGTATCCTCACCGCCCGCGCGGGGCGCCCCCGTGCACCCGCCGGGAGACGGACGGTGCGCCGCGCCGCCGCCGAACGCGGCGCCGGGACCGGCGCGGCCGCGTGGGGGAGGTGGCGCCGTGGTGCCTTGGACGAGGTCTCGGAGGAGGAGTGGAGGGGGAGGGTGCGCCGGCCGCGCGGTGCGCCGACACGGCCACCGTGGTGGTTGCGGCCAGCTTAGGCCAAGGCACGTACACCTGTCCGGCGAATGAGAACGTAGGCTTCGCCCATGCCAAAGAACCGCTCGGGCGGGGGTCTGACCACGACCCAGCAGGCCGCCAAGTTCCTCGGTGTCAGCGTGCTCTCCGGAGTCGTCCTCGCCGGCATCGCGATGCCCGCGGCGGGAGCCCTGGGCCTCGCGGCGAAGGGGACGGTCCAGGGGTTCGACGAGATCCCGGCCAGCATGAAGAGCCCGCCGCTGAGCGAGCGCACCCGGATCCTGGACGCCGAGGGCGGTCTGATCGCGACGGTCTACTCCCGCGACCGCACGGTGGTCCCGCTGAAGGACATCTCGCCGTACATGCAGAAGGCGATCGTCGCCATCGAGGACTCGCGCTTCTACGAGCACGGGGCCGTCGACCTCAAGGGCGTCCTGCGCGCGTTGAACCGCAACGCCCAGGAGGGCGGCGTCGCCCAGGGCGCCTCGACGCTGACGCAGCAGTACGTGAAGAACGTCTTCGTCGAGGCCGCCGGCGACGACCGCGACAAGTTCGCGCAGGCCACCCAGCAGACCCTGGGCCGCAAGATCCAGGAGCTGAAGTACGCGATCCAGGTCGAGAAGGAGCTCGGGAAGAAGACGATCCTCGAGAACTACCTCAACATCACGTTCTTCGGCCAGCAGGCGTACGGCATCGAGGCGGCGTCCCAGCGGTACTTCTCCAAGCACGCCAGGGACCTGACCCTCGGCGAGGCCGCGATGCTCGCCGGGCTCGTCCAGTCCCCCAGCCGGTACGACCCCGTGAACGACGTCCAGGAGGCCACCAACCGCCGCAACGTCGTCCTCCAGCGGATGGCCGCCGTCGGCCACATCAGCCAGGCCGAGGCCGACCGCGCCAAGGCCGAGCCGATCGTGCTGAAGGTCACCCAGCCGAAGAACGGCTGCATCACCGCGCGCGACGGCGCCGGCTTCTTCTGCGACTACGTCCGCGAGGTCTTCCTCTCCGACCGGGTCTTCGGCAAGACCCGCGAGGAGCGCGCCAAGATCTGGAACCGCGGCGGTCTGAACATCCGGACCACGCTCGACCCGCAGGCGCAGAAGGCCGCCCAGGACTCGCTCAAGGAGCACGTCTACCAGGACGACAAGGTCGCCGCGGCGATCACCATGGTCCAGCCCGGCACGGGCAGGATCCTCGCGATGGGCCAGTCCAAGCCGTACGGCTTCGGCAGGAACGAGACGCAGATCAACTACTCGGTCAACCGGGGCATGGGCGGGTCGAACTTCGGCTTCCCGACCGGCTCGACCTTCAAGCCGTTCATCGCCGCGGCCGCCATCGAACAGGGCAAGCCGCCGACGCAGGTCTACCCCTCGCCGTACAAAATGCCGTACCCGGACTCCGTCCAGTCGTGCAGCGGGAAGCCCTGGCGGAACGTGGGCGACGACACGGTCGAGAACGAGAACGAGTCGGAGGTCGGCCCGTACGCGCTCAGGGAGGCCATGGAGAAGTCGGTCAACACGTACTTCGTCCAGATGCTCGGCGAGATCGGCATGTGCCCGGTCATCGAGATGACCGACAAGCTCGGCGTGGTCATGGGCGACGACGAGAAGCTGCCCGAGAAGCCGTCCGCGCTCACCCTCGGCTCGCAGGGCATGTCGCCGCTGACCATGGCCGCCGCGTACGCGTCGTTCGCCAACCGCGGCACGTACTGCACGCCGACCGCCATCGAGTCGATCACGAACACCAAGGGCCGCAGCCTGAAGGTGCCCCGCTCGGCGTGCAGGCGCGCGATGACCGAGCGGACCGCGGACACGATAAACACGCTGCTGCGCGGTGTGGTCGACTCCGGTACGGGCCAGGAGGCCGGCCTGCAGTCCCGTGACAACGCCGGCAAGACGGGCACGACGGACAGCCGCCGCAACGCCTGGTTCGTCGGCTACACCCCGAACCTGTCCGGCGCCGTCTGGGTCGGCAGTCCCACCCAGCAGGTGAAGATGGAGTACATCACCATCGGCGGGCGGTACCACGACAAGGTCTTCGGCGGGAAGGTCCCCGGTCCCATCTGGAAGGACGCCATGTCGGGCGCCCTGGAGGGACACCCCGCCCCGGACTTCACCGAGGTCCCGATCCCGGAGGCCCCGAAGCCGCAGCCCCCGGCCCCGACCACGCCCCCGGGCGGGGACGACAAGCCGGGCGGCGGCGGGTGGCCGGGCGGCGGTGGACCGGGCGGCGGCGGGGAGGAGCCGGGCGACGGCGACCGGCCGTTCCCCGAGTTCTCCTTCCCGGTCGACATCCTCGGCGGCGGCACCCACACGGGCGGCGGAGGCAACGGCAACGGCAACGGCACGGGCGGCCGGGACCGGTAGGCCGTAGGCCCGAGCCGGGACCGGTGGGCCGAGGTCGGTGGGCCATAGGCCCGAGCCGGGACCGGTGGGCCGGAAGCGCGGGAGGGCGCCCCCGTCAGGGGGCGCCCTCCCTTGTGCTCGGGGTCCTCTGCTCGGGGTCCTCCCCCGCCGCTAACCCGCCAGGGTCCGCTTGACGGCGGCGGCCACGCGACCGCCCTCGGCACGCCCGGCCACCTGCGGGTTCACGATCTTCATCACGGCGCCCATCGCGCCCGGCCCCTCGGCCCCGCCCGCCCTGGCCTCCTCGACGGCCCGCGCCACGACCTCGTGGAGCTCCTCGTCCGACAGCTGCTTCGGCAGGTACGCGTCGAGGATCTCGCCCTCGGCCTGCTCCCGCCCGGCCTGCTCGGCGCGACCGCCCCGGGCGAACGCCTCGGCCGCCTCACGGCGCTTCTTCGCCTCCCTGGCGATCACCTTCCGCACCTCCTCGTCGGAGAGCTCGCGGGACTGCTTGCCCGCGACCTCCTCCTTCGTGATCGCGGCGAGGGTCAGCCGGAGGGTGGAGGAGCGGAGCTCGTCGCGCGCCCTGATCGCCTCCGTGAGTTCTTCCTGCAACTTGGACTTGAGCGTGGTCATGCGGACCAGCATGACAGGTGGCCCAACGCGCCCGCCCGCGCATTTCCGGGGCGTCGCACCCCCTCCCCCCGTCTGCGACCATGGACCCATGCGCGCGCGATACGGAGTACCCCTCGGCATCACTGCACTGGGCGCCGCCGGCCTGGCCTACGCCGCCGGCTTCGAGGCCCGCTCGTTCCGGCTCCGCAGGGTGACCGTCCCGGTCCTGCCGCGCGGCACGCACCCCCTGCGGGTGCTCCAGGTCTCCGACATCCACATGGTGAGCGGACAGCGCAAGAAGCAGCGCTGGCTGCAGTCGCTGGCGGGCCTGCGCCCCGACCTCGTCGTGAACACCGGCGACAACCTCTCCGACCCCCAGGGCGTGCCGGAGCTGCTGGACGCGCTGGGCCCGCTGCTCGACTTCCCCGGCGTGTACGTCTTCGGCTCCAACGACTACTACGGCCCCAAGCTGCGCAACCCGGCCCGCTACCTGTTCGAGAAGCTCCAGGGCCGCCACGGCCTCAACGGCAACCCGCCGGCCGTCGGCGTCGTCCACAACCCGTGGGAGGAGATACGCGACGCCTTCGACGCGGCGGGCTGGCTGGACCTCACCAACGCGCGCGGCCGCCTCAAGGTGGAGGGCCTGGAGCTGGCGTTCACGGGCCTCGACGACCCGCACATCAAGCGGGACCGGTACGAGAGGGTCGCGGGCGGCCCGGAGACGGACGCCGACCTCTCGGTGGGCGTCGTCCACGCCCCGTACCTGCGCTCCCTGGACGCCTTCACCGCCGACGGCTACCCGCTGGTCCTCGCCGGCCACACCCACGGCGGCCAGCTGTGCGTCCCCTTCTACGGCGCGCTGGTCACCAACTGCGACCTGGACACGGACCGCGCGAAGGGCCTCTCCACCCACCGTGCGGGCGGCCGCACGTCGTACCTCCACGTCTCCGCGGGCTGCGGCACCAACCGCTACACCCCGGTCCGCTTCGCCTGCCCCCCGGAGGCCACCCTCCTCACCCTGGCCCCCCGCGACTGAGCCCCCGGGAAACCGGATTTCGTCTCCGGCCGCGGGTGGGCTAGAGTAAACGTCGTCGCCGGGACGAAAACGGCGACATCGGGGTGTAGCGCAGCTTGGCAGCGCGCTTCGTTCGGGACGAAGAGGTCGTGGGTTCAAATCCCGCCACCCCGACAGAGAAACACCAGGTCAGGGGCCTGATCCGCTTAGCGGGTCGGGCCCCTGAGTGGTTTCCAGGGTCGCTTGGGAGCCGGTGGGGAGCCGAGTGCGGGAGACAGCTCCCAAATGGCTCCCCCAGACCCGCGCACTGAGGATGCTCTCAGCAGTCCAGGTGCGATGCACGGGAATCCGCACCTCCTCGACCCGGCCGAAGGGCGACTCCTCCATGATCTCGCTGTACGGGCGGCTGTGGTGCTGAAAGGTACCGGAACCGGCACGCCGTTCCTCGCCGAGGAACGTCTTGATGACATCCCGCACTGCCTCCTTCCAGAGGCTGGTCGCGGTCCAGAAGCTGCTGTCCCCCAGGATGGCCACAACACCGTCGGGTGCAACCTGGTCGTCCAGGCGGGCCAGGACGGCGGTCTGGTCGAGCCAGTGGAACGCACGGCAGATCGTGACCAGGTCGGCCTTCCAGCCGGCGGGCGGCACGAAATCCTCGGCGGTGCTCTCGACGAGCGACAGGCGCGTCCCTTCGGGCAGCTTCGGGCGCAGCGCCGACTCGGCCGCAGACAGCATGTCAGCGTCGCTGTCGATGGCGATGATGTCGTCGAAGCGGCCGAGCAGCGCCTCAGCCACCAGTCCGGTGCCGGTGCCGATGTCAAGCAGGCGACGCTGGCCGCGGGACCGGTGCGGAGCGGCCTGGTCCAGGATCTCGGCGACGTCTTCCGGGATGCCAGGGCGGAACTGACGGTAGTAGCTGACGGTTCCAGCGAACAGGCTCATGTGATCTCCCCCCGTGAGGTACTGGGTGTAACCGAACGTAGCGGTTGGTCTCTCGTGTTTGACTACCTCGCGCTGCCCCGCTGCTACGGTCGCCTGTATGACGCTCTCGGTCTCCCCGAGTCAGACTGTTGACCTACGCGTGCAGCCAGTTGACGAGGTTCTGGATCGCGTGGCCCGGTCTCTGCAGGTGCGTTTCCTACCGGATACGGTGGTGCGCAAGCGTCGGTCCGTGGGAGCACGGACCGACCGCGAGACCTGGGTCCGCATCGAGCGACGCCTGCTTGACAAGGTCACCGATCAAGGATGGAACGGCGCGGAGTGCGCCGCCCGCTTGGACGGCGTCGTCCAGCCGGCATGGCGGGGATGCCTGGTCTGGCGGGACACGAACGAACAGGTGATGTGGCGGGCCGACGAAACTGACCTTCTGCCCGCCGCTCCAGTCGGAAACGCCATTCTGAGTGAGGCCCCGGAACTTTCGGACGAGTGGTGGGGCGGGTTGAACGCCTCTCTGGACGCGCTCGCAGCTCACCAGACAAGGCGAGTCGCCACACCCGACACCGAGACCATCACCCAAACGTCGGTCACCGACGCCATTCGGGCTGTCTTTCCGGGCAATTTCGATACGGTCGTCCGGCGTTGGGTGCCCGCCCACGCCGACCTGAACTGGGCCAACGTCACGGCGCCGGTGTTCAGCCTCTTCGACTGGGAGGACTGGGGGAACGCCCCACAGGGACTGGACTCGGCCTCGCTGTGGGCGAGCTCGCTTGCCGTCCCGTCTCTGGCCGATCGTGTACGGCAGGAGCGTCGGCGGGACTTCGAGAGCCGGGACGGCAAGCTGATGACGCTGTTCGTCTGCTCGAAGATCTTCGGGCCGTACGCGCACCCTGAGGATCCTCGGTTGGAGCCTGCACAGCGCATGGCCGAGCAGGTCATCGAGGAGCTTCAAGCGGACTGATCACGCGAGCGGTCGCGGAGGAGCCTCCGGTACTCCTGGACGGTCCGCTCCTCCACCTGGCCTGCCAGAGCTCCGACGAGTTCCCCCAAGTGGGTCGGCTCGTCGGTGCCCACGGCGATGGAGCCGACCCGCGGGAGATGGTAGGCGACTCTGAATGCTGCCTGGACACGGGAGAGCCGACGGCCGTCCCGGAGGAAAAGGCGCGGGTCCAACCTGTCCCACGCCGAGGCACTGGTGCTGCCCCCAAAGGGGCTCATCCCCCAGACCTCGCCACAACCCAGATTCCACGCATTGATGAGGTTGTCCGCCGCGGCCAGCGTTCTGGCGCCGACCAGCAAGCCGGCGCGCACCATGAGAACCGATGGCCTCGGCACGGTCAGGTCGACCAGGCTCAGCACTGGTGACGGATCCCACGACGCAACCCCCCAGGCGCCGCACAGTCCCTTCTCTTTGGCGTCATCCAGGGCGGTGCACGCCGCTGCAAGCACATCCTTGTGGCGCGGGACAGCTGCCTGGAGCGAGTGTTCCGGGTTGTGCAGGAACACCAGGTCCGGCTCCCGCCCCAGGTTCTTGGCCGCCTCCTCCACGGCCGAGTACAGCCGCGTGGGATCCAGGGAGTGCTCCGCCCCGTCGGCCCCCGGGAAGTAGCCGACCTTCGTGGAGACCGTGAACTTCGGCAGCAGGTCACCGGCTGTCCGAGCCAGGACCTGGTGCGAGCGGAAGCCGAGGTAGTTGGTGCTGGTGTCGAGCGTGGTGACGCCCAGGTCCAGCGCACCGATCAGGAGCCGGCGTTCGTGACGAGACCGGTGTAGCCC
Source organism: Streptomyces somaliensis DSM 40738 (assembly GCA_012396115.1). GTDB lineage: Bacteria > Actinomycetota > Actinomycetes > Streptomycetales > Streptomycetaceae > Streptomyces > Streptomyces somaliensis. The sequence goes on along the minus strand of JAAXOU010000001.1, from coordinate 20,526 downwards.
GAGGACAACTCGAGGGTCAGGACCGCGCACAGCTCCTCCTTCACCAGGATCTCGGCGACCTCCACCACTTCGGCCCCTGCGACGGCCGCGGCCTGTTCCAGCACGACCGGCCTGCCGCTCAACAGCAGACGCAGCGCTGGCAGGGCCTTGGCCGCGAGGGTCAGCCTCTTCCCCGAGGCCAGGACATCGACGGTCTCCCCGCTCTCCCGTATCCGGGGAGGGAAGTGGGTGGTGCACACGACGGCGTCGAGCGGCCCGAGGATGTCGAGGAACGGCACATGCCTGGGCAGGGTCGTCTCCTGCTCGTACGCGGCCAGGTAGTCGGCCGGGGAGCGCTCGCCGAGCAGTGCCGTGGCGGCCTCGGTCAGAGCCGCGCTGTCGGGGACGTGCCAGCGGTCCAGATCGTGCCTGAAGATCTCGTGCTCGCGGCTCCAGTCGGCAAGCCAGGCGAGCCAGGCGGCGCCGGTGCGTTTGGTGATGCCGAACGTGACATGGAGGCTCTTCCCCGAGCCGCTGCCGGTCCTGGTCGCCTGGTGCCAATGGCCTCGGGGGATGTGCATGACGTCACCGGTCCGCATCACTCCGGACCAGATGATCTCGTCGCTCGGGATGGTGTTGGGGTCGGAGTCCCGGTACATGGGGACCTTGCGGGAAGCCGCGCGCACCTCCCACTCCTTCTCGCCAGCCAGCTGCACGATCACGACGTCGTGGTCGTCCCAGTGCAGGGGGAAGCCAGCGGCGTCGTTCGTCGTCAGGTACGCGTTGACCTGCACACGTTCATGGCACCACCACTGCAACGCCCGGCACGCGACCTCCATCGTCGGGTCGAAGACGTTGGCCTGGTCGAGGATGAGCGTCGCGCCCTCTCGCAGGAGGTTCCCGAGGCTGCGCATGTTGACCATGGGGATGCTCTGGCCCCGGGGGCTGACGTTGTCTGTGTAGTAGACAGCCGGGTGTACCTCCACACCCTTCTGGAAGCACCGGAACTGCGGGCGGTTCAGACTCCTGCGCATGGCGATGTCGAGCAGCCGGTTGGGGGTCAGGAGGCGGGAAAGAAGCGCGGGGTCCTCCAGACCGCCCCGCGCGAAACCCTTGCCCAGCTCCTCGACCCCGCTCCACCCGAGTGCTGTCTCGATCGCGTTGATCAGCCGATGTTCCATCGCTGTCCTTCCAAGGGTGTGGTCGCCTGATGTGGACACGGCTGGGGCCGGCGGCCAGTTGTGCCGGCCCCAGCCGCTTGGTGCGGGCGTGCCTACTCGCTGTCGTGCAGGTTGCCGTCGCCGCCCGGCCACGGCGCGTCGCCAGAGCTTCCGGCGTTGTCGGACCGGAGGCTGTCGTACCGGTCGTGGACGGCGGTCAGCTCCTCGACCGCCATCAGCAGGCCGCTACGGGCCGGAGGCGGTGCCGTGTGCTCTTCCACCTCGTGCTCCTTCCTCTTCGGGTCTCCCGCCGGGGCTCCGGCGGGAGGTCATGGCCGCCTCACGGCCGTGGGAGAGATGGATTTCCGTGAGGCGGCGGTCATTGGGCGGCCCAGTGAGCCGCAGTTCTGCGCCTACGGCCGCATGGACTGACCGCTCATCGGCAGCACGGCCGCGTCCTGACGCATGTTGGCCTCCAGGACGCGTTGATCCAGTTCGTACAGGCACGCGCGGCACGCGAAGAGAGCCGCGTGCATGCCGCTCGACCGGACGGGCCCGATCCACGTCACCTCGACGTCGTCACGGCCACACCACAGCCAGCACTCGCCATGCACCTGCCACTCAGCCGGTCCCACAGCGCATAGGTCGTCGGCTCGCCGGTGACGGGGTCGATGTCTCGGCGGGTGGGGCGGAAGACCACATCGCGCTCCGGAGACAGAGCCGCTCGTACTGCGTGCCTGCCCATCAGGCGATTGCCATCGTCAGCGACTTGGGCTCGGACCCATCCCGGTGCTTGGCCCACATCGCGAATAAGCCACGCGGTCCAGCGGCAACCGTGCTCGTCTCCACCGCCATAGGCAGCGCCATCTCGGCCCATACCCGCTTACCGGCGCCGGCCGGCCCCCAGGCCCAGCGCACCGAGAGCAGTCGGACCAACGTCAAGCCGCGCCCGTTCTCGTCGTCCGCTTGGGCACCCCCTGTCCGCGGAATCGACGGATCGCCGTCCAGAACATCGATCACCAAGCGACCGGGCCGGTTGAACAGGGTGACGGTGATCGGCCCCGCCCCGTGGACCACGGCGTTGGTGATGAGCTCCGAGGCGACGAGTCGGATGGCGTCGGCGGTCTCCTCGTCCAGCGGCACACCCCATGCGCGTACCTTGTCGACGATCTCGCGCCGGGCCGGGGGCACCTCGGATTCGATACCCGCGAGGACGAACCGATGGACGAGCGTGGGCATGGCGGACGCCTCCGAAGAGCTGGAGAGCGGCTCCATCCCCGACGGGGGGCATAGGAATGGAACCGCCGATCTGAAAAACCGCTCCACGAACGTTCAACTGAACTCACTCGCCTGCGGCTGATACTCAGTCAACGGCGCTGCCCCTGCCCACCGGAACGTTTCTAGGGGGTTTCTCCTGGGGACGCCCTCCCCATGCTCGGACACGCCAAGTAGCCTTCCAACTACGCCTTGAGCGGACGACAGGAGTGATGACGTGCCTACCGAGCCGTTAGCAGTCCACCCGCTGATCTTCCTCCTCCAGACGCGTGGATGGGGGAAGGCCGAGTTCGCCCGGATCATGCAAGGCCACGGGAGGAAACTCGGGATCCCGCTCGCGACCAACCGGACGACTGTATGGAAGTGGGCGCAGGGCCAGGAGCCGGACGCGGACGCCCAACGCGTCCTCGCCGACCTGCTGGGCGTCCCGTACGAGCAGGCGCGTGCGGAGGGATGGCCCCGCTGGCTCCCCGTCTGGGAGGTGACCGGACTCACCGCTCCCTGGACAGAGGCCGGTACCGTCGAGGCATTGTCCGATCTGGTGGGGAATGGCCGGATGGACCGTAGAGGCTTCCTCACCATCACAGGAGCCGCCCTAACCGGTCTCGCAGCGAGCTGGGTGGAAGCGCCCTCCGCCATGGCCGCGGCGCTCAACGGCGACCGGGTCACGGACACGGTGGTCTCGACGATCGAGCAACGCATCAGCACCCTCCGCACGCTCGACGACCAGCTTGGCGGCGCTCGACTGCTGGAACAGGCGCGTGGCGACCTGGCTCTGGTCACCGGTCTCCTCGACGGTGGCCGCTACTCCGACAAAGTCAGGATCCGGCTCTACGCGCTGGCGGCCCGCGTGTCGCACCTGACCGGATGGATGGCCTACGACGCCGGTCTACGGTCCGCAGGCCAGCGCTATTACGTCGGCGCCCTGCGCAGCGCCCGCACCGCCGACGACGACACCTTCGGCGCGTTCATCCTCGCCGAGATGGGCGTGCACGTCTCCGAGGCGGGGCGTACCGCCGAGCGTGTGGACCTCATTTCGACCGCCATCGACAACGCGCCACGCTCTCTGTCGCCCTGCCCCCAGTCCTTCCTCTACCTGCACAAGGCAGAGGCCCTCTCACGCGACGGCGATCACCGCGAGGCCGGCACGGCTCTCAACCGTGCCACCTCCCTGTGGGAGCGCCAGGTGACGGACGACAACCCCGACTGGCTCGACTGGTTCGGCGAGGCACAACTCCGGTCGACCGAGGGAAAGGTCCTGTTGCGCTCGGGGCAGGTGGAACGCGCAACCAGTTCCCTGGAGACTTCCGTGACGAGAGCCGCCCCCCGGGACAAGGCCGTACGGTCAAGCCGTCTCGCTGAGGCGCGGCTCGCCGGCGGCGACCTGGAGGGTGCGTTGGACGCCGCGAACTACGGCGCCGAACTCCTGGAGGACAGCGTCAGCTCCATTCGGGCCCTGAACCGCCTCAAGGAGTTCTCCACACGGCTGGAGCCGCACAAGTCCGTTCCTTCCGTCCGCGAGTTCCGGGAGCGTCTGCAGGACCTGTCCGTCGCCGTTTAATGTCGACCCTCTGACCACCGGTGACGAGCCCGTCTCGGTGAAGAGGGCTGCAAGACTGCCAGGATGGCCGACATGACGACGATCCATGGTGAGGTGGCCCCCGGGTTCGAGCCGGTCCGCGTGGCGTTCATGGAGAACTTCACGCGACACGGGGACCTCGGCGCGGCGGTGTGCGTGTACCGGAACGGCCGGCCGGTGGTGGACCTGTGGGGTGGCGTGGCCGACGCCGAAACCGGTCGTCCCTGGACGCGGGACACGCTGCAACTGGTCTACTCGGCGACCAAAGGCGCGACCGCGACCATGGCGCACATGCTGGCCGAGCGCGGAGAGCTCGACCTGGACGCGCCCGTCGCGAAGTACTGGCCGGAGTTCGCCGCGAACGACAAGGCGGACATCCCGGTGCGCTGGCTCCTGTCCCACCAGGCCGGCCTGGTCGCCCTCGATCAGCCGGTGCCATTGAAGGAGGCATTGGCCTGGCACCCGATGGCGGCAGCACTGGCCGCTCAACGCCCCCTCTGGACTCCAGGCACAGCGCACGGCTACCACGGGCGGACCTGGGGCTGGCTGGTCGGCGAGGCGATCCGCCGGGTGTCCGGCCGCTCACCCGGCCGCTTCTTCGCCGACGAGATCGCTGCCCCGCTGGGCTTGGACTTCTTCATCGGCCTGCCCGCCGGCGAGCGCGACCGAGTCACCCGCATGGTGTACCAGCGGCCGGATGTCGACCTCACCACCCTGCCCACCGAGTCTGTCCCCGAGGAACTCCGTGAGCAGGTCGCCGCTTGGCGGGACCCGAATTCACTCAGCAACAGGGCATACGCCGTCACCGACCCGCCCGAGATCGACTTCGACTCACCAGAGGTGCAGGTCGCGGAGCTCCCGGCCTCCAACGGCATCGGCACCGCCCGCGCTCTTGCCCGCATGTACGCCGCTCTGATCGCCGAGGTGGACGGCGTGCGCCTGCTCTCCCCGGACGCCCTGGCGTCAGCGACCGAGGAGCAGGCCAGCGGGAAGGACCAGGTCATGCTGATCCGTAGCCGCTTCAGCGCCGGGTACATGCTGCCCACCGAGAGCAACCCGATGATCGGGCCGAGCTCTTTCGGTCACACTGGCCGAGGGGGGTCACTCGCCTTCGCCGATCCGGAACACGGTGTCGCTTTCGCCTACGCGATGAACCTCGTCATCGGAGGCGGCGACGATGTGCGTGCCGTCTCTCTGGTCGACGCGGTTCGTAAGTCGCTGACTTAGCCGACCCGAGGCGTGACTCGTTAGGCGGAGGAGCTTGCCTCCCCCGTTTGCCCACCTGGCTGATCACGCGGGCTGAACACGGCCGCCTCAAAGGCAGCCAGAGCCCCGGCGGACGTCACGGGCAACTCGCGCAGGTGGCGGCGAACTGAGGCGAAGGAACCGATGAGTGCGGACCATGCCTCATGGTCACCCGGCAGTGGCACCGTGATCCGCTGAAGACCATCGATGTGGAGGCGGCGACGCACCACTCCGCGGCTCTGGCGTTCAATCTCTGCCCTTCCCTGCTCGCTCTTGAGGTACATGAGCAAGTACTCGGCATCGAACGGCGCATCTTCCGTGAGCCGGAAGACTGCATAGTCCGGGCTGACCCAACCAGCCTCCTCCCGGCGGCAGAGCGCGATCGAGCCGACATTGGCACGCATGGGGTTGTAGACGAAGTCGCCGGGTCGGAGCTCTCGGTAGCGACTGGTATCGCTGGCGGGCTTGCCCTTGAAGGGCGCCAGCCCCCGGCATTGCTCACGCCCACGAAACGGTCGGGTGCCTTACTGCCCGCTCGTGCACCGGCTTCAACCACAGAGTTCCCGATCGGGATGGCCTCCCGGAGCGGATAGTTGGTCCTCCTGCGCGTTCGTGAATCACCACCTCTCACCGACCGGAAACGTGCTTCTCCCCCAGGACGGCAGGACGACATGGTTCGCACCCCGTTAGGATCACCGCCCATGGCCGCTCGACTCTCCGCGAACAGCTCCGACCACGCCTCCCGGGCCCGAGCGCTCGCACGGCGGATCCGGTCCCTGCGCGAAGGGCGCGGATGGTCGGTGGAGCGTCTCGCCAAGGAGGCAGGAGTCGGCAAGAGCACCCTGAGGCGGCTGGAGAGCGAGGGAGCGATCCAGCCGAGTTTCTTCACGGTCGGCGACATCGCGGAAGCCCTGGACGTATCGCTGGAGGAGCTCTTCCGACAGGCGAAGCCGACGCCCGGGCTCTGGTCCGCGGGTTACGAGGGCCGCGACATCGATTCCTTCGTCTCCTCCCTCCTGGACAGCGACATCCAGGTGGTCGCCGACGTACGGCTCACGCCGATCAGCCGCAAGCCCGGCTTCAGCAAGACCCGCCTCGGGCAGGCGCTCGCCGAGGCCGGCATCGAGTACACCCACCTGCGTGCGTTGGGGAACCCGAAGGACAACCGGGCCCCGTTCTGGGACGGCCGCGTGAGCGTGGGACGCGCCCGGTTCCGCAGCATCCTGCGCTCCGACGAGGCACAGACGGACCTCGACCGCCTGGCTGATCACGCAGCGCGCTCTCGTGTGGCGGTGCTGTGCTTCGAGAAGGACGAGGAGCGCTGCCACCGCAAGGTCGTCCTGGACACGGTCCGCAAGCGGGCCGCGGTGGACGTGCGACCGCTGGCCTGATCCCGGCGACTCCCCGTGTCGGCGGTCTTGACCGTCGACGGCCCCTCCCTTCCCATCTGAACCGGGGCGATTCAGTGGAGGGGGGACAGCATGGCCGGTGACCGGCAGCGTGCCAGGATCATGATCACGGTCAAGACGTATCCGGAACTGTCGTCGAAGTACCGCGAGACGAGCTGTGTGGCCGGGATCCGGTTGGACCAGGGCCGCCCGCGGCACGTGCGGCTCTTCCCTGTCCCGTTCCGGCTGCTGGAGCAGGGCGCGCGGTTCAAGAAGTACTCGATCGTCGAGGTCGACGTCCGCCCCCACCACAGGGACAGGCGCCCCGAGAGCCTGCGGCCCGATCTCGACACGCTGGAGGTCATCGAGCAGGTTCCGTCTTCCGACGGTTGGAGGCAGCGGTACTCGTACGTCGAGCCGCTCGTCGCGCGATCGCTCTGCGCCATCAAGCGCGACCAGGAGGCCAAGGGGACCTCGCTCGGCGTCTTCCGGCCGGCGGAGATCACCGACTTCCGGCTGACGGAGGCGGAGCCGTGGCCCGCCGGGAAGGCCGCCCTCGCGGACCAGCTGGACCTGTTCGACCCGGACCTGCGGCGCTTGGAGTGGGTGCCGTTCGAGTTCCGCTACCGCTTCCGCTGCGCGGACGACGCCTGCACGGGGCACGACATGGGGCTCAAGGACTGGGAGGCCGGCGAGTCCTACCGGAAGTACCGGCACACCTATGGCGAGCGGGCCGTCCGGGACAAACTGCGCGAGCGCTGGTTCGACCGCATGGTCACCCCCGACCGGGCGGTCCACTGCTTCGTCGGCAACATCGCGGCACACCCTCGCACGTTCATGCTGCTGGGACTCTTCTACCCCCAGCGGAACGTCGTCGACTTCGTCCAGGACGACCTGTTCTCCGTATAGGCGGCGCGGTCATGTTGAAGTGCGTCCACATGACCATCGTGCCCCCGGACCCCACCGGCAAGGGCCGAGCCCGCTGGACCGGGCGCGGGAAGACCGCCCCGAACGCCTTCGACATCACCTTCGACGGCCGCCTCTCCGCGGCCCGTCGGCAACTTCAACCACTCTGGTTGTACCGTGCGTTTGACGGAGCCGATCCGCGACGCGCGCACCCGTGCGCCGGCTTGCCAAGCGTTGCGCACTGTGCCACTTTCTTGGGCGCACGCGCAATTCCCGCGTGCGATCGAGTCCTCCGGTCGATCACAGGAGCCCTGTGCGGCAAGAAGGGGCACGTCCCCCCGGCACGGCTGAGACGGGACGGCCCTGAGACCGTCCCACCTGGTGAGAAACCCGTACGCCTGGCCGGAGACCCACGTACCTGACTGGGGATCAAGATGGCGAGCCACGAACTGATCCAGAACCCGTCCGAGCGGCACGGGACGTCCCGTGCCCTCCCGAACGGTCCGGCGGCCCGTAGAGCTGCGGGACTGGTGACGGCCGTAGGCGTTGCGGGCGCAAGCGTGGGCGTTTTCGCGGCCGGACCCGCGGCCGCGGCGCCGGCGCCGCTCAAACTGCGGTACACGTGCTCGGCTCCGGTGATCGGAGACCGGCCGGGCACGGTGGAGATGGAATCGGATGTCCCGAAGTCGGCCACGGTCGGCAAGCCCACCCCGGAATTCGTCGTCCGTGCGGCGGTGCGGGTGAGCGCGGCCGACGCCGAGGCGTTGCGGAAGGCCCGTATCAGGACCATCGAGGGCACGGTGAAAGCGAAGGTCCGCGTGACGGCGCCGGAGGGCGACACCGACCTCGGAGTGCCGTTCGACGTGGCCACGACCACCGTCCCGGAGTCGGGACCGTTCGTGGTGAGGGCGACCGGCGTCGCGCCGAGGCGCACCTTCAGCCAACCGGGCAAGGCGAGGATCACGGTCGGTGACCTCACCGCGGCCGTCACGGCGAGCGGCGGCATGACGGTCAAACTCGACGTACCGTGCAGACTGAACCCCGGGCAGGACAACGTCGTGGCAAGGCTCGACATCAGGACGGGGCCGACGACCGGCCCGGCCCCGTCCACGGTGCCTGATGCGGCCGACTCCGGCACCACCGGGGCGCAGAACCCCAGCGGCGGTGCCCTGGCGGGTGCGACCGCGGAAGCCCCGGCCGGCCCCTCCGGGGACCTGGCCACGACCGGCAGCCGGGGCGTCGCGAGTCTGATCCCGCTCGTTGCGGGGACCATCCTCGTGGGTGCCCTTGCCTGGACCGCTGCTGTCCGCTTCCGCCCACGCGGCAGGTGACCGAAGCGAACCCCGACGTCCCCGGGCGAGGACAGGCGACGGGAAGGGTGCCGCGCTGGCCCGCCCCGGAGTTCACCTCCCGTACCCGGCCGAGCCGGGCGGTCTCGGGCGGGGTGAGCGGAGGGCGGCCCCGGACTGCCCGGGTGCGGGTTCCGAAGCCGTGTCCGGTGCGGGAAGAGGTGGCCCCTGGGGGGCGGGCGCCCGGACGGGGTCGGGCGCCGGCAGCGACACATCCGTGATCACCGTCACGGGACTCCAGTTCTCCTGGACAACGCGGCCACTGGTGAGGATGGGCACATGGGGACGGCACGTCACACACTGTGGCCGTGGTTGGCGCTGACGGTGGTGGCCGTGGGCGTGGCGATCACCACAGCCGTTCGGGCGGGAACCGGCGACGTGGACCCCGGCGGGTTGACGGTCGGGCTGGTCAGCCTGATGGTGGCGACGGCGAGCCTGTACCAGGCGGCGCTCTCCACCGCCCAGGTGGAAACCGACGCCGGGGCCCTCGCCGACCGCCTTGCCGTCAGCGTGAGGAAACGCGAGGAGGAAGCCCGCCGGAGACTCCTCGGCGGCAGCGACCGCACCATCGACGTCGAGTTCGCCTTCCGGCCCTCCCCCGCCCACCACGCCACGGGCGCGGCACCCCGCGGCACGTTGGAGGGAATCGCCGCCTACTACCGTGATCTGCGGCCCGGCCGCCTCGTCATCACCGGCGCGCCCGGAGCGGGCAAGACCGTACTCGCCCTGCACCTCATGCTGCTCCTCCTCGGCCCCGACCGGGCGCCGGGCGCTCCCGTTCCCGTACGCCTGTCGCTGTCCACCTTCGACCCGCGGAGCGACCTCAGGGACTGGCTCGTCGAGCACCTCGCCCGTACCCACCGGTTGCGTCCCACCGCAGCGGCCGCCCTCGTCGACGGCCGACTGGTCATCCCCGTGCTCGACGGGCTCGACGAAATGGACGCCAGCGGGACTCCCGGGCACGGTTCCCGCGCCGCAGCCGCTCTGGCGGCCATGAACAGCTACGTCGACGGCACCACCAAGGGCCGACTCGTCCTCACGTGCCGCAGCGCCCCCTACGACGCCCTCGAAGGCACGCACCTGTGGGCGGAGGACGCCGCCCGCATCGACATCGCCCCGGTCAGCCTGGCCGCGACCGAGGCGTTCGTCACCGCCCGCAGCCGCGTCCCGGCCCGCTGGGAACCCGTCCTGAACGCCCTGCGCGCCGCCCCGGCCGGTCCACTGGCCCGGGGCCTGTCCACACCCTGGCGGCTGACCGTGGCCCTCGCCGTCTACGACGCACGCCGCCCCGACGGCAGCTGGGTCCGCGATCCGGTGGACCTCCTCGAGCCCGCCCTGCGAACCCCCGAGCGGATCCGGGACCACCTGCTGCACCTGTTCGTCCTCGCCGCCGCCTCGGCCGGGGGCGCGACAGCGCCCTACACCTGGCCGCAGGTACGCGCCTGGCTGACGGTCCTCGCCCGCTACCTGCACGCCAACACGACCAGCGCACGCGAAGTGGCCGGACGCCGCCTGTCAGGCACCGACCTCGTGCTCCACGAACTGTGGCCCCTCACCGGCCACCGGCGAACCCGCGCCGTCCACGTCCTCCTGACCGTCGCGGTGTGGGCCACCGTCGACCTGCCCGCCGCCCTGCTCGATGACTGGAGCGTGTACGCGAGGAACGTGGCACTCATGGTGCTGGCCGGTCTCCTCATAGGACTTCCTCCCTGGCCCGTGCCGTCCCGGCTGGAACGGGTGACGGCCCGAACCCCTGCCGGACGGCGCCAGCTCGTGGCCGGGCTCCTGGGCGGACTCTTCTGGGGAGGGCTCGTGGTGCTGCTCGACTTCGGGAACGTCCTCGGGCCGGGAACCGCGCTCGCCTACGGATCGGTGGTGGGGCTCGTCGGTGGAGCGATGGTCGGAGTCGGGCTGGCGGGTGTGCTCTCGGACGTGCCCGAAGTCGGCAGGTCACACGGAACCGTGTCGCCGCGCGACATGGTGCGGGACGACCTCGTGACCGGGTTCGCGACCGGCCTCGCGGTCGGGTTCGCCTTCGTCCCCTTCTACTGGTTCGCCCTGGGCCCCGTGCTCGCGCTCGGGTCGGTACTGATCTACATGCTCCTGTTCGGTCTCGGCGGCGGGCGTGCGCTCGCGCTCCTCCACCACCGCCTGTTCAGGTGCGGGTACCGGGGCACGCTCGACTCGCTGTTCAGGCCCTGGCGCGCGTTCGGCCCCGTGTTGAGGACCGGCGCCGGCCCGGCCCTCGGCGCCGCAGGTGTCCGTTACCTGGCTTTCCTGCTCTGCAGCCGCCGCTGGTGGTCCGACCAACCGCTGCCATGGCGCCTCGGTCGTTTCCTCGACTGGTGCTGCGACGCGGGTCTGACGCGCACCGCCGGGGTCGCCTACCAGTTCCGCCACCGCGAGCTCCAGGAGTTCCTCACCCGCCAGGAGTTGGAGCAGGACGGCGGGTCGATCGCCGGGGCCGGCGCGGAGGCGGGCACGACTCCCGGCTGATCACGAGGTGTCGCGTCCCGACCACCACGGCGGAAGACCGGCCCGCCCACTCGTCCTCGCTCGTCCCGGGCCGCGCCGCGACGCCTCCCCCGCCCGGCTCCACTCCCACCGTCACCACCGCGGACGCACCGCGCTCGCGCCGGAGCACGGGGTTGCCTTCGCCTGCGGGACGAACCGCGTCACCGGAAGGCGGCGGTGTGCGAGCGGCCTCGTCGACCGAGGCGGTGCGCCGGCCCCCGGCGCGACGGCCCGGCGCGACGGCCCGGCGCGACGGCCCGGTGGTCGCGCGTCGTGACCGTTCGGCAGGCCGTGCACCGCTTCACTTGCGGGCGGCGACGAAGCGTACGGGTTCGGTGAGCACCACCGTGGCGGCCGTCAGGTCCGCCAGTCGGGTGGACAGCGTCGCCTCCGCGAGGCGCGGTGACAGCCCCAGCTCCTCCACCAGGCGCCGCGACTCGCAGAAGACGGGCCGCTTCCCGCCCCGGTGGAGAGCGCCGACGACCGTGGCGGCGTTGTCGAGCGAGCCGACGTAGTCGAGCTGGACGTCACCCGGCGGTACGGGGGCCGGCGTCGGCCGTGCCCCGGACAGGTGGGACGCGACCACCCGGCCGGGCCGCCGTCCCGCTCCCGGTCCCTGGAGCCAGGTGAGCAGTGCCCCGGGGTTGCCGACGATCGCGGAGGGGCCGACGCGCTGCACGGAGCGGCCCACGACCCTCTGCAGGCGTTCCAGTACGGCGAGCAGGTGCCAGCCGCGGTCGTCGCCGGCGAAGGCGTGGACCTCGTCGACGACCACGGCCCGCAGACCGGAGAAGGACGTGTGGTCGACGTTGACGCTGACCAACATGGCTTCCAGCAACTCGGGGGTGGTGAGCAGCGCGTCGGGCCGGGAGGCGAGGATGCGCCGCCGGGCGCCGGCCGGTGTGTCGCCGTGCCACAGGGCCGTGGTCCGGCCGCGCCAGGCGGTGTAGGTCTCCACGCGCGGCGGCAGGTTGTTGAGCATGGCCTTGAGGGGGCACACGTGCAGCACCGAGGTGCCGGACCACCCCTGGGCGTGCATCCGGGACAACAGCGGGAAGCAGGTGGTTTCGGTCTTCCCGCCGGCCGTGGGGGCCGGCAGAAGGGCGTCGTGTCCCACCGTCAGCGGGGTGACGGCGGCCTTCCGGAGCGGGCGCAGGTCCCTCCAGCCCGGGATGTTGACGATGTGGTGGACCAGCGCCGGTTCCAGCCCGTCGGCGGTGGTCACGGCAGGTCCAGCTCGACGTCGTCCGCCCGGCCGGCGGCGTTGCGTTCGGTGTCCGTCAGCTCGCCGGCCGAGAGGGTGAGCCGGTAGTGCTCGCGCGGGTCGAAGTCGTCGAACTCGTCGACGCGGTCGAGGACGTCGGCGACGAGCTTGCGGAGGAAGACGCGGAGGGCGATGCCGACGTCGCCGCCGCGCAGGGCACGCCCGTCACCTGGTGCCTGGCCGACCCCGAGATCGGCGAGCCGGAGGTGATGGCCGCGTTACCGCAGTGCGACCACCACCTCGTCCGCGCGGGGCAGGTGGTCCTCGCCGACAGGGGCTTCGCCGGGAAGGAGTTCGAGACCTTCGTCAGCGAGCGCCTGGGTACCCACTTCGTGCGGCCGGACCGCAAGGACGAACCGGCCCGGTACGGGAAGACCGCCCGGGTCCGGCAGTGGATCGAGGCCGTCATCGACACCCTCGAAGGCCGGCTCGGCCTCGAACGACACGGCGGCAGAACCCCGGCCGGAGCCTTCGCCCGCACCGGCCGACGCCTCCTCGCCCTGGCCGCCGGCATCTGGCACAACTGGACCACCGGAGCCACAGTCAAACGATCACTGATCGCCTACGGCCACCGAGAACATCGGACTCACTCATCTAGCTGAGGATCGTGCCGCGCTCGTCCCGGCTGCAGTACACGTCGGCGCCGTCCGAGCCGGCGCGGAGGCAGACGCGGATCGTGTAGTCGGTGCCGACGGGAAGGCTGAGCTGGACCGGCGTGCCGCACCCGTTGTTCGAGCCGTTCGCGTCCTGGGCCCACCGGTAGCCGTAGCCGTCGGGCCACAGGTGGGCGACGACCCGGTAGCCGTCGGCGGAGCCCATGTCGCAGGCGTAGAAGGACCCGGTGGCGCTGACCTCGGCGACCCCGTACCCGCCCTTGGGGGAGGTGCGGCTGTAGGTGGACGCGCTGGCGCTGCCCGCCGTGGCCAGTACTCCCGCCATCGCCAGGACCGTGCTCGTGACGGCGAGGGCCGTCTTTCGTGCTCGCGACATCATTTCGTCTTCCTTTCCCTGGAGTTGTTCGCACGCGCCGCGGGGCGGGGTCGCACCGGGCGTCCCACCTCGGCTCCCGGCCCCCGGCGCGCCGCCGCACCGTGGGACGCCCCGTCTCCCGTACGGGCCGGGTGCGGCAGCAGGTGGTGCGGCGGGGCCGGAGCCGGGTGGGCGCGGTCCCCGCGGACCGCGTGGGCGCGGGCCGCGGGACCGCCGGGTCCTAGCAGGCCGGGATGTAGCCCGGGGGGACCGACACCTTGGTGACCTTCACGTAGGGGCTGTAGATCCACCCGGTGGTGGTGTAGTACCAGAGGTTCCCCGAGCTGTTGACGTGCTCGCAATAGATCTCCACGCGCTGGTTGAGCGCGAGGTGGCGGGTCACCGCGCACTTGGCCGCCGGGCCGTTGTGGACCGCCGCCCGGTCCTTGACGACGACGCCCAGTGCGTGGACCACCTCTTCGCCGCGCCAGCCGCAGTAGTCCGATGCCAGCCGGGGCGACTGCCCCGACGGAGCCGGCTGCCCCGCCTGGGCCGGGACGGTGAAGAGCCCGAGGGCCAGGAGGAGGATCGGGACGCCCACGAAAGCGGAGAGCCAATTCGATTTCACGGATTCGCCTTTCTTCAGGACTGTGGGTTCGCTGTGGTTGTTCGTTCCGGACGCGTGCCGTGAACACCGTCGTCGCGTTTCCCGACCGGTCCTCACCGCGACGGCCCGTCACCGCCCGGTGCGCGAATCCGGCGAGTCCGACGGTTTCGCCGGTTTCGGGGGTTCGGTGGGCTCGGGGGGTTCGGGGATTCGGTGGGTTCGGGGGACTCAGGGGATTCCGGGGACCTCGCGAGTCCGGTGACGGGGTGGCGTTCCCGGCGGTGACGGGTACGGGACGGCCCGGATTCCCGCACTTCGCGCTTCCCGTCGTGCGGGAGGCGGTCACGCCCGGGAGGTTTCGCCTTTCCGGAAGCCCCGCCGGGCGGTGGGCCCGGGGGGTTTCGGAATGGCCGGTCGCCTTCGCGGTCCCCGTGGTGGCGACCCCTTTTCGGCTGGGCGGGACGGATCCTGCCGGGGCTACCGGAACCGGCGCAACGGGGTGCGCCCGTCCCGGACGGCCCGTCGCTGTCCGGGCTGGTCGGAGGGTTGTCCGGATCCTGTCCGCAGGAGCGTCCGGACAGGGACGTGGAGCGCCCGGGCCCCGCCCGGGGGTGCGCCTGGACGTCACCCGGGCCTGACGAGGCGGTTGCCCGCGTGCCGAGCGGCGGTCAGGATGACGACATGGGGAATCAGGAGGGGGTGTTTCCGCACCGGGTGCGCGATACCGCCGAGTTCGTGGCTCTGATGCGGGGCCTGAAGGAACGCTCGGGACTGACGTACCGGCAGTTGGAGGAACGCGCCGCCGAACGGGGCGAGGTGCTCGCGCGCAGCACGCTGGCCGACGTGTTGACCGGCAGGACGGCGCCGCGCCCGGAATTGCTGACCGCTTTCGTCCGGGCCTGCGGCGAAGAGGAACGACTCCAGATGTGGCTCGCGGCACGGGAGCAGGCCGTCGGTTCCCAGCGCGCGGACACCGGTGGGCCGAATCCCCTCGGGAACACAGGGAGTACCGGGAACACAGGGAGTACCGGGAACGCCGGGAGCACCGGGGGCGCCGCGGGCACCCCGCCGAGGAAGGCCGCCGGGAGGCGTGCGGCCGCGGTGGCGACGGCGGCCGCGCTGCTGGGCGGCGTCGGCGTGTGGCTGGTGACCGCTTCGGGCGGGGAACCCGGCGGGGACGGCATCGTCCCCGGCGCGGAATCCGTCTCCCCCGCCCCCGGGGCGGATCCGCTGTCCGGCTGGGTGCGCATCCGGCCGGCGACGGCTCCGACGCTGTGCCTGACCGACGGGCGGGTCCGGGACCGGCGGTACACGCCCCTGGTGGCCGTGCAGCGGCCGTGCGACCGGGTCGCGCCGCAGGGCACCCTGCTGGAACCGGTCGGCGGGAACGCCTACCGGATCCAGTGGCACCACCCCGACCACGGAAAGGGCTGCCTGAGGGTCCTGCCCAGCGGAGCCGGTGCGGGACTGCTGGAACCCCACGACGACTGCGCCCGGGGCAGCCGCTTCCACATCGAGCCCTCCGGGCCCCGGGGAGGCGGCGGGTACGTCTTCCGCGTGGACGGCTACGGATGCGTGGGCATCAGGGGGTCCGACCCCTCCGAGGGGGCCGAGGCCACCGTGGAGCGCTGCACGGGGAAGGGCGGCCAGGTGTTCGCCGTCGAATCCGCGTGGTGACGGAGCGGCGGCGACCACACCGGGGGTCGTAGTGCGGGGGGACCGTAGTGCGGGGGGTCGCAATACGGGGGGGGACCGTAGTACAGGGGGGTCGTAGTACGACGAGACCGTGGCACCACGGGACCGTATTGCTACGGGATCGTGGTGCTACGAGACCGTGGTACCACAGGGCCGTGGTACCGGCGCCCGGCGGTCCCGGTCCCGGTCACCGCGGGAGCCGCTCCTCACGAGCGGGCCGGCGCCCCGACGGGCACTTCCGCCCACACCGTCTTCCCCACGGACCGGCGGGGTGCCCACCCCCAGCGGACGGCCAGGACGTCCACCAGGAACAGCCCCCGGCCGGACTCGTCCTCGGGGTACGACGAGGGCGGGGCCTCGGGCGGCCGCTTCGCGGAGGCGGCGTCCGCGACCTCGACGCGCACCAGGCCCGCGGCCTCGTCGAGGGCGAGCCGGAGGCCGAAGTCCCTTCCGTACACCCGTCCGTGACGTACTGCGTTCGCGGCGAGCTCGCCGACGACGAGGGCGACCGCGTGCGAGGCGTCCGACGCCGGCGGATGGCCCCATTCCGCCATGTGTCGGACGGCGAGGTGCCGAGCCAGCCGCACGCCTCGCGGCGTGGCGGCGAACCGTCGCGCCGGTACCGGGAGTTCACGGGCCCCCTCGTCGCGGGCGGTGTCCTCCACCGCGAGGCGCGTGGCGCTCCGCAGTGGCGCGGTGCTCCGCAGGGGCTCGTCCCCCGGGGTGGTCGTTCCTGTCAGCACGGCTTGTCCGTCCCTCTCCGTCGAGCCGAGGCATCCGATTGCGTGAACGAGTCGTCACGTTCCGTACTCAAGAGTCGGTCGATCCCCCTACGCTCTCCAGGTGACGCAGCCTTACTTTTCAGTCCGTAAGGAATGGAAGTGACGTTTTGGCCAAGGAAATCGACCCCAGTGCGTCGATGGCGGCACTGTTCGGCGCGCGGGTGCGCAGGCTCCGCACGGCGGCCGGACTGACCCAGGCCGAACTCGGCGCGAGAGCGCACGTGGTGAGCACGCGGATTACGCAGATCGAGCGGGCGTCCGGGGCGAAGCCGACGCTGGAGCTGGCCCGTGCGCTGGACGCGGCCCTCGACGCGGACGACCTGCTGGTCGAGTTGTGGCCGTACGTGCACCGGGAGGCGTTCCCGGACTGGTCGCGGAAGTTCATGGAGTACGCGGAGCAGGCGGTGGCCTTCCGCGAGTACGCGGCCCACGTGGTGCCGGGGTTGTTGCAGACGGAGGACTACGCGCGGGCGGTCCTCGGCCTGGACGCCCTGCTGAACGGCGAGGAACAGTTGCAGGAACGCGTCGTGGCCCGCATGGGGCGACAGGAAAGACTGGATTCACCCGAGCGGCCGGAACTGTGCGTAATTCTGGACGAGGCGGTGCTGAGGCGTCCGATCGGTGGTCGCGCCGTCATGCGGGGGCAGTTGGAGCGGCTGCTCGACTCCGCCGGAAAACGCCGCATCACCGTGCAGGTACTCCCCTTTGACCAGGGCGGACACGAGGCGATGGGCGGTTCGCTGACGGTCCTGACCCTGCCGGACGGATCGGAGGTGGCCTACACGGAAGGGTCGCACTACGGCCAGCTCGTCGAGGAACCGTGCAACGTGAGCCGCTACAAAGTGATTTACGATCAGTTACGGGGGGCGGCTCTGCCCCCGCTCATGTCGCTCGACATGATCCGATCCGTGATGGAGGACAACCACCGTGGAGCGAAGGTTCCGTCCCGAGCTGAACGGCGCCGTGTGGCGCAGGAGCAGCTACAGCAATCAGGCGGGCGGCAACTGCGTGGAGGTGGCCGACGGGTTCCGCGCCGTCGTCCCCGTTCGTGACAGCAAGGTCCCGCACGGTCCGGCACTGTGCTTCCCGACCGCTGTCTGGGGCGCCTTCGTGAGCGGGGTGAAGTCCGGGCGGCACCGCCCCTGAACCCGCCGCGTCGCGTGACCCCCCGCGTCGCGTGACCCGCCGGTCGCGGTGACCCGCCGCGTCGCGCGGAAGCGCGGAAGGCCGCCGCGGCACGGAAGGGCGCCGCGAACCGAACCGGTCACCGCGGCGGGCCTCCCCGGCGCTTCCGGATGCCTCCGGTGCTTCCGGACGCCTCCGGTCCTTCCCGGCCCTTCCGGCCCTTCCCGGCGCTTCCCGACAAGGTCCGCCGACATCCGCCGGGGCCCGTCGGGGTGCGCCGGGGTCCACCGGTATCCGTCGAGGTCCGCCGGGCCGTCGGCGCGTACGACGACGGCGCTCCCGGAGCGGCCCGGCTCGGTCCGGGCCCGACCCCGGTCCCGACCCCGGTCCCGGTCCGGGAACGCACCGCGCCCAACTCCGGCCGTGCTCAACTCCGGCGCGTGGAGCGGCGCACGACCACGCTGCACGGAACGACCGTGCCGCCGGGCTGCTTGCCGTCGAGCACGTCGATCAGCGTGGCCACGCACTCGACGCCCAGTCGGCGGGCGTCCAGGCTGAGGGTGGTCAGGGGGATCTCCCAGTCGGCCGACCCGCCGGGCTGGTCGCTCGCCCGCATCACGCTGATCATGAGGTCGTCGGGGACGGCCAGGCCGAGCCGGCGGGCGGCGACGACGAGGGCCTGCCCGTAAGTCTCGTTGAGGCAGTGCACGGCGTCGGGGCGGCCGGGGGAGGCCAGCAGGCGGAGGGCCGCCTCGACGGGGTCCTCCGCGGCGGCGGGGGTTTCGACGAGGGGCGCCTGCCCGGTCCCGGCGCACCACCGGCGGTAGAGGCGCTCGCAGTCCTGGGTGTAGGCGTCGGACTCGAAGCCGGAGAGGAGGCCGACGCGTACGGCGCCGGACTCCCGCAGGTGGGCGAGGATCTCGGTCATGCCCTGTTCGATGTCGCTCTCCACGGTGGGGACGCCGTCGTACCCCGGGTCGATGGGGCGCCCGTCGGTGACCACGGGCATGCCGTGGCGCGCGCAGTCGGCGAGCAGCGGATCGTCCCGTACGGGGTCGACGATGATCAGCCCGTCCATGGGGACGCGGGTCCACAGGCCGGAGGCCGGGTCGCCGGGGACGACCACGAGGGCGTGGTCCCGTTCCACGGCGGCCATGGTGGCGCCCGCGGCGAAGGCGGCGTAGTAGGGGCGGTAGGTGCCGGCCCAGGGGAGGTCCGCCATGTGGCCGACGGCGAGCCCCAGGACGCCGACGCGCCCGGAGACCAGGCCCCGGGCGACGGGATCGGGCCGGTAGCCGAGCTCCGTCGCGGCGCGGCGCACCCGTTCGCGGGTGGCCGGTGCGATCTGCCCCTTGCCGCGCAGGGCGTGGGACACGGTGGTGACGGACAGGCCGGTCGCCTCCGCCACGTCGCGGATGCGGACGCGCCGCCCCGTCCCCTTCGAATGTGCCGGTGTACGGCTGGTCATGCCTGTGCGGCCCTCCCTCTTCGGCCCTGACGCGGCCCTGTTGCGCAGGTCCGCAGCAAGCTGCCCCCCACTCCCCCGCCCAAAACGTTTTGGTATCGCTGGCTTGGACCTATTGACGCACCCAAAACGTTTTGGGCACTGTAGCGCACCACCGGTTCCCGGCACTTCCCCTAGGAGCTCCATGCGCCCCCTCCGCCACTTCGCCGTGCCCGCGCTCGGCACCGTGCTGCTCGCCGCCCTCACCGCCTGCGGCGGTTCCCCGTCCGGTGGCGGCGACTCCACGACCCACACCACCGACTCCAAGGGCTCCCGCACCTACGGCCAGTGCCAGGTGACCGGCGTCCGCGGTTCGATCACCCTCGAGACGGTCGAGAAGGACACCCTCACCGTCGTCGGCGACCTGCCCACCCCCGGCTGGTGGAACGGCGACACCGTCGCCCAGATCGACGACGGCTACGAGTACTGCATGGCCGCGAACCTCGCCTACCGGGCCGGCCTGCCCCGGCTCACCGTGCGCAACGTGCCCTTCGACGCCCTCGTCGCCGGCAAGGCGAACGACTTCGACCTGGCGCTCGCGGAGATATCCATCACCGACAAGCGCCGCGAGGTCGTCGACTTCTCCACCCCCTACTTCGCCTCCAACATCGGCGTCCTGGCGAAGGCCGACTCCAAGGTCACCCAGACCACCATCGGGGACCTGCAGCTCGGCGTGAAGCAGGGCACCACCGGGGCCGACTTCGTCCGCGACCGCCTGCGCCCGAAGAAGGCGCCGAAGGTGTTCGCCAAGGACGCCGAGCTGCAGGCCGCCGTCCAGGCCGGCCTGGTCGACGCCGCGCTCACCGACGTCGCGATCGTGCTGGGCAAGGCGAACGAGTCCAAGGGCAGGCTCCGGGTGGTCGGCCAGTACGAGACCGGCGAGTCCTACGGGGCGATCTACCCCAAGAACAGCCCGAACGCCTCCGCGCTCGACACGGCGATCGAGGGGCTGAAGAAGGACGGCACGCTCGCCCGGCTCGGCTCGACCTACCTCACCGAGGCCTTCGGCGGAGACCCGCAGTCGATCCCGCTGTGGAGCGCCAAGTGAACCTGACCTCCGACCTGCCCTACCTGGCGATGGAGTTCCTGGACGGCGGGTCGCTGCGCGACCTCATCGAAGGGGAGTCCCAGCTCCCGATCCCCTGGGCCGCCGCCATCGCCGCCCAGATCGCCGCCGGACTCGCC